>NZ_CALUWV010000030.1 GCF_944324575.1 uncultured Mailhella sp. | reverse complement strand
CAGCGCATGGTGAACATTCCCGACGCCGTGCCGGAATGGAACCTCATCATGGCCGTGGCGCTTCTCGGCATGCTGCCCCCGCTTCTGGTGGTGCTCGGAATGCAGAAGCTCTTTGTTCGCGGACTTGTGGAAACCGAGAAGTAACAAGGAACACACAATGGCAAACGTTCGTCTCATCAACATAGACAAGACTTTCAACAAGAACAAAGTGCTCTCCGGACTCAATCTCGAAGTGCCGGACGGCTCGTTCATGGTCATGGTGGGGCCCTCGGGCTGCGGCAAGTCCACGGCCCTGCGCTGCATTGCCGGCCTGGAGGAAGTGACCTCCGGCACCATCATGATAGGCGACAAGGACGTGACGCGCATGGAACCCAAGGACCGCAACATCGCCATGGTGTTCCAGAACTACGCGCTCTACCCGCACATGAACGTGTACAACAACATCACCTACGGCCTGAAGGTGCGCGGCATTCCCGCCGACGAACGCAAGCGTCGCGCTCTGGAAGCCGCCAAGCTGCTCGGACTCGACGGTCTGCTCGAGCGCATGCCCCGCCAGCTCTCCGGCGGACAGCGCCAGCGCGTGGCCATGGGACGCGCCATCGTGCGCGAACCCAGCGTGTTCCTCTTCGACGAACCGCTCTCCAACCTCGACGCCAACCTGCGCAATCAGATGCGCATTGAGCTGCGCCGCCTGCATCAGCGCCTTGCCACCACGAGCATCTACGTGACTCACGACCAGGTGGAAGCCATGACCCTCGCCGAAAAGATTCTTGTTCTGCGCGCGGGCCACATCGAGCAGTACGGCACACCGGACGACGTGTATCTGCGTCCGGCTTCCGTGTTCGTGGCGCAGTTCATGGGCTCTCCGTCCATGAACATCGTGCGCGCAAAGGCCGAAGGCGGAAACATCATTCTGCCCGACGGCACGAAGCTCTCCGGCGTGCAGGCCGCCGACATCAACCTTGCCGGCCGCAGCGGCGACATTCTGCTCGGCCTGCGCAGCGAAGACCTTCTCTTCGACCCTGAAGGCGACATTCACGTCACCGTGGACATTGTGGAAGCCCTCGGCTCCGACACCCTCGCCTACTGCCGCCCCCTGAGCGCGAACCCCGAAAAGCAGGAAAGCTCCTCGGTCATCGTGCGTCTGCAGGGCTCGCAGCGCCCCGCCTCCGGCGACGTCATCCGCCTCACGGCACGCAAGGGACACGGCCACGTCTTCGACACGGAAACCCAGCTGCGCTGTCTGTAGGCAACGCATAAAAAAGCATCTTTGAAAGGGGGCGGGCGTCCGAACGGGGACGCCCGCCTCTTTCATATCTCCGCGCGGAAGCCCCGCCCTCCGGCACAAAGAAAACGCCGTGCTCCCTGGGCCGTCACGCATATGACGGCAACCGCCGACAGTTTTCCACGCCAATGCCTCACGTGTTCGCTCATCTCCGGCAAATTGAAAATGTTCCGCCGCCCGAAACGCCATGCCGAAAAACACGCCTCCCCGGCCGCCCTTTCCTGCGGCTCATGAAGAAACGTGCGTCTCCGGCTTCCGGCACACGTCCGGCCAGGGCCCCGTACCATTCAGAAAACCTGCATGGGCTCTCCGCGCAAGACGGGGCTTTTTTCTCCTCTCTGGACATAGATACAAAAAGTGATAGCTTCCAACATAGTTCCTCGCTGACTTTCAGGCGAATAACCATCTGTAATGTATTTATGTGCCGAAGGAGAAAACGATGGGACATTCCCAGCACGTCGACATGCTGCACGGGCCTCTCATGGGCAAGCTCATTCTCTTTGCCCTGCCCATAGCCCTGAGCAGCATACTGCAGCAGCTCTTCATTTCCGCCAACGTCGCCGTCGTCGGTCATTTCGTGGGATCCCGGGCCGTGGCTGCCGTTGGCGGCAACGGCCCCATAGTCAATCTTATCATCAATCTCTTTCTCGGTCTTTCCGTGGGCGCCAACGTGGTCATCGCCCGCTATGTGGGCAGAGAGGACAAGGTTGCCTGTCAGTCCGCCGTGCACACCGTCATGGCCATTTCCGTGCTGAGCGGACTTTTCCTGCTCGTGGCCGGTCAGTTCCTTGCCCCCATGCTCCTGCGCATCGTGGACGTGCCCGAAGACGTCATGGATCTTGCCGTGCTGTACCTTCGCATCTACTTCGCCGGCATGCCCTTCATCATGGTATACAACTTCGGCGCGGCCGTGCTGCGAAGCGTGGGCGACACCAAGCGCCCCATGTACAGTCTTGTCGCCGCAGGCGTGGTCAACGTCTCGCTCAGCCTCGTCTTCGTGCTCGGCCTCGGCATGGGCGTGGCGGGCGTGGGTCTGGCCACGCTCATCGGCAATCTCGTAAGCGCCGCCCTGGTCATCTGGTTCCTGCTCAACGAAGACGACATGATAAGGCTCTTCCCGCGCAGACTCACCATCGCCCGCATCCATCTCATGCGAGTCATCAAGATAGGCGCTCCGGCGGGCCTTCAGGGCATGATCTTCTCATTCTCCAACGTGTGCATTCTCTCCGGCATCAACGGCTTCGGCTCCGCCACTGCGGCAGGCTCCGCCGCGGCGCTCAACTTCGAGTTCATTTCCTACTTCTTCATCAACGCCTTCTGTCAGGCCACCGTCACCTTCACCAGTCAGAACTACGCCATGTGCCAGCTCGACCGCTGCAGGAAGATCTTCCGGGAAAGCATGGCCTGCGGCATTCTGCTTGCCGGAGCGACCTGCGTCGTCTTCACCGTGGGCGCGGCGTTCTTCTCGGGCATGTATACGAGCGATCCTGAAGTCATACGGCACGCCGTAACCCGCGTGCACATCGTTGAAAGCATGCAGTGGCTTTCCGCCACCTACGAAATCAGCGGCGCGGCCCTGCGCGGCATGGGCATTTCCTTGCTGCCGGCCATGGTCACGCTGGTCGGATCCTGCCTGCTGCGCATCGTATGGGTGTACACCGTGTTCCGCATGGTTCCCACCTACGAAATGCTGCTCACCGTCTACCCCGTGTCGTGGGTCATCACGGGCGTCATCATGCTTGTCGTCTACTTCGTCATCCGCAGAAGGCTGTTCTGCGAGCGCGACCGCGGCGGCTGCTGCAAGCCTCTGGAATTCTGAACCGGGCCCCGGGCCTTCATGCAAAAAAACGCGCCGGAACACTCCGACGCGTTTTTTTCACTCCGGGCCGCAAAGCCCGGAAACCATGATTCCGCGATGCCTTATTTGCCGAACAGCCTGCGCACGGGGGTGCCGTCCTGCTTCCAGATGCCGAAGCCGGTCAGCGCGCACAGGATGGAGAAGATGGGCACGAACCAGTTGAGGAAGGCGTAAGGCACGAATTCATAGGCGCTCACGCCGAGCACGCCGGCGATGTAGAAGGCGTGCACGCTCCACGGCACGAGCGGGCAGCCGATGGTTCCGGCGTCCTCACAGGTACGGGAGAGCACGAGCGGGCTGATGTCGGCCTTCTTGAACGAATCGAGGAAGGCGCGGCCGGGCACGATGACGGCAAGCATCTGGCTGCCGGTGCCGAAGTTGATGAGGTAGGCCGCAGCAAGCGCGGAGGCCACGAGACGCACCGCGGACTTCGCACCCTTGAGAATGGCTTCGAGCAGCACCTCGAGCACGCGGGAGCGTTCCAGAATGCCGCCGAAGGCCATGCCGGAGCAGAGCAGCAGCACGGTGGGCATGATGCTCATGAGGCCGCCGCGGGAAAGCAGCGGATCAAGCTCGGCAATGCCGGTCTTGGACACGTAGCCGGAAGTGAGCATGGTGGCCAGCCTGTTGAAGGGCACGCCCTCGAACACGGCGATGACCATGGCCACAAGCAGACAGACGAGCATGACGGGCAGCACGGGATAGCGACGATAAGCCAGCACGATCATGAGCACGGGCGGCAGGAAGGCCACGGGGCCGAGGCTGAAGTTGGCCTCAAGACCGGAAAGAATGGCGTTCAGGCTTTCAAGGGACACGCTCTGCTGGGCGGCCACGGAGCTGCCGAGGAAGGTGTAGGCAACGCCCGCCACGATGAAGGCGGGAACCGTGGTCCAGAGCATGGACATGACGTGCGAGAAGAGCGGCACTTCACACACCGTGGCGGTGATGTTGGTGGAGTCGGACACGGGGGACATCTTGTCGCCGAGGTACGCGCCGGAAACAATGGCGCCCACGGTCATGTAGGCGGGGTATCCCAGCGCCTGTCCTACGCCGAGAAGCGCCACGCCTATGGTGCCCATGGTACCGAAGGACGTGCCCGTGGCCACGGAAGCCACGGAGCAGAGCACCATGGCGGAGAGCAGGAAATGCTCGGGCGCGATAAGCTTGAGACCCCAGTAGATGATGGCGGGAATGGTGCCGGAGGCCAGCCACGCGGCAATGATCATGCCCACCATGGCCAGAATGGCAATGGCTATCTGAATACGTCCGAGGGCCTCGAACATGCCGTCCTGCAGCTCTTCCCAGGTGTAGCCGGTCTTGAGCGCCATGAAGGCCGCAAGGGCGATGGCGCCGAGGAGGGGCAGCACGGGAGGTCTCACGCCGACAACCAGCGTGCCGTACAGAATCATGGCCACCGGCAGCACGAGCGACAGCGTCGCCCAGAGGAGCGTCGGCTTCTTTTCCTGCGTTTCCATAATGAATCCTTTGTTAAAGGTCTTCCCTGCCCGTCCTTGCGACGGGCCTTTTCCTGTATCTTCCGCAGCGCCGCCTTCCCGATGGGATCGCGGCGCTGCTCGGAGCCATCATGCGAAGGCGGGGAAAACGACGTTCCGAATCCGGCGCAGCACGCGGGCGCCCCTGCCCGCAGATGCCTGAAGTCCCGGAAACGAGGCTTTCCAGGCTCGTCCCCGCCCGAAAAACTACAGTTCCAGACGGGTCTCTCGCCCTTCCTTCATGTCGAGGAGGCTCTGAATGCCGCAGTCCACCATGCTTACGATGGATTCCTCGGTATAGAAGGCCATATGCTGGGTCAGCACCACGTTGGGGAACTGGCGCAGATAAACCATGTCCTTGTTCTTGAGAATGTCGGTCTTGCGGTCGGCGTGATAAATGCCCTGCTCGTGCTCGAACACGTCCATGGCAAGGGAACCTATCTTCTCCGTCTCTATGCCCTCGGTAATGGCGTCGATGTCCATGAGCTCGCCGCGCGCCGTATTGACGAGCACCACTCCGTCCTTCATGCGGGCAAGGCTCTCTCTGTTGACCATGCGGCAGGTTTCGGGCGTGGCGGGCACGTGGAAGGTGATGATGTCGCTTTCCCGGTAAAGGGTGTCGAGGTCCACGAAGGTGGCGTAGGGATGCAGCGCCTCGCAGTCCGTAAGGTTGTAGGCCAGAATGCGGCAGCCGAAGCCGGAAAGGTTATGAATGACGGCGGCGCCGATGCTGCCCGTGCCCACGACGCCCACGGTGAGGCTGCGCAGGCTGCGGCCCATGAGTCCCTTCAGCGAATAGTCGTTCACGTTCTGCCGCCACATGGCGGGCTTGTAGCAGCGCAGCACGAGCAGCATGAGCATGACGGTGAAGTCCGCCACGGCCGCAGGCGGATAGGCGGCATGGCTCACGCGGATGCCAAGCTCGCGGGCGGCGGCAAGGTCGATGTGATCCACGCCTATGGTACGCGTGGAAACGTAACGGACGCCGAGCTTTTCAAGCGCTTCGAGCATGGGACGGTCGAGACGGCTGCGGCCGAGCGTGGATACGCCCTCCGCACCCTCGGCAAGAGAGAGCGTTTCCATGGAAAGATTCTTTTCCACAAGGCGCAGGCTGACGGGAAGCGTGCGGGAGAGCCTGTCAAGTTCCTGACGCTCGTCGGGGCTGACTTCAAAGACGGTAATGTTCATGGGATGTTCTCCGAAAAAAGTCATGGGGAAGGATAAGGCCTACAGCAGCACGACCGCAAGGCCGTAAAGAATGATGCTGACAAACAGCGACGGCAGCATGTTCAGCGTCTTGCAGTCCTTGATGCGGAGCATGGAGACGCCGGACACGAGAATGAGTATGCCGCCCACTATGGACACTTCGGTAAGCAGGTCGCGCGGAACGAAGGAGCCGAGCCACAGCCCGAGCAGGTACAGTCCGCCCTGCCAGCAGAAGAGCACGGGAGCGGAAATGGCGATGCCGAGGCCGTAGGTGGAGGCGAGCACCATGGAAGTGACGAAATCAAGCGTGGCGTTGGTAAAGAGGAAGGTGTGATTTCCGTGCACGGCGCTCTCTATGGGGCCGAGTATGGAAAGCGTTCCTATGCAGAACAGCAGTATGGCCGTGGCAAGGCCGCGACCGAGGTCGGAACTGCCCATGCGCCGGGCGAAGTTCTGAAACTTGCCGTCCCAGTCCCACACCGCGCCGAGAAAGCTCCCGAGGGCCATGCTCAGAATGAAGAGCACCGGATAGCGGCTGTTCGGCATGTTGGACACCACGGCATTCACGCCTATGGCCACGGCGGAAAAGCCCATGGCGTCGAAGAGGGCGTGCTGATACTTTTCCTTGATGCCTCTGCGCAGCACGCTTCCCAGCACGCTCCCGCAGAGTATGGCCGCAGTGTTGACGATGGTACCTATCATATCTCCTCCAGCTCGGTGCGCCTTTCATAGCATAAATCATGTCGGCAGGTAACCCCTGCTGCGGGGTATTTCCCCAGTCCCGACGTTGCCAACTCTCGCTACTTCCTATACAAGAACAGTCGACGCATACATGCTATGCATCATGGAGAAACAACATGCGCAACATTCTATTGTCCTGTCTGCTGCTCGCGGCCGCACTCGTGTTCGGCCCGGCATGTCAGGCTCAGGCCGGAGGAAACACCATGGTCACGCTTCAGACCAGCAAAGGCGACATCGTTCTTGAACTCGACGCCGAAAAGGCTCCCAAGACCACCGCGAACTTTCTTGAATACGTGAAGTCCGGCTTCTACGACGGCACCATCTTCCACCGCGTCATCCCCGGATTCATGATCCAGGGCGGCGGCTTCGACAAGGACATGGAGCAGAAGCCCACCCGCGAACCCATTGAAAACGAAGCCAACAACGGCCTGAAGAACGACACCTACACCATCGCCATGGCGCGCACGCAGGCCCCCCACTCCGCCACGGCCCAGTTCTTCATCAACGTGGCCGACAACGGCTTCCTCAACTTCACCGCTCCCACCATGCAGGGCTGGGGCTACGCCGTGTTCGGCAAGGTGGTGAAGGGACAGGACGTCGTGGACGCCATTGCCGGTGTGCCCACCACCACGCACTACCCCCACAGAGACGTGCCGGTTGAACCGGTCATCATCAAGAAGGCCGTCATCGACTAGTTTCCGCATCCGTCGTCCGGAAGGACGCGCGGATCAAAAGACAGAAAAGCCCTTCCGACTCGTTCGGAAGGGCTTTTCTCATAAGAAGCCGTCAGTCCCGCATTGCGGAAGTTCCCTCGTCCGCACTCCCGGATGCGCCGTTTTCAGGCCGGTCCGAAACCGGGGGCGTCTGCGTCGAGGGCTCATTCTCCTCCTGCCGGAGCGCTGCGCCGGGGAAGGAAGACTCCGCCCCGCCGTGCTTCCGCCCGTCTCCGGCATTTTCTGCGTCTTCGGCGGAGCCGCTTCCGGGGGCTTTGCGTTGCTCCTGCCCCCGGGATGAAGCGTGCGCGCCGTTTCCGAAGGCGTCGAGAAGCTCATGAAAAAACACTCCGAAGGCCGCTCCGCCCTGCTCGGCATACCATGAGACGGGATGCGGAAGAAGCAGCGCAAGAGCAAGCAGCGCCACGGCCAGCACGGCAAGAGCCTGCGCGAGCACGGCCAGCGACGCAGCGACGAGGGCAAGAGCCAGCGCGGCGCAAAGTCCCGCTGAGAGCGCGCGTCCCGCAAGACGCACAAAACGCTTCAGCAAACGCGGCGCCGCGCTCACCACAGAGCCCTTCGATGCGCGGCCACGTGCTGCACGCTCGCAAGGGCAAAGACCGCGCCCGCCACGCGGTGCAGCGTTCCCATGCCCGCAGCCGCTCCCGCAAGAGACGCGAGAAGGGAAACAAGAAGCGCACGATCCACAAGGCGCACGGCCTTTTTGCCGAGAAGCGCGGAAACACATCCGCATTCCGGAGAACGGCCGTTCTTTGAGACGTTCTCTTCCGGCAGAAACGCCGACCACTGTTCGGCAAGGGCCGCAAGATGCTCCCGGGAAAGCTTTTCCGGATCATAGAAAACAAGCAGAGACCCTGTAACGGGATTCACCCGGACGCCCGTCACGCCGTCAAGTCCGCCGGCGGCGGATTCCGCCACGGCAGCGAACTCGGGATTTTTCAGGGCGTCATGACGCAGACGCACGCGACCGTCGACAAAACTCACGATGCAGTCGGAAACAGAACTCATGTCATTCCTCCCGGGATAGGACCGGACGCATGGCGTTCAGCGATACGCCGAGCGTGGTCAGATTATGAAACACGGCCGACACGCCCGGCCGGAGCAGACCGGTCAGCCCTCCGAACAGAAACGCGGAATTGAGCGCCATGGTGGCCGCAAAGTTGAAATGAATGCGCCGCATGGCTCCGCGGCCGAGTTCCAGCGCGGTGACGAGCTCATTCAGGGAACCGCCCATGAGCACCACATCAGCCACTTCACGGGCGAGATCCGAGCCGTCGCGCAGCGTCACGCCCACGTCCGCCGTGGAAAGCGCCGGAGAGTCGTTGATGCCGTCGCCTATCATGAGCACGACACGACCCTCATCCCTGAGCGAGCGCACCACGCGGGCCTTGTCCTCGGGCAGCACCTGCGAGCAGTACTCCGTGATGCCGAGCCTTGAGGCCACGGCCGAGGCCGTGCGTTCATCGTCGCCCGTAAGCATGACAATCCGTGAAACGCCCCCGGCGCGCAGTCTCTCCACAAGCGCCGCGCTCTCGGGCCGGACGGGATCCTCCACGGCAATGATGCCCGCCACCCTTCCATCCACGGAAAGATACAGCAGCGAATATCCCTCGCGGGAAAGCTCTGCCGCCGCGCCCTCCATGGCGCCGACGTCCACGCCCTCATCCTGCGAAACGTAGTGACGGCTGCCGAGCAGCACTCTTCTGCCCCGCCACTGCGAGGCAATGCCGTGAGCCACCACATATTCCACCTCGGTGTGCTCCTCCTCATGGCGCAGGTTGCGCATCTCCGCGCCGTGCACCACGGCACGCGCCACAGGATGCGGAAAATGTTCCTCGAGGCAGGCGGCAAGACGCAGCACGAAATCTTCATCGTACCCTTCGGCGGCAACCACGCATGCAACCTCGGGCCGAGACTGCGTGAGCGTGCCCGTCTTGTCGAAAACCACGGTGTCCACCGTGGAGAGCGCTTCGAGAAAACGCCCGCCCTTGACCATGACGCGGCGCTTCACGCCTTCGTTCATGGCGGAAAGTATGGCAAGCGGCGTGGCCAGACGCAATGCGCAGGAATAGTCCACCAGAAGCACGGAGGCCGCGCGCGTAAGACTGCGCGTGAAAAGCCACACCAGCCCGGCCAGCGCAAAGGTGACGGGCACGGCGCGGTCGGCCAGCGTTTCAAAGCGGCCCTGAACGCCCGCCTTCATCTGCTCGGCGTTCTCGATGAAGCGCACGATCTGCTGCATTCTCGTGTCTCTGCCCACGCTCGTGGGACGGACCGCAAGCTCTCCCTCTTCCACCACGGTTCCGGCGTACACCGAAGCGCCCTTGCCGCGCATGACGCCCAAAGGTTCGCCGGTCATGGAGGACTCGTTGACCAGCGCCGTGCCGTCCTCCACCACGCCGTCCACAGGCACGGCGCTGCCGGCGCGTACGATGACGCGGTCGCTTTCGCGAAGTTCGGCAAAGGGCACGAGCGTCTCGACGCCGTCGCGACGCACCCATATTCTGTCCACCTGAAGCGCCAGATGCGATGCCAGATTCTCCAGCGACTTCTTCTGCGTGTAGCGCTCAAGCGCGTCACCGAAGCCGAGCAGCAGCGTAAGCAGTCCCACAGTGCCGAAGTCGCGCCTTGCAAGGGAAACCGCTATGGCCGCGCCGTCCAGAGCATCCACGTCGAGCCTGCCGTGGGACAGAGAGGACAGGCAGCGCTGCAGAAAAGGCAGCGAGCGGGTAAACGCCGTCACCATGTTCACGGCCACGGGCAGAAACGGTCTTATGAAAAGATAGCGAAAAAAAGGAAACAGGCCGGGTTTCTCCCCGCTGTGGGAAGAAGGAGCGGGCACAGGCCTTTCTCTGAGCTTTCGGGCACGGTCGAGAATCTCCAGGGCACGGTCGAAAACGTCTTCCCCGGCATAAAGCAGAAGCACGCTTCCCGTGCGGGGATTGACGCGTACGCCCTCCATGCCCTCAACGGCGTCCAGCGCGTCGGCCAGCGCCTCGGCCGTACGCACGCCGAATGCGCTCTTCACACGAAGACGCGCCCGACCGGGAATGCGATGAACCAGAACAAATTCCATGAATCTCTCCAGAACGAAGTCTGTTTCCGGCAGGACGACGACGCCTCCTTGCAGGAACGCCGGTCTTCCGGTCGGATCTGACGATCCGCGACCGAAAAAAGACCCGGTCGCGCCGACGAAAGGCGGCCGGGTCTCATCCTGCGCTAAAGCCCGCCTACGCCTCTTCCGCTTCCTCTCTGCGGACGCGGCGCTTTTCCGAGGCGGCCTCAGCCTCGGCCACAAGATCTTCCATGTTCTCGCGCACGGTCTCGGCCTTCGCCATGAGCGCATCCTTCGCGTCCAGTCCCCGGCTCACAAGCTCGGTGGCAAAGGGCTTCAGATCAAGCTTGCCGCGGCTCACCGCCACGGCGCCGATGGCGCCGAGCGCAACGCCCCCAAGAAAAAACAGACCGTACTTGAAATTCTCGTTCATACTCTCTCTCCTTCAGGCAGCATTTCCCTGCCCGCGTTTTCATCACCGTCACCAAAAGCCCTCGCATCCGTTGCGGGCGGGCCAGCCTTTTTGTCATGACGTGAACTATATTGAAATAGAATTTCACTGTCAATATTATAGAAAAGGAATTTCATTATCATACACAGCAAAACCATTTTTCTTCTGATGCAGCGCATCAAAAAACGCGCCACACAAAAGAAAAAAGCCCTCAGCGTCTTCAAAAAAATGCGCAGACAGACGCCGCTCCTGGGCTGCAAGACCACAGGTATGCCCCGACTTGAGGCCGAAGAAGAAACGTCGCCGCCCTGGCCGGTACCGGAAACACGAGCCGCAGGCATGAGCATTTCTGAACGCTCCATGCCCCTGCGCAGGCATCCCGTTCAGCACGCACGCCCACAGAAGACTGGCGGCAACACGGCTCAGCCCCTTCCCGTAAGGACTCGCGTCTCGAAAAATCATTCCCAAAGGCCGGATCCGCGCTCCTCCTCCGCTCTTCATCGACGGAAAACGCAGCTTCGAAGGCTTTTCTCCCTCCTCCGGGGACGGAGAAAAGCAGTCCCCGGATCCGCGCGCAAACTTCGGGCGGCGCTGCCTGTGGCCCTCATGCATCGCGGATCTCGCCAATATCATGAGAAAAAAACCACATGTTCGACGCCGTCAAACAATCTTCTCAACGTTTTCGACTTTACAGCACATGATTTCCCTGCGATGGATAATAGAAAAACTTTTTCCGGAGCACGTATGAAGAGAAAGTATCCGCACCTTTGTTCCCCCATCACGCTTGGTCGAGTCACGTTCCGCAACCGCATGTTCGCCGCTCCCACCGGAGCCACCGACATCACCTGGGACTGCTGCGCCGGGCCGGGAAGCCGCGCCTTCTACGAAAACAGAGCGAAGGGCGGCAGCGCCAACGTCACGGTGAGCGAGCTTGTGGTTCATCCCGCCACGGATGCCTCCCACATGCTGCATCTTGAACTGCAGACGCCGGGATCTCTTGCGAGCTTCACCATGATGGCCGACGCCATACGTCGTCACGGCGCCATTCCCAGCGTGGAGCTGTCCCATTCCGGTCAGTACGCGGGCACCTATCTCGTGGACAAGGAAAAGAAGGCCGCCCTTTCCCAGTACGGTCCCTGCGACGGCGTGCGCCCCGACGGCAGGCCGGTGAAGGCGCTCACGAAGGAGCAGATTGCCGAAATCGTGGCTTCCTACGGCGAAAAGGCCGCCCTTGCCAAGCGCGCGGGCTTTGAAATGGTCATGATCCACGCCGGTCACGGCTGGCTCATCAACCAGTTCCTTTCTCCCTATTTCAACAAGCGCACCGACGAGTACGGCGGCAGCCTTGAAGGACGCGCCCGCCTGCTGCTCGAAGTTCTCGCGAGCGTTCGCGCAGCCGTCGGCCCCGGCTTTCCCATTGAAGTGCGCATGAGCGGTTCCGAGCTCTTCGAGGGCGGCTACACGCTTGAAGACGGCGTACAGATCGCCAGGCTCATCGACGGCAAGGCGGATCTCATCCACGTGTCGGCGGGCTCCTACCAGTTCGGCTTCTTCGACACGCATCCGCCCATGTTCTCCGAGCACGGCTGCAACGTGTATCTCGCCGCGGAAATCAAAAAGCACGTGTCCACGCCCGTGGCCACCATCGGCGCGCTGAACGATCCCGCCCAGATGGAGGAAATCATTGCCTCCGGCAAGGCCGACGTGGTGGAAATGGCCCGCGCCCTCATTGCCGATCCCGCCCTGCCCTCCAAGGTGATGGAAGGTCGTGACGACGAAATCGTGCGCTGCCTGCGCTGCTTCGTGTGCATGGCCGAGCGTCCCACCACGGGCACGCGCCGCTGCACCGTGAATCCCCAGATAGGCCGCGAGCAGGACTTTCCGCCCATGCCTGCCCGCCGCGCCAGAAAGGTCATCGTGGCCGGCGGCGGCTGCGGCGGCATGAAGGCCGCCATTACTGCGGCCGAGCGCGGTCATCACGTCATCCTGTGCGAAAAGGACGGGGAACTCGGCGGCATTCTCAGAAGCGAACAGGCCATTGACTTCAAGCATGAAATGTATCAGCTCGGCCTCACGCTGGCCCGCCAGATGGAAATTGAGGGCGTCGAAGTACGTCTGAACACCACCGTCACCGCCGACTACGTGGAGAAGGAAGGCGCGGACGCGCTCATCATCGCCACCGGCTCCGAGCCCATCGTGCCTCCGCTGCCCGGCATGGACGGCAAAAACGTCATTGTGGTCAACGACTACTACAAGAGAAGCGCCGAATGCGCGGACACCGTGGTGGTGCTCGGCGGCGGTCTTGCCGGATGCGAATGTGCCATTCACCTCGCGCAGGAAGGCAGGAAGGTCACGCTTGTGGAAATGCGTCCCGAAGTCGCGCCCGACGCCAACATACGTCACCGTCCCATTCTGCTGCGCAAGCTCAAGGAACTCGTGGACGTGCGTACCTCCTGCACCGGCCTTGCCGTGAAGGAAGACGGGCTTCTCGTGCGCAACGCCGAGGGCGTCGAAGAACTGCTCCCGGGCAGCACCATCATCTGCGCCGTGGGTCAGAGATCCCGCAGGTACGATTCGCTCATCGACGCCGCGCCCTTCGTGCGCGTGATCGGCGACGCCGTGCGTCCCTCCACCATCACCACCGCCGTCTATCAGGGCTATCACGCCGGACTGGACGTATAGCGTAAAAAAGAAAGGGCGCGGGAATTCCCGCGCCCGGCCGGAGACTCTCCCTTCCGGCCTTTCAGCCGGACCGGGCAGCGCACGCGCCCGGTCCTTTCGTTGTTCCGACGGCGCAGGGGCAGAGAAGCCGCCCTAGCCGCCGGGCATCCGGCTGAAAAACATGCTCGCGCCGTTCTGACTTTCGACACGCAAGCTGCGGCCTTCGCCCTACCGTGCAGAACATTCCCCCATCTGCTCCGTCCGCATAAATCTGCCGAGCAGCATGCACGCCACGGCCAGCGCCATGCCCGCGTAGGCAAAGGCCACGCCGCCTCCTGCGGCGGAGACAAGACCGCCCGCGCCGCCCACGCTCATGGAAAGAAGCGCCGCGCCGGGCCGCACGGTGCCCTTTTTCATGAGCATGGCCGCAAACACGGGCACGGCCACGCCGCACACGTAAATGTCGTTGGCCATGAGCAGAAGGTCGAGTATGCCGTGCCCGCGCGTGGAAAGCATGAGCCCCGCCGCGCCGAAGAAAAGCGTGACCAGACGGCAGAGCCGCACGTCCCTGCGGCCGAGAAGGTCGTTGCAGAACACCGTGGAGGCCGTGACGAGGCAGGAGTCCGCCGAGGAAAGCACGGCGGAAAGCAGCGCCACGAGAAGGAACATTCCCACGAAAGGCGGCAGCAGTCCCACGGCGGCGGCAAGCACGTCGTCGGGACGCACTCCCGCAGGCACGAAGCCGCGGCAGAGCACGCCCACGGCCACGATGAGCGCGGCCGATCCGAGCAGCATGAACACCGCAAGCCAGCAGCCGCGCGACGCGCTTTCTGCGCTTTTCGCGCTCAGTATGCGGCCGAAGAGCATGGGGCAGACCAGATAGCTGCCGCCCATGATGACCATGAAGTAGGTGAATCTGTCCGGCCCGAAGTCTTCGTTGAAGAGCTCAAGCGGCATGGCTTCAAGCGGCGCGGCGTCGTGCCCGAAAAGCCAGAGAAAGGCGACCGCGATTCCCGCAAGAAGAAGCACGCACTGGGGCAGGTCGCTGCGTATGACGGAAGCCTGGCCGCCGAGGCACGAATAGGCCACGATGACGGCCGCCCCCGCAAGAAGCGCCCCTTCCGGCGACATGCCGGCAAGCGCGGCGACAAGCTTGCCCATGGCCGTGAACTGGGCCGCAAGTATGGCCAGCCATGCGGGCATGATGATGACCGACACCAGCGTGCGGGCCCGCGGCCCGAGCCATGCAGATACCATTTCCGGCATGGTGTACGCCCCGGACTCCCGCACTCTGCGGGCCAGAAACACCGTGAGCAGCGCAAGGCCGCACGCGCCGGAGCCGAGCCACCAGAAGGCCGGGGAGCCTGCCTGCCACGCAAGGCCCGCCATGCCCATGGTGGCGGAGCCGCCGATGCAGGACGCCGCAAGGGAAAAGCCCGTGTGCAGCGCGCCCGATGAGCGGTCGTTGACGAAAAAGGCCAGAGAACCGCGACGGCGGCAGGCATCCAGCGCGCCGAGCGCCAGCAGAAGCGCCGCGTAAAGGCAGAACGTCAGCACCTGATTTTCCCTTCCTCTGCGGGGTTTCCGCCGTGCAGCGCCGCAGATGCCGCAGCCGCGCATACGGCTCCCGTGAGCACGGCAAGCTCTTCATCGGAAATCACGAACGGCGGCATGACGTAGACGGTGCGGCCGAAAGGACGTATCCACGCGCCTCTCGCCACGAAGTAGTCCTGCCACGCCTGCACGTCCACGCATCTTTCCATTTCCACCACGCCAATGGCCCCGAGCACGCGCACGTCGCTCACGCCGCTCATGCCGCGGCACGGCGCAAGGCCGCACTTCAGCGTCTCTTCAATATGCTGCACCCGCTCGCGCCAGGGCGACGACACAAGCTCGTCGAGGCTCGCGCAGGCAACGGCGCAGGCCAGCGGATTGCCCATGAAGGTAGGGCCGTGCATGAAGAGCCCCCCTCCGTGCGCCGCGTCCGCGCCGGATATGGTTTCCGCCACGCGCCTTGTGGCCGCCACGGCGGAAAGCGTCATCATGCCTCCGGTGAGCGCCTTGCCCACGCATAAGACATCGGGCGTCACGCCCGCAAAGTCGCAGGCGAACATGCGTCCCGTGCGGCCGAAGCCCGTGGCTATCTCGTCGGCCACAAGCAGAACGTCGAGCTCGTCGCAGAGCGCGCGCAGACGACGCAGGTATTCGGGATGGTAGAACCACATGCCGCCCGCGCCCTGAACCACGGGCTCCACCACCACGGCCGCCGTTTCCGCCGCATGAGCGCGAAGGGCTCGTTCCATGGGCTCGAAGGAGGCTTCGTCGAAGGGCTCGTCAAAACGGCAGGAGGGGCGCTCCACAAAGATCTGCTTCGGCAGAATGCCGGAAAAAAGCGAATGCATGCCCGTGACCGGATCGCACAGGGACATGGCGCCCAGCGTGTCGCCGTGATAGGCGCCGCGAAGCGCCACGAACCGGCTCCTTTCCCCGCGCCCCGCACTCTGCTGGAACTGCACGGCCATCTTCATGGCGACCTCTACGGCCACGGAACCGGAGTCGGCCAGAAAAACGTGTTCAAGCCCCTGCGGCAGAAGCCGGAGAAGACGGCGGCAGAGCTCCACGGCTGGCTCGTGCGTGAGCCCGCCGAACATGACGTGCGAAAGTCTGGCGGCCTGCTTCTGCACCGCGCGCACAAGGCGCGCATGGCCGTAGCCGTGCACCCGGCACCACCACGAGGACATGCCGTCCACAAGCTCCGCGCAGCCCTGCAGAAAAAGCCGTGCGCCCGAGGCTCCCGTCACTTCCCGCACGGGCAGGGGATGCATGGCCGAGGTATACGGATGCCAGAGGTGAGCCCTGTCGAAGGCAAGCAGCGCCTCGTTGTCTCCGCCGCCCTGTCCGAAGGCGGCAAGATGCCGAGCCGCAGGCTCAAGCACCGCGGTCAGACGATCCCACGCTTCCTCGTCGGGCTCGGAAAAGTTTTCCATCCAGGGAATGTCGGCAAGAAGCGGCACGCCGCGCCGCTCTCCTTCCCGGGCAAGGCTTGCGACGTTGTCCTCAAGAATGAGGGCCTCCGCCTCGGCGCTCGTGCCCGCATCCGCACGCGACGGCGGCACGGCGCGGCACAGCACCATGCCGGCCACCGTGAGCCCGGCATTTTCCAGCGCGTCCAGCGAAAGCGCGGCGTGGTTGAGACAGCCCAGACGGTTGGCCACCACCAGAAGCACGGGCAGGCGAAGGGCACGCATGAGATCGAGCATGGTTTCCTCATCGTTCAGGGGCACATAAAGACCGCCCGCGCCCTCAAAGAGCGTCACGCCCTCCGTTGCCGCATTCTCGCGGCAGGCCCGCGCCACCTCGCCCGCGCGAAGGGTTACGCCTTCCATGCGCGCCGCAAGGTGAGGAGAACACGGCACGCGGAAAGCATAAAGCGCCCTGCCCCGGCCCCCGGCCCTTCTCCAGAACGCAACGTCGGGAGCCTCAAGTCCATGCCCGCTCTCAACGCAGCCCGTCTGCACGGGCTTCACGGCAAGGGCCGGAACGCCCGTCCGCATAAAGGCGCGAAGAAGCCCGGCGGTCACCGTGGTCTTGCCTGCATCGGTATCCGTGCCCGTTACGAAAAAGGCGTTCACCGTACGACTCCCAGCGTGCGCATCAGGGCAAGGTCGGACTCGAAGGCCGCACCCGAGGTGGTCAGATAGTCGCCGATCATCAGGCCGTTCGCGCCCGCCGCGTACAGCCAGCTCTGCCACTCGCCGAGCACGTGGCCGCGGCCTCCGGCAATGAGAATGTCCCTGCCGGGAAGAAGGATGCGGAAAAGCGCGATGGTGCGAAGCGCCTCCTGCGGCGCAAGGCGGGGCATCTGCTCGAGTCGCGTGCCGGGTATGGCGTTCAGAAAATTGATGGGAACGGAGTCCACGCCGATTTCGGCCAGCATCCAGGCCAGCTCCGCCCGCTGCTCACGGCTCTCGCCGAGCCCGATGATGCCGCCGGAACACACTTCCATGCCCGCCTCGCGGGCCACGCGCAGACTCTCCACGTCCCGCGCGTAGGCGTGCGTGGTGCAGATGTTCGGAAAAAAGCTTTCCGCCGTTTCCAGATTGTGATGGTAGCGCGTCATGCCCGCCTGCCTGTAGCAGGCCGCGCGCTCCGGCGTGAGAATGCCGAGGGAACCGCACACGCTCATGCCCGTTTCCGCAATGATGCGCTCCACCGCCCGGCACAGGGGCTCCACGTCCTTCTCATCCAGCATGGTTCCGCTCACCACAAGGCTGAACCGCCTGACGCCGTGCCTTGCCGCCTCGGCGGCCTTCTGCAATATGACGTCCGTGCTTACAAAGGGATAGACAGGAGCGCCGGTTTCATGATGTGCTGACTGAGCGCAGAACGCGCAGTTTTCCGGGCATCGGCCGGACTTGGCGTTGAGTATGCCGCAGTTGAAGAAGGCGGGAGCGCGCGCGGCGCGCACGACTCCTGCCACGGACAGCATGTCGAGCGTGCTCGACGAGGGCAGACGAAGGAAGTCTTCCGCCTCGCTGCGGGAAAGCAGCGGGCCGTTTCCGGGCGCGGAAAGACGATGAAGGACGGCGGCAAGAAGGGTATCCATGGGCTTTTCTCCTGAGGTGGGATGCCTTCTTGTATCCGCATGGGAATAAATGTCAACTTAAAAACACTATATTTTTGGTTGACAATTAACCGTTTCAGCACGGGGGCAGGCATGACGAGACATGAAATACCCATGCGGGACCGCATTCTGGACGCGCTCGCGCAAAGCGGCCCTGACGACTGGCTTTCCGGGGAAGCCATTTCCCGGGCCTTCGGCGTGAGCCGGGCAGCGGTGAGCAAGCATGTCATGAGCCTGCGCGAGGAAGGAAACATCATAGAATCCGTTCCGAGAAAGGGATACCGGCTCATATCCCGGGCCGATCCGTGGGCGGGGAACGACGTGCGCGAAAAGCTGCGTACGAAGGTGCTCGGTCAGACGGAATGGCGCTGGCTCAAGGAAACGGGCTCCACCAATCAGGTGGCGGCGCTGGAAGCCATGCAGGGCGCGCCGGAAGGTCTTGTGGTGGTGGCGCGACGCCAGAGCGAGGGCCGGGGCAGCCGCGGACACCGCTGGCTGAACCTGCCGGGAAGCCTGTGCTTTTCCGTGCTCACGAAGCCGAAGCTGCCGCCGGAGCGGCTGGGAGAGCTGACGCGTGCTGCCATGGACGCCGTGGCCGAAGGAGTACGGAAAAGCTGCGGACTTGCGCTGGAAAAGCGTTTTCCCAACGATCTCTTTCTCAACGGCCGCAAGGTAACGGGCATACTCGTGGAAACCATGTTCCACAACAGCGACATGCAGTGGGCCGTCATGGGCATAGGCGTCAACGTGAACGTTCCCTCCGAGGCGCTGCCCGAGGAGCTTGCGGGCGTGGCCTCCTCCCTGTACGCGGAAACGGGCACGGCCTTCAGCGTAAGCGCTCTTCTCAGGCACATTCTGGAAGCGCTGGAAGCAAGGCTTGACGCGGAAAAACTCCCCGATGACGTTCCATTCTCTCAGACGAAGAACGGGCCGGAAGAACGCCGGTGAACGAATCCGGAGTCAAAACGCCTTATTCCGCGTTTTCCCGCCGTGTTCCAAAGACAAGAAAGCCCCCTTTCCGGGGGCTTTCTCATGCATGCGGCGTTCCGTCGAATGCTTCATGAAACGACGGCACACGCCCTGCCTCAGCAGTAGTATTCGTTCTCTCTCCGAGCCTTCAGCTTTTCGGTAAAGGCCGCGGCAAAGGTGCGGTACGCCTCGGTATCCATGTTCTTCGCCCCCTTGGGACAGCGCCGGATGCAACGGAAGCAGGACAGGCAGGTATCCGCTATGGTCACGCAGTCGTCCGCAATGGCGTGCACGGGACAGGCCTTCACGCAGAGCCCGCAGTGCACGCAGGCGTCCGAGGTGAGAGGGCGGAACTTGCCGCCGCTGCCGCCGTCGCGATAGGGACGGTTACCGGGAATGACGAACTCGTGCTCCTCGCCGGAAAGGACGCGCACGGCAAATTCCCTGTCGGCGGCAAGGTCAGCTTCGTCGGGTCTGTCCGTCTGAATCTCGCCGTAGGTATGGCGTCCCACAAGGGCCGCCGCGCCCACGACCGCAAAGCCCTGCGCCTTGGCAAGATCGGCCAGTTCCAGAAGCGCGTCGTCGTAATGCCGGTTGCCGTAGGTCACCACCGCAAGGCAGCGCGTGCCCTTTCCCGCAAGTCCGGCAAGGCGCTCGCGGGCCACGGCAGGAATGCGGCCGCCGTACACGGGCATGCCCATGATGACCACGTCGTCGGCTTCGAACGTGCGGACGGGGGCTTCCTCCGCCGTCAGATCCACCACCTCGGCCGCGCCTCCGAAGGGTGCGGCCATGGCCTCAAGACTCTTTCTCGTATTTCCGGTCGGAGAAAAATAAACGAGAATCACCTTTTTCATGCGTTGTCTCCCGATGCTTTGCAAGAAAGCGCAGATCATTTCTGCGCGTTCTTTCTACGCTAGCCGACCTGCCCCGAGCTTTCAAGGTCATCCGTCATGTTCCGCCGCCCCGGCGCGTCGATCCCGCCTTTTCTTCCACGCGGGCAGAAGCGCGCGGTCCACCAGAAGCACGAGCAGAACGTTCATCTGCCAGGCAAGGAGCATGCTCATGACGGTGTGGGACAGAAAATGCTCGCCGCGCATCATCTGATACAGGCCCATGGTCCAGCCGATGCCGAGCGTGACGACCATCGCCGCGCCCCGTGCCCCGCGCCCGGGCAGGCAGAAGAACAGCATGGTGAGCGCAAAGCCGCCGGACGCGTGACCGCCGGGAAAGCAGCGTCCGCCTGAGGCTCCGAACGCCGGGGAAAGAAGATGACCGTAAGGCGCGTGGCCGCCGAAAATCTCAAGCTGACGAGGGCAGTATATGCCGGTGACGGCCTTGAGCGCGGAAACGAGCAGCGGTGTGGCCGCGCAGGAAAGCGCCATGAGAAGCCCGGCGCGAAAAAGCGCGCGGCGGCCGGATGCGCAGCCCCACGCGGCAAGCGCCAGGGAAAGCGCGCCGACGACGGCCACGAACCGCTTTGCGCCGTCGTAAAAAAGCCAGCGCCATGTCTGATGAACGGCAGGATCAACGGCCCAAAGGCCTCGCGAAGCATCGTACCAGTGCCGCTGAATGAAGAGGTCGAGCCCGGTGCAGCTTTCTGCAAGCACGACGACCGCCATGAGAAAAAGGCAGAGCGCACTCTGCCAAAGCGCCGAACGCCCGGAAAGCGTCATGCGTTGTCCCGTACCCGTTCAAGCGGCAGCTCCATGACCACCATGAGCCCGCCTTCCTTTCTGTTTTCCGCCCATAGACGGCCGTGATGCGCTCTCACCGCGCTTTCGGAAATGGAAAGACCCATGCCTGCGCCGCCGCTGGCACGCTGCCGCGAGGCGTCCACGCGGAAAAACGGCCGGAAAATCTGACTGAGCGCGCTGTCGGGCACGCCGGGGCCGTTGTCCTCCACGCTCAGGCGGCAGAAGCCGTGCTCCGACGTGAGGCGCACCGAGATTTTTCCGTCGTCCGGCGTGTAGCGAAGCGCGTTTCTGAGCACGTTTTCCACCGCGTGACGCAACATTTCGGCATTGCCGAACAAAGGCAGCGTTTCAGGCTCATGATCCTCCACCTCACAGCCGCGGACGCTTCCCTCAAAGCGCACATCGTCCGCCACGTCACGCACCAGCGCCGCCATGTCCAGAGAACCGAAGGGCTGAATGCCCGCCTCCATGCGGGAGTATTCCAGAATGCTGGCTATGAGTGCTTCCATGCGCTCGGTTTCCAGACTGATGCGGTCCAGAAATTCCGGCGGCACGTTCTCCCGGCGGAGAAGCTCCACAGACACGGAAAGCCGCGTGAGCGGCGATCTGAGCTCATGGGACACCGCGGCGAGCAGCTCCTTTTCCCGTGCGCTTTCCTGCTCGCGCTGTTCGGCCATGGTGTTGAAGGCCCGGGCAAGAAGACCGAGCTCGTCGTTTCTGTCCGCCATTTCCGGCCCTATGCGCGCCGACTGCTCCCCGGCGGCAAGACGCCGGATGACCGACGTGAAATGTCCGATGACCCTTTTTAAAAAGCTGATGAGAACATACGCCTCGAGCGCCGCCACAATGAACGTGAACACGACCCAGAGAATCACTTCCTGCGAGGAGGAAAACTCCTGTCCGCCGCTCTGGAGCATGTCGCCCGCCACGTACTCACCGAACTCGCCGAGTATGGCGAAGGAGCCTATGAAGAAAATGCCGTAGACATAGATTTTCCGGAACAGGGGCTGAGAAGTCCAGAATTCCGCAAGTCTCCCGAAGCAGCCTTTCATGAACGATCTTCCTTGCGCACGACGTACATGTATCCCGCGCCGCGTATGCTGCGGATGCGCTCCGAACCGTCGGGATAGGGGCCGAGCTTGCGCCGCACGCGGCTTATCTGCATGTCGAGACCGCGTTCCATGGGCATGGCCTCACGGCCGAACACGCAGCGGCTCAGCTCATCGCGCGAGACCACCTTGCCCGGCGAGGCCAGAAGCGCGCGCAGAACGCGATATTCCTGACCGCTCAGGGACACTTCCTCCTCGCCCTTCCAGGCCTTCATGGCGCCGTCGTCGAGGCGCAGGTCCCCGCCGCCTTCCCCGGATTCGGGACGGGACCGGCGCAGCACCGCCCGTATGCGGGAGAGAAGCTCCCGAGGGTTGAAGGGCTTCGGCAGATAGTCGTCCGCCCCGAGATCGAGCCCGCGCACCATGTCGCTCGCGTCGCCGCGGGCCGTGAGCATGATGACGGGGAGCTTTCTGAGCTGCACGTCCCGGCGCATTTCCCTGAGCACCTCAAAGCCGTTCTTTTCCGGCAGCATGACGTCGAGAATGACGAGATCCGGCCTTTTCTCCCGCATGGAGGCCAGCCCCGACCTCCCGTCATGAGAAAAGCGGCATGCGATGTCCTCCGGCTGAAAGTAGTCCTCCAGAAGGGCGCAGAGTTCCTTGTCGTCGTCAATAATCAGTATCTGAATCATGATCGTTTCCGCCTGTGCGAAAAGACGCCGCACATACCGTCACGGCATCTGCCCCCCGTCGTCAGGAGACGACGCGGACGCGTTGTTCCGCAATCCCTTTCCCATAGCATTCCGAACGGCGACACGGCAACGGAGGAAGCAATGCTGTTACGCTTCGTTACACGGCATACATTTTCATCATGTAAAAATTTTATCACAGACAAGGTCATATTGCGTCTTTCCCGTTACATTTTGTTACCTTTCAAAAAAAATCATGGCATTTTTCCAAAAATAAATGTCGATTTTTCGTCATCAACGTATAATTTATTGACTACAATCGTACTGTTCTGCAATCGTTACGCTTTGTTACACCGACTCCTGCGACCGTGTTCCTGTTTTCACCTATAGTTCTTCTCTCATTTCCATGCCACAGGAGTGCATCGCATGATCCGCTTCAACAATGCCCGCGGCAGCTTTCTCGCCCTTCTTCTGATTCTCTGGCTGGCCGTGAACGCCGCCGTGCGCACGGTGCTGCTCGTCATGGCTCATCGTTCCCTGCAGGATTCCTTCGACTGGCCTGCCGTCACAGGCATCTACTTCCGTGGCGCGGTCAATGATCTTTTCCCCTACTTTCTGCTCACGCTTCCGCTCATGCTTGTGCTGCTTCTGAAAAAAAGACTCTGGGGCGGCCGCGCGGGACGCATCGTCGCTTCCGCGGCGTTCTGGGTCTACGCCTGCGCCTTCCTTTTCGGAGCCGTGGCCGAAACGCTGTTCTGGGACGAGTTTTCCAGCCGCTTCAACTTCATTGCCGTGGACTATCTTGTTTATACCACGGAAGTCATGAGAAACATTGCGGAATCCTATCCCGTCGTTCCCCTGCTCGCCGCCGTTGCCGCAAGCGCGGCCATCGTTTCCGTGCTCGTGCTGCGCCCGTTCTGGAAGCGCGCCTCCCTGCCCGCGCCGCGCTCTCCGCGTCTTCTGGCCGTGTGCTTCGTCATGACCTGCGCGGCCTTCCTTTACTCTCCCCTCGCCCCGCAGGACAGAGTGACGCGCGAGCTTTCCGCCAACGGCGTGTGGTCGCTCTTTTCCGCCTACCGCAACAACGAGCTCGACTACCGCGAGTTCTACCGCGTCATCGACGACTCGCGAGCAGGCGCGCTGCTCAGAGAAGAACTCACGGAAGAGAACACGCGCTTCGTTTCCGACGCCCCCCTTGAATGGCGGCGCAAGGTGAGCGCCTCGCGGCCCGCGTGGAAACCCAACGTCATACAGATCGTGGTGGAAAGCCTCGGCAGCGACCTTCTCGGCGAAAACACGCCGAACCTCAACGCCATCGCACGGCAGAGCCTTCAGTTCACCCGTCTCATGGCCACGGGAACCCGCACCGTGCGCGGCATCGAAGCCCTTACGCTTTCCCTGCCGCCCACGCCCGGATCCTCCATCGTGCGACGTCCCGGCTGCGAAGGACTTTTCTCCGTCGGCACCGTGTTCCGGGAAAAGGGCTACGACACCGCCTTCATCTACGGCGGATACGGCTACTTCGACAACATGAACGCCTTTTTCTCAGGCAACGGCTTCCGCATCGTCGACCGCTCCGACATCCCCGGCGAAGACGTTACCTTCACCAATGCCTGGGGCGTATGCGACGAAGACCTTTTTCATGCGGCCATCCGCGACGCGGACGAAAGCTTCCGGCAGAATCGTCCCTTCTATCAATTCGTGCTCACCACCTCCAATCACCGGCCCTTCACCTATCCCGACGGAAAGGTATCCATACCTTCCGGCACGGGCAGAAAAGGAGCCGTAGCCTATACCGACTACGCCATAGGCGAATTTCTCCGCGAGGCCGCAAAAAAGCCCTGGTTTGCCGATACGGTGTTCGTCATTTCCGGCGACCACACCTCAAGCGCCGCCGGACACACCGATCTGCCGCCCGAGCGCTACCACATTCCGGCCTTCATGTACTGCCCCGGACGCATCGCTCCCGCAGAGGTGAACACGCTGTGCAGTCAGGCCGACATTCCCCCCACGCTCTTCGACCTTCTCGGCTGGTCGTACCGCTCGGGCTTCTTCGGGCGCAGTGCGCTGCGCATGAAGCCCGAAGAGGGACGCGCATGGATAAGCACCTATCAGACCATAGGCAGGCTCACGCCCGACTCTCTCGCGATCCTCGCTCCCGTGGAACAGTCCGGAGCCTATTCCTGGTCCTTTCCCGATCATCTCGGCCCGGCCCTCGGAAGCGACAGGGCCGAGGCGCTGACGGCGCGGGCCGAAGCCGACTACCAGAGCGCCCACGACCTGTTCAAAAACGGACGCTTGAAAGAACAGACCGTTCTGCGCTAGAGTCGGCCCCGACATTTCAGACCCTTTTCCGGGCCGGTTCATCCGGCCCTTTTTTCATGGTTTTCTTATGGAAAGGACAACGAAAAACATGTGGCTCATTCTTGCTCTTCTGTCCGCAGTGTTCGCGGCCCTCACGTCCATCCTCGCCAAAGTGGGCATTGAAGGCGTGGATTCCAACCTCGGCACCGCCATACGCACGCTGGTGGTCTTCTTCATGGCGCTTGGCATGGTCTATCTTACCGGCGCAAAAGTCTGTCTTTCGGACATAAGCACCAGAACGTGGGTTTTTCTCATCCTTTCGGGGCTCGCCACGGGCGCGTCGTGGCTGTGCTACTTCAAGGCTCTGCAGATAGGCGACGTGTCCAAAGTCGCTCCCATCGACAAGACGAGCATCATTTTCACCATAATCATGGCGGTGATCTTTCTGCACGAAGAGCTTACCCTGAAGGTCGCCGTGGGCGGCGCGCTCATTGCCGCCGGCACCCTCGTCATGGCGCTGTGACGCCCCGTTCCCGAAGGCTCAGGCACCCCGGGGCGCGTCGTCCGGCGGGGAGGTTGACTTTTTCCCGCGCGTCGTGAACTATCGCACGAATCATCTTCATACACACCTTAGACAAAAGAGGCCTGCGCATGGAGTTTCTTGAAAACATCGTCGCCTTCTTCAACGACATTCTGTGGTCCTACGTCCTTGTGGTCATGCTCATCGCCCTGGGACTCTGGTTCAGCCTGAAGACGAAATTCGTTCAGATCAGAATGTTCCGGGAAATGATCCGCCTGCTCAGGGAAGGCACCAGCCACGACGGCGGCCACGCGCACATAAGCTCCTTTCAGGCCTTCTGCATCAGCACGGCCTCGCGCGTGGGCGTGGGCAACATTGCGGGCATAGCCATCGCCATCATGGCCGGCGGCCCGGGCGCCATCTTCTGGATGTGGGTCATCGCCGTCATCGGCGCGGCCTCCGGCTTCACGGAAAGCACGCTCGCCCAGATCTACAAGGTGCGCGACCAGAAGACCTTCGGGTTCCGCGGCGGACCGGCCTACTACATACGCAACTGTCTGGGCAGCAGCAAGGCCGCCGCGCTCTTTGCCGTGCTCATTTCCGTGACCTTCGGCCTGTGCTTCAACTCCGTGCAGTCCAACACCATCGCCATTTCCCTCAATTCAACCTTCGGCATCGACCGCGCCGTGGCCGGCGCCTTTCTTACCGTGCTGTCCGCCGTGGTCATCTTCGGCGGTCTCCGGCGCATTGCCAGTCTCAGCAGCTGGCTCGTGCCCGTCATGGCCTCGCTCTACCTGCTGCTTGCCCTCGTCATCGTGCTCATGAACATCACGCACATTCCGGCCATATTCGCCGCCATCATCTCGCAGGCCTTTTCTCCCGATGCGGCCGTGGGCGGCATAGGCGCGGCCATACTCACCGGCGCCAAGCGCGGCCTCTTCTCCAACGAGGCAGGCATGGGCTCCGTGCCCAACGCCGCGGCCACGGCCTTCGTGTCTCACCCCGTGAAGCAGGGACTCGTGCAGGCCCTCGGCGTGTTCGTGGACACGCTTCTCGTATGCACGGCCTCGGCCTGCATCGTGCTGCTCTTCGACGGCTACGCCGAATCCGGCAAGACCGGCATCGAGCTTGTGCAGCTTGCCCTCACGAATCAGCTCGGCAGCTTTGCCGGCGTGCTTCTCTCCGTCATGGTGTTCATGTTCGCCTTCAGCTCCATTGCCGGCAACTACTACTACGGCGAGAGCAACATCCAGTTTTTCAGCACAAAGTCCGTGTACCTGCTCATCTTCCGCATTCTAGTGGTGGCCATGGTGGCCTTCGGCTCCGTGGCCGAACTGCCCTTCGTCTGGAACCTCGCCGACCTCTTCATGG
>NZ_CALUWV010000029.1 GCF_944324575.1 uncultured Mailhella sp. | reverse complement strand
TGATTATGGGCAGCAATGCTGCAGAACATCATCCCGTATCCTTCAAGTGGATCATGCGGGCCAAGGACGCCGGGGCGGCCGTCATGCATGTCGACCCCAAGTTCTCCCGCACGTCGGCACGGTGCGATTTCCATGTGCCGATCCGCTCCGGTACGGACATTGCCTTCCTCGGAGGCATGATCAACTACATCATCGAGTCGGGAAGCTGGTTCAAGGACTATGTGGTGAACTACACCAACGCGACCTATGTACTGGCCGATTCGTATGACTTCAACGACGGTCTCTTCAGCGGCTATGACGCCAAAAAGAGGGTATACGACCGTTCTTCCTGGGCCTTCAAGCGCGACGAGCAGGGAGCACCCGTGCGCGACTTCACGCTCAAGGACGAACGCTGCGTATTCAACGTCATGGCAAGACACTACTCCCGCTACACTCTGGAGAACGTCTCCAAGATTACGGGCGTGTCCGAAGAAAACCTCATGAAGGTCTACAAGATCTTCTGCGCCACTGGAAAGCCGGACAAGGCCGGCACCATTCTGTATGCCATCGGCTGGACTCAGCACACGGTGGGCGTGCAGAACATCCGTGCCTCGGCCATCATCCAGCTTCTGCTCGGCAACATCGGCGTGGCCGGCGGCGGCATCAACGCCCTGCGCGGCGAACCCAACGTGCAGGGCTCCACGGACCATGCCCTGCTGTACCACAACCTGCCGGGCTACCATAACACGCCTCTGGCGCAGTGGCAGACTCTGGAGGAATACAACAAGGCCAACACTCCCGTCACGCACATCGCCAACAGCGCCAACTGGTGGAGCAACCGTCCCAAGTACGTGACCAGCCTGCTCAAGGGCTGGTTCGGCGACGCCGCCACGGCAGAAAACGATTTCTGCTATGGCTGGCTGCCCAAGTGCGAGGATGGCGAGGATTATTCCTATATGTACGCCATGGACCGCATGCTCAGCGACAAGATGCGCGGCGGCTTCATTTTCGGCGTGAACCCCATGAACAGCTTCCCCAACACCAACAAGATGCGTGCCGCTCTGGATCATCTGGACTGGCTGGTGGTGGCGGAACTGCATAACTCCGAAACCTCGGACAACTGGCACCGCCCGGGCGTGGATCCGTCCACCAAGAAGACGGAAGTCTTCCTGCTGCCCTCCGCGCACCGTGTGGAAAAGGAAGGAACCATCAGCAACAGCGGACGCTGGCTGCAGTGGTTCGACAAGGCCGTGGAACCCGCGGGTGAAGCCCGCTGCTTCGGCGACATCTACGTGCCGTTCATCAACACCATAAGAGAACTGTACCGGAAGGAAGGCGGCGTCTTCCCCGATCCTCTTCTCAATCTCAACTGGGCGGACAAGTTCGATGCTGCCGACTGGGCGAAGCGTATCAACGGCTTCTTCTGGAAGGACACCGTCGTCAACGGCAAGACCTACAAGCGCGGACAGCTCGTGCCTGCCTTCGGCAACCTTCAGGCCGACGGTTCCACTTCTTCGCTCAACTGGCTGTATACGGGCAGCTGGACGGAAGAGGAAGGCAACAAGTCCAAGCGTCGCGATCCCAGTCAGACGGAGATGCAGGCAAAAATCGGCATCTACCCCAACTGGTCGTGGTGCTGG
This sequence comes from uncultured Mailhella sp., assembly GCF_944324575.1. Classification (GTDB taxonomy): domain Bacteria; phylum Desulfobacterota; class Desulfovibrionia; order Desulfovibrionales; family Desulfovibrionaceae; genus Mailhella. Next base: position 25,507 of record NZ_CALUWV010000029.1, on the reverse strand, counting down.
CCCATCAACCGCCGCATTCTCTACAACCGCGCGTCCGTGGACCTTCAGGGCAAGCCCTGGAATCCCGACAAGGCGGTCATCGAGTGGAAGGACGGCGCATGGGTGGGCGATGTGCCCGACGGTCCGTGGCCGCCCATGGCCGATGAAAAGAACGGGCGTCTGCCCTTCATCATGAACACCGACGGTGCGGGTCAGCTCTTCGGACCGGGACGTCTTGACGGCCCCTTCCCCGAGCATTACGAGCCCGCCGAGTCGCCTGTGGCCGCGCATCCCTTCTCCAGTCAGCTGACCTCGCCCTGCTTCAAGTTCCATGAAAGCGAGTTCGACAAGTTTGCGGCTCCGGCCGACCCGCGCTACCCCATCGTGCTTACCACCTACAGCATGACGGAACACTGGTGCGGCGGCGGTGAAACCCGCAACGTGCCCAACCTGCTTGAGGCCGAGCCTCAGCTCTATGTGGAAATGAGCCAGGAACTCGCCAGGGAAAAGGGTATCAAGAACGGTGACGGCGTCATCATTGAAAGCGCCCGCGGACAGGTGGAAGCCATAGCCATGGTCACCATAAGGCTGCGGCCCTTCACCATCATGGGCAAGACGGTTCATCTCATAGGCATGCCCTTTGCCTACGGCTGGACCACTCCCGGCTGCGGCGATTCCACGAACCGCCTCACCGTGACCGCCTATGATCCCAACACCACCATTCCTGAAACCAAGGCCTGCTGTGTGAACATCCGCAAAGCCGACAAGCTGACCGAAATAGCCTGATTCAGGCGGGGCGCGCCTTCGCGGCGCGCCCCTCAAGGAGTACGCGATGCCTAAAGCATTTCTTATAGACACAACAAGGTGCACGGCCTGCCGCGGCTGCCAGCTGGCATGCAAGGAGTGGCACAACCTGCCCGCCAACGTCACCAAGCAGCGGGGCTCCCATCAGAATCCCCCGGATCTCAATCCCTACAACCTTAAAATCGTCCGCTTCCACGAGCATCTCGACGATGCGGGCAATGTGGTGTGGAACTTCTTCCCCGACCAGTGCCGCCACTGCCTGACCCCCATCTGCGTGGATCTCGCCAATCTGGCCGTTCCCGGTTCCATGATTCAGGACAAGGCCACCGGTGCCGTGCTCGTCACGGAAAAATGCGCCCAGCTTGCTCCGGCCGACATTAAAGCGATCATCGAGGCCTGTCCGTACAACATTCCCCGGTACAACGAAAAGACCAAGATGCTGACAAAGTGCGACATGTGCATAGACCGCGTTTCCGCAGGACTTCAGCCCATGTGCGTGAAAACCTGCCCCACGGGAGCCATGTTCTTCGGCGAGCGCGAAGAAGTTCTGGCAGAAGGCAGGAAGCGTCTGGACCGTATCAAGGAGCGCTATCCCAAAGCCCGCCTCGTGGATACGGAAGATGTCAGCGTCTTCTATCTTCTGGCGGAAGAACCCAAATATTATCACGAGTTTGCCAGCTTCGGCTAAAATCAGCCGTGGGCCGGAGCGTCTCAGCACTGCCGCTCCGGCATGAACTCGTGAGCGGCAACCTCCACAACCTTGCATCTCATGGGCGGCGTCGCCGCCTCCAGACTTTCAGGAGTCATCATGGCCGAATCCCGTCAGACCGTTTCAGAAACCCTTGCCGGCATCATTGCGCGCAGGCCCGTGCTTGCGCCCATGCTGAACGCGTTTGAGCCTCTTCTTGAGGCCCGCGCGGCTCTGCCGGAAAAACTTGCTCCTCTGCTGGAGAAAAGCGGCTTCGAGCTGCCTTCCTGGCAGCCGGAGCGGGCCCGGCAAGGCGCGCCTCTTCTTGCAGGCGTCTCCCTGAACGGACTTTTCCCTCTTTTGCGGGAATCCGCAGACGTGCTCGTACCGCTTCTGGGCAGGTTGCCCGGCATGGCCGAACACGAAACGTCTCTGGCGGCTTTCTTTACCGACGAAGCCCTCTGTCTGCGCGCTGCCGACACGCTTCTCACCGGACATGATGCGGCGCTTGTCGATGCGGCAACGCAGTCAAACATTCCGCCCGCCGTGCTCCTTTTCGCGCTGGAAACGGTTCTCGGCCCCGTGCTGCGCACGCTGGCCGCCACCTGTGACGCTCCTTGGGACGAACGTCCCGCCTCGTGGATGCAGGGATTCTGTCCCGTATGCGGCTCCTTTCCCTCCATCGGCTATCTGGACAAGCGCGTTTTCGACGAGAAGAACGCCTTTCTGGCCGGAGGCGGAGGCAAAAAACATATGCACTGCTCGCTCTGCGGCACCGACTGGCACTTCAGGCGCGGGGCCTGTCCTTCCTGCGGCAAGGAAGGTTCCGGCGTCATGGAGTTTCTTCGGGAAAGCAGGAACAGCAGAGGAGAACGCATCGACTGGTGCACCGCGTGCAAAAGCTACTGTCCCGTCGTGGATCTCAGAGAGTGCGACGGCACGCCCGACATGGACGCCATGGCACTCGGCATGATGCACCTGGACATGGTTGCCGCGCAGAAGGGTCTGATACCTCTCAAGCCCTCCTTCTGGAACCAATTCTAGCCACTGCCTCCGGGCATTTTTCCCCATCTACCGGGAGACTGCGCATGAAACCGCTTTTTATCCTTACCCTTCTCATCTCCCTCGCCTGGTGTGCCCCGGCACAGGCCCAGGACTTCAAGGCCAATCTCAAGTATCCGAAGAACCCCATCGTGCTCGGCGGCGAGATTTCTCCACGCATGGCGGTCACTTTCAACCACACCTCTCACAGCGACGTTCCCTGCGATACCTGCCATCACAAGCCCCGCTGTGCCATCTGCCACTACAGCCCCTCGCAGGAAAAGTCTCCATATGCGTCGTGCAGTTCCACCGAGGGCTGCCATACCATTCAGGGCAGAAGCAACGAGACTGAAAGCCGCTTCATGGCCTTCCACAGCAGGGAATCCATGCGTTCCTGCTTTGGCTGCCATCGCAGGATGAGCCTGGAACATCCTGAATTCCAGGGCTGCCGTCCCTGCCATCCCAACACCGTTCAGCCGGACGAAGAAAAGTAATTCTTCCCTTCTCCAGCAGCAAAAGCCCGTATGCCGTTTCACTTCCGACATACGGGCTTTTTATTGCATGAAAAAAGCCCACAGCATGGTTGGCAACCAAAGTAGCTCTAGGGCTGCCGCCTATGTCTTCTTATAATAATATAAAATTTCAGACTATTATCTTTAGCTCAAAGAACGTCTGCACTGTTGATTTTCTTCAGACGCGGTAAAACCTGATGCAGAAAATAAAAAAATAAAAAATACCAATCAATTGAGTATTGCCCTTCGAATAATCTTCAAGAATAAAATAAGAACATTGCCATCATGATGGAAAAATTTTTTCTTACCGCATCTCATAACAAACGGAGAACTGGATGAGTAGTCAAAGTGTATGCCTCAACAACGGTATTTCCATGCCTATTCTCGGATTTGGAGTTTTTCTTATTCCCGAAGAAAAGACAACACAGGCCGTGCACAATGCCATTGCTTGCGGCTATAGACTCTTAGACACCGCAGCAGCCTATAACAATGAACGCTGTGTAGGAGCCGCCGTAACTCAGAGCGGCATCGACCGCTCGGAATTCTTTATTACAACAAAAATATGGCCTACACAGTTCGGCTACGACAACACCTTTCTGGCTTTCGCAAGCAGTCTGAAAAAGTTGAAAACTGAGTACATAGATCTTTACCTTATCCATTATCCCGTTCCGGAGGATTTCCAAAAAACTCTGGAAACATGGAAAGCCATGTCGAAAATTCTGTCAGAAGGCAGAGTACGGGCTATTGGAGTCTGCAACTTCAACAGCAGAAATCTCGACATACTGATCAATGAGTCGGGTATAGTTCCGGCTGTGAATCAGGTTGAGCTGCACCCTTTCTACAGTCAGCGAATACTCAGAGCGTATCATCAATCACACGGCATCATCACTCAGGCCTGGTCTCCTCTCGGAGGGGTTCGAACCTATGGAGCCTTTGTTCCTGATGCCGACAAAAAGGTCGCCAGCATACATGTTAACAGTACGCTTCTCGAAATCGGAACAAAATACGGAAAAACTCCCTCGCAAATCGTCTTGCGGTGGATGATACAATCCGGGATCTCCGCCAACATTAAAACTCTCAACCTGGAGCATCTCAAGGCAAACATGGACGTTTTCGACTTCAGTCTCTCCATTGAGGACATTGAGCAGATTGAAAAACTTGACACGGTAACCCAGGGAGGCATTGATCCTCAAACCGTTACAGCCGATACGTTCGCTGTTTCCATAGTCGATTGACCCTCTGAAAATGTTCCGCGAAGCACCTAGATTCTTCGCGGAACATGCATCTTGATGACAAGACGAAAGAGTGTCATTCTTCTCAAAACCCTACAGGAGACGGAGAATGGCCGCTATAAACAAACTGATCGGGACAATCCCCTGCTTTGAAAACAACAAAAAGATGGAACTTAAGCTGCCTCCGTTGGGAATCCTTCTCGAACTCTCTTCTTTTTTTGAACCTTTTCTCATTTATGGAAAACGTGTAACCGCAAAAGCAGGGAGCAATTTGAGCTGGAGCAGTGGAACAAAACCTCTTGTTTATCTTAAAAGTGGACTTCTATCTTTCTATCTTAATAACAAGGATGAAGATATTAATTTATTTTTAGGCCCAAAAACACTTTTCAATGAAATGGATTACTTCATTCCATCTATAAACAACTGCTGTCATATATGCATGACTGATGTTGAATATTTTGAATTTGATATTAATTTTTTAAATCTAGATATTATAAAAAACAACAATGAAATATTTAATAGAATTATTCAAGGTATATGTATAAAATATTTAAGCCTTGAAGAAGTAGTTCGCATTCTTAATATAGGAAATTTCAGTAAAAGATTTGCCAATTTTCTTCTTTCTTTATATACATACTATGAAGTAGAAATATTCAATTACCCTCTGAATCAAAATAATATTGCTAAATTACTAAGAATAAGCAAACCGAGCATGATACGTCTTATTCATAAATTTAAAGCACACGGTATACTAAACGAATGTTCTTATGGTAAAATTCATCTTGCGAATATTAATCTTCTGCGAAGCTATGCTTTGTGATATCATAATATTTACATTTTTCTTTAGTTAAAATTTCTCTTGATAGACTTGTCAGTTCAGAAAAAAGCACGTCATCGGATTTGGTCTCGTTATAGAGATATCGTCGTCCGAGATAACGGTACTTAGCCTCTCCGAACCTATGAAACTTTAAAAGCTCATACTCTGCCCCAGGTATCTCGTCTCTGACAAAACGTGCTATCTGCGAAACGGCCTCAATATTATCGTTGACGCCAGGAACAACCGGAGTGCGTATGGTGATGCTCAATGCTGGGAATGCTCTTCTGATGGCTTTTATGTTGGCAAGAATTTGCTTATTCCCTGCCCCGGTCATCCGACGATGCATTTCGGCATCCATGACCTTAATATCGAAATAAAGTTCATCCAACAATGCAAAAATATCGAGTCTGTCATTAAGCTCGTAACAGCCGCAAGTTTCGACAGCCGTTTTCAGCCTGTGCCTCCGAGCCTCGGATAGCAGCGAACGTGTAAACAACGGACGACAAAGCGGCTCCCCGCCGGATACCGTTAGGCCTCCTGAAGAATATGCATAAAAAATGGACTCCTGAAGAACATTTTGCATGACTTCTTCAACAGAATATTTTTTCCCATAGCAAAACAGCGCCTGGCTCGGACAACATTCGGAAAGAGCAAGATCTTCCGGCACCTGTTTTTCGGGATGAAACAGAACTTCTTTTTTGTCTCCCATGCTGACGACACCGGATCTACTGCGCGAAGCACAGGTTCCGCAGTGAATGCACAACTTCTTATTAAAAGCGAGTTCAGCTTCAAATTTTTGAGATTCCGGGTTGGAACACCACGCACAACGAAGCGGACACCCCTTGACAAAAACTGTCGTGCGTATTCCGGCCCCATCATGCACACTGTAATGCTGGATGTTGAAACATATTCCGGTAGTTGACTCATTCATCACGTCAAAGCCACTCCTGATGCTACAATCCGGCCCCAAGCCTCTTCAGCTATGGACCGGATTGTGATTTATATTTTCAACAAACTGTGTGCGTTTTCCCAGAAAAACTTTCTTTTGTGCCTTTCCGACAGATGAAAACGCTCCATATCCTCTACGGCCTGCTTCAAATTATAGCAGGGATAGGCAGAACCAAAAAGAATACGTTCTCCGTCAACCCAATGAAAAAACTCCTCATACATACGATTTCCGGGAGCCATGGGATTATACATGTAGATATCAGGAAGAAGCCAGACATTTGGGCATGTTAAAATCAGCTGAAAAACCATGGGAATCCATGGATAGCAGCCATGGGCAAGCACTATCGAAAGATTTGGAAAATCTCTGGCGACACGCTGTACAGCAGCAGGATCGGAAAAATCCAAATCTCCCTGAAACTGGCTCAAGGTCAGCACAACAGGAACCTCAGCCTGCTCGCATCTGGCATAAATAGGATACAGCACATTGGCATCAACCTTTCGTGGAGGAACAGCACATCCTGGCTCCAAAGCAATGCCTCTGCACCCACCTTTCAGACATAATTCAAGTTCTGTCATTGCCGTCGCCACGCCTCTGCTGACATCCAAACTCCCAAAGGGTATGATTCTGTCTGGATACTCTTGGGCGAGGGCCAGAATATCCGCATTCATCACGGAAAGCGTGTCATCGGGCACCTGTCTGCCGATAGCACAGCCAGCGACAATTCCGGCCTCATCCATCTCCTTCCAAAAAAGCGACATGCTGAGCTTTCTTGCCGATTCGTTGACTACGGCATGATATTTCTGAGGGACAAGCTCATTGCATGACGGATGAAATATACCTAAATTGCAGAAACTTTTATACGGAGGTCTGAGACGAAAATCAAAAACCATAACTATTCCCACTAGATATAATCATACGTCGTTCTTTCGATAATTTCATTCTGCAACCCTTCGGAAAGTTCGCAAAAGAAAGCACTGTAACCGGCCACCCGGACAATAAGACTTTTGTACGCTTCAGGATCCTTCTGAGCCGCAAGCAACGTTTCTCTGTTCACCACGTTGAACTGGACATGCCAAAGCTTCAGGGCGCACCATGTTCTGATAAAATCAATAAGCTTTTCTGTGCCTTTGTCCCCTGCCACACATCCGGGAGTGAACTTGATGTTGAGAAGACGAGAACAGCGTTCCTTGTAGGACAAATTCTTGGAAGCATAGTTGGAAAGCAGCACTGCTGCAGGGCCACTGGTATCGGCGCCGTGAGACGCTGAGGCTCCTTCAGACATGGGAAGTCCGGCAAGCCTGCCGTTCGGTGTTGCCCCGACAGCCTTTCCATGCGGAATGTGCGACGTTACGGGAACCATACGCAGCGTCATGCTGACCCCCATGGTATGATTGTACTTACTCATGATTTCCGTACCCCAGGTATCAATAAGGTAGGCCATACGGTTTGCCGCAGGATCATTGTTGCAATGCTTGGGACCATGCTTCAGAATACTCTGGACAAACACCCCCTCCTCCCCTTGAAAATTATTTCGGCAGGCATCTATGACCTGTCTCATCGTCAGTCTTTTTTCCTCATAAACAAATTTATGTATGGCACAGAGAGAATCAATCAAAGTTCCGAATCCAACACCATCAATAAAGCCGATATTTATTCCACCTCGAATATTCTCCTCATGAAGATCCTTGGCATCTGCCATGCATAAATCATGCATGGCAGATGCCAGAGGAGAGGCATAATATCTGCCGAACATTTTTTTTGCAGTGTATACCTGAAACAGTGCCACACTGAAAAAATAGTCATGCTGAAGTCTTACAGCTTGTAAAAAGTCCTCCCATACAGAAAACGATTCAGCAGGCCCTGTTTCGAGTCCGTAGAGACAATCGTTCAGCAGAGGAAGCCTTCCATTATATAGAGCCGCCTCCACAACAGATCCGTAACAGACATGAGAAGGACACACAAGAAAGGTATCTCGATTAGGCATCCTCACTTCCGTACAACCGGACACACTATAATCCAAAGCATCGCTTCTCTGAGCACCAAAAGACATTAATGACGGTATGATTTCCTCATCATTCAGCAGCTTTGGATATCCTTCTCCATCTTTAATCGTTTCCGCAACAGCCCAAAGAAATTCTCTGGGAGAGCATGCATGAATGCGTGCCGCCACATCTGGATAGTTTGCGGGAAATTCTCTTGCACACCGAAGCAGCAGATAGGAAAGTTCATTTGTCGCATCCATGCCGTCTCGGTTTTGTCCCCCTACCGTAACGGCATCGAAGTGAGAAAAGCCTTCCGTACCGGCAGAGCCTACAGAACTTACATACACATCCACAAATTTCGCTTCTGCTGCCCACAGGCAGTTCAAAAGCTCAAGGACACCCTCGTCATCGATAATCCCTTTGTCCCTGTCAGCCTTGTAAAAAGGATAAAGATATTGATCCATTCTGCCATTGACCACAATGCCGCCAAACTTCGACTCCAGCCGGGAGTAGAGCTGAAGCAGCCAGAGGGATTGCATGGCTTCCCAAAACGACCTGGCTGGATTTTCAGGTACGTAACGACAAAATTCCGCCATCTGTACCAGTTCGTTTTTTCGTTGCACATCGGTTTCTTCCGATGCCATTTTTTCCAAAAGCTCGGCATGTCGAGTCGCAAATATTTTTAGATTATCGCAGGTTATGATGACTGCATCGTAAAACGGTCTTTTCCTCAGTCTGACTTCAGGGTCCATGGGATCAAGCGCACTGATATGCTCTTGAGCTTGCCGGCGGATATGCTTGAGTCCTAAATTAAGCACCTTGCCCCAGTCTGGGGTCCAGTTGGAGGACGACATGCATGACTGCCACTCGGAAACAATATGATTGGTATGCAGATGCTCATCATACGTTACATGGTGCACGTCTGCAGGCATGGAACGCTCATAGGGTTTGAGAAATGCAATAGGAGCCCAGTATTCCCCCATTTTCTTGGCAAGTCTTGCCGTCTCCTTACTAACGGTATAGGCGGCCTTGCCCGTGCAACCAGGACAGTCGTCGTCCTGAAAAACCTTGAGATAGACACTTCCATCAAGCTCTGGAAACATAATGCCGTAACGCCCTTCTCCGCCCACAGCTCCGGCCAAAAGTTGATCTTTGTCAACATAAACATCTATGTGCTCGACGACATTCCTCATGGCTTTCGCCCAGCGCAATGAAATGTGCATCCCCTCGGTCAAACTCATGGATTCTGTAAAATACCAGCCTCGCTGCCAGTCAAATATAGGCTTGGTAAAAATGTATCGGCGCAGTATGCGAACTGCCCTAGCAAGAGAGCGATCGGCATATTTCCTATTCAGCAGTTTCAAAGGAAGTGCAATTCTTGCTTCCTGTCCTGAACAGCAGGAACTGATCTGCGACATTTTTTTCTCCTTGATAAGTGCATACATGAACAAAATATGTCATAATAAACATATAAAATTCATAGTATGCACTTATAATTAAAAATACATTATGCCGTTGAAAGCTAGTTAATATAACAAATATTAAACCTATTTTTTATACAAAGTATGCATTACTTCATCAAGAACTACTTTCTGCTCTGGTGTAGCAGTTTCCCATGCTGCACGGCCCATCTGTGCAGCCCGAGCCTTTTCTTCTTCACTCCACCAGGTAGAAGCAACGCCCTCTTCCTTAAGTTTCTTAAAGGTTTCCGCCTGCTTCTCCTCCAGATAGCGGGTGAAAGCCTTTCTGTACACCTGAATACCTTCTTCAAAAAGCTTCTGGTCTTCTTTGGAGAGGCTCTTCCACCACCTTCCTGAAGCCAAAGTAACGTAAAGCTGCGCCAAATGCTCAGGGTTCAGATTATACTTGCAGATATCAAACATTCTCCACGCATACGAACCGGATACCTCACCGTCTGTCCCGACAATGACTCCCTGCTGAAGAGCCGACGACATTTCCGAAGGAGCTACGGGAATGGGATTCATTCCCAAGGCCTTAATGGAGGAGATATGAGCCTTGGAAGCCGTGCTGCGGAGAGGTATTCCTTTAAGGGATTCAAGCGTAGGATAATACTTCGTTGTATTGATTTGGCGGAATCCCCCGCATTCTATTCCCATGAACTTAGTGAGTTTCACTCTTTTCTCGCAGATCTGCCCCAGCCTCTTTCCCGATTCACTGTCAAAATATCTGACAGCATCCTCTTTAGTCATGAAAACATAAGGTAAGTCGAAAGCCCCCAGCTCAGGAATCTGCGTAGACCAGTTAGCCGAGCCTTCAACGGCGAATTGTACGGAACCACGCTGCAGCGACTGAAGTATGGCATCTGGTCCACCAAGAGCACAGCCGGGGTAGGACACTATAACGTATTTACCATTGCTCCTTGTCTTTATGAATTCCGCCATATCGATCTTGACCGCCAGATCAAGAGGGCTATTGACAGGGGTGGTGATGCCGAACTTGATTTCGATGGGATCTGCTTCTGCAACAGCACTGGACAGTGCTACAAGGGCACACATCGTAAGAAGAGCATAAAATCTTTTCATGACAACCTCCTAAAAAGTTACGTCAACCAGTTTGAACTATCCGGCTAGAGAAGAAACAAGGAAACCGCCGGAACGTATCCAATAATGAACAGACAGATCAGAGACGCCACGATGAAAGGCATACAGGCCTTGGAAAGGGATACAATGTTCGTATCGCCTATGGCGCATCCGAGATACAAACTCGTACCTATGGGAGGAGTGAACAACCCGAGACTCATGGAGATAAGGAAAAACTGTCCAAACTGAATAAGATTGATTCCGTAATCCTGAGCAATGGGACAAAGAATGGGGACAAGAATAATAATAAGTGCGGTGCCTTCCATAAACATTCCGAGAATCAAGAACAGAATAAGCATCGCCAGGATGAAAACTTCGCCATTGGGGATGAACGAATGAATGATCCCCGTCAAAACCGTCATGACATTGTGATATTGAACCAATGCCCCGAGACCGTTAGCCGTCAGAATAATGAAGATAAGAGAACCTATGGTCACAAGAGAGGTCTGAAAGCAGTCAATGAACGTGCTGACAGTAAAGCTTCGTCTGATGACGCATTCAACAAACAACGCATAGATAACGGCAAAGCACCCGGATTCTGTGGGAGTGGCTACACCTCCGTATATGCCTCCGAGAATAATGACCGGAACTCCTATAGCCCACTTGGCATTCCATACTGCCTGAAGTATTTCACGATTGCTGGCTCTTGGTCTCTTCACGCCGTAGCCGCGCTTTTTTACTACATAATACGACGCTCCAAGAAAGCATATTGTCCATAGTGCCCCCGTACCTATTCCAGAAATAAACATATCCGTGACAGACACTCCTGCAAAAGCTCCGTACATGATCATGGATATCGAAGGAGGAATAATCGGACCAAGACCACCGGCACATACACTGGTTGCAACAGCGAAATTTCGTTCATAGCCATCCTTTACCATATGAGGAATCATGATCGTGCCCACGGCGGCGGTAGTGGCTATGGCTGAGCCACAAAGAGCCGCATAAAACGCACATGTCAGAATGGAAACAGTAGCAAGACCTCCGGTTTTATGTCCAACAAGCTTACGACACATATCGAGAAGATCGTTCGCCATCTGACCACGATGCATTATTTCTCCAGATAGAAGAAAAAACGGAATAGCCATCAGCGGGAATGAATCCACAAGTGCGTACATACGCTGGGCTACAATGCCAAGATCCATGCCACTCAGATAAAGCCCGACAAACGTTGCTACGCCGACGGCCACGGCTACGGGAACGGTCAGCGCAAGAAGCACCAGCATGAGTCCAAAAGCTATCAGTACGTTTTCCATAAGAATATCCCACAACTTTTAGTTCAGATTTTTTTGGAAAAAACAGTTCTGACAAGATTGTAAGCGGCCATAAGTGCTGCTGCAGATAAACATATCGGAAGCGCAGCCCATATCCATACCAGATGCAAATCCATTGAAACAGCTCTATTTTCCATTTCATAGTTGAACAAAGTCATGTCATACCCCCAATAAGCAGCAATTATATAAAATATAAAAGTTATACAAAGTGAAAGTATAGATATAATGTTTTTTATTTTATTTCCTGAATAAGAAAAAATTGCATCAACTTTTAAGTGATAATTTTTATATTCTGCAACAACAACACCACAAAATGTAAACCAAAGATAAAGAAATCGTGTTAATTCTTCGGGCCATGGTAGAGCTATTCCAATAAAATATCGAAAAATAATGGCAATAAATATAACAAATACTGATATTATAAGTAAAATACAGCCCAACAATGAAAAAATTTTTGCCAGATAGTGCATAGCTCTTCCTTTGGTTTAAGATAAAAGACTACTCCATACTGAGCATGTTATGTTAGATTATTACTGAGAAAAGGCTCTTTGGGTCAACAATCAAATGATTACATTGAAAAATTTTACTCGCTACCGAAATGACGCCTATTTCTTTTTAGTGGCACATTCTGCAAGTCCCTTCACACAACACTAAAATAATATTTATATTCATATTATATAATTATAATTTTTTATAAAAATATTTTAAAAAATATAATAAAACATTATTTTTTTATGTAATATATTAATATCAATAATATATAGTTTATTATTTATATCTTATTTATAGATAAATAATAATTAAAATTAACAAAAATACCTTTTTAACAGTACAAATAAATGGGTTTTTCGTACTGTCAAAAAGGTATTTTTAAACCTGTTCTCCTCGGTCTGAAGGCGTTAAGTCAGGACCACACGTAAAACGGGTGACTTGTTCAGCCCTGTAAGGGCTTGTTACTTACCCACGCCTAAGGGCACCGACTTGAACTTCTCTGATCGACGCCCTGTCTTTTTCAACTGTTCAAGCCCCCCATGTACTTTGACTCGTAGTCTGCTCCTAAAGGAACTTTCCCTCTTTGGGCTGAACGGATCCGTGTATTTTTTGCTCGTTTTTTTATCGAGCATGAGATCTTATCGATCCTGCTCCCGCATATATTTCCTAATCGTTGATTCGCTCAAACCTACTGTGCTGACGTTAATTACAAAGCTGTCGTATTATTTTTCCTATTTCTTCACGGTATTGCCCGTAAATCACTTTTCTCCTATACTTCGGAGTGAAGACAATATGGTACCTGCACAGCCATTTCGTATGTGCCAGATTTTGTTCTTTCGCCATAAAAAAAACACCTTTTCGATGTGGACGGGAGCCTGAACAACTCCGTCTTATCGAAAAGGTGTTTTTTAGGTATAAGCACTTTGTGGCCCACCCGCTTAGCGGGTGTTTTTCTGTTTCGGTCACTTCCGTTCCCTCAACTGCCTGAAGGGCTTAATTAAAAAGGCTGCGGAAAACCGCAGCCCTGAAATTCGGTGGTGCCGAGGGACAGAATCGAACTGCCCACACGGGGATTTTCAGTCCCCTGCTCTACCAACTGAGCTACCTCGGCACAACAAAAGTTAATTTACTTCAACTGAAAACAAATGGCAAGCGTTTTTTTAGGAAACACTTCGGAAGACCATGCCGCTCTATTCCGTCAGATTGCCGGGGCCCTTCGGAATGGACGCCTCGGCAATGCGGACCTTGTAGTCGCTCGCCTCGGCAGGCGGATTGACGAAAATCACGGTGAAGGGAACTTCGTTGCCGGGCAGCACGTTCGTGTTGGCTTCCACAATGTCGAGCTTGTTGTTGAGCACCTTGTCCAGCTCATCCTTGTCGAGCAGTTCCAGCTGGAAGGAACTCATGCTGTTGCCGGCAAGCTGCTGCTGCGAAACGAGCTTGTTGCCGTTTGCGTCGTACAGTTCCGCCTCCAGCCTGATAAGCTCGCGCGGCACGGGGAAGTTGTTCTTCACCTTGCCCTCAATGATGACAAGTTTTCCCACCTTTTCGTTCTTCACCTGATACTGACGCACGTCGCGCAGTTCCAGTTCGCTCACCATGGACACGGGATCGGAAGGATCGGCGGTCTCAAGGCCGAGATACGGCGCGACGAGGCCCTTCAGTCCATCCAGATAATGCGTGTTTTCCCACAACCAGCCGCATCCCGCCGCCAGAGCAAGGCACACCAGAAAGCTCGTCAGTCTCGGCAGAATGGACCGCTTCTTTCGCGGCATGTCCAGACCTCCGAAGGACTCCGCGCTGCCGGAGCCGTCAAGGCGCAGCCCCTGGGAAGTCCGTCTTTCCGGCAGGCGCTCCTTCTGTCTGCGGGGCTCGCGGGCATCGTCCACGGCAAGTTCCAGTCCGCCTCCTCGTGATGCGCGACCGCGGCCGCCACCGAGGGAAAGTCCCCCCTCATCCTCGCGTTCCGGCGTTGCCTGACGCTTTGCCGGACGATCGCCGGAAAGCTCAAGACCGCCGTTTCCGTGAGAGGTCTTCTCCTTTTCCTCTCCCCCGAGAGAAAGTCCGCCGGAAGCGGGAGGCTCCGTTCTTTCTTCCAGCGGAAGCGTAAAGATATGACGGCAGACCGAACAGCGGAGCTTGGCGCCGGGTCTTACCTTTTCATCCGGCAGACGATAGATCGTATTGCACTGGGGACAGGTAACGTTCATGAAGCAATCTCCAACAATATGTGATAGCGCATCGAGACCATACACCGCCTGCGTCAACAGTCAAGCAGCTCATAAATGGCCGGAAGCGTGCGATATCTTTCGGCGTAGTCCAGTCCGTACCCCACAATGAATCCCGAGGGCAGATCAAAGCCCGCGAAATCGGAGTGCACGGAAAATTCCCGCCGTTCCTTTTTGTCTATGAGGGCGGCAAGCCGTATGGACTTCGCCCCGCGGGAAGAAAAGTACCGCATGAGGAAGTCCATGGAGCGCCCGGTATCCACAATGTCTTCCACAATGAGCACGTGACGGCCTTCCAGCGATATTTCCACGTCCTTGGTAATCTGCACGTGCTCGCTGCTGCTCGCCCGGTCGCCGTAACTCGCCAGCCGGACGAAATCAATGAGAACATCCGTCTTCATGGCGCGCACAAGGTCGCTGAAGAAGGGAAACGCCCCTTTCAGCACACAGACGGCCACTATGGTTTCGCCTTTGTAGACCTCGTCTATCTGAGCGGCCAGTTCCTCTACGCGACGCCGGATGACGGCCTCACTGAATACTTCCTTCATGTCATTCATACCGCTACCGCCTGATGAGACTCATGAGGAACTTCTTCATTTCCGGTCCGGGCACATAACCGGCCTCGCTCGCTTCTATGTGCCCGTCCCTGTTGTAGATGACGTTGAAGGGAATGGCGTCTATCCTGTAGGCGCGGGCCAGTTCCTCGCCTCCATAGTATACCGGATAGGCCCCCATCATGCCCATGGACTTCACAAAGGAATCCGCCTCACGGATGTTCTGGTCAATGGCAATGCCTATGATGAGCAGATCCTCTTCGGGAATTTCCGTGCGCATCTTCATAAGCTCGGGAATCTCCTTTCGGCAGGGGCCGCAGAAGGCGGCAAAGAAATTCACCAGAATCACCTTGCCGTGATTTGCCGCAAGCTCATCAAGCAGCTCATAGGTATGCACGGGCTTGAGCTGAGCGCCCTTGTCCTGCCCGAACGCCGGAGCGGATGCGAGCGACACGGCCATGACGACCCCCGTCAGCAGAGCGCAGGCCATGCGACGAAAAAAGCCCAGCGGCTTTTCTTTCATAACGAAACTCCTTTTACTCGAAAACATGGCACGCGGAAGTCTTTTCTTCCGCGAACTTTTTTAGGTGTACTGAAAATCGTTGAAAACGCCAACCTTAAACTATAGGATACATTCCGGCAAGTACGCTTCCACCCCGGAAGCCCTGCTGAAATAAGGATGACTCCATGACGAACATTTCCGATGCGCACGAAGCCGAACTGCTTTCCTCCCCCAGAGCGAAACAGGCCCGTACCGCCTCTGCGCGTATCAAAAAAAGCAAAACATCTCCAAAGGATAACGATATCATTGATATCACAGCTGCCCCCGTTTCCACGGAAACGGAGCCTGTCTCCTCACCTTTGGAAAAAAACGGAGACGAATCCGAAAAAAAATCAGGGCGACACCAGAGGCAGGAATCTGCACAGAGGTCTCAGCCTGCCGCAGCCACGCCCGACGAGCCTTCCGAAAACGACGCTGCGGAGGAGGAGTCCGGCGACGACTCCCCCGAAGTCATGGAAGCGGAACTTGAGCAGGCGCAGGACGGAGAACTTCTTCCCGGCGACGAGCCGCTCGGCGACTCCTTTGAAGACTACGACGACAGGCACGTCATTGATCTCAGCAGCAACCTTCCCGCCATTGCGGAAGACAGGCTGCCGAGCGTGGCGGTTCGAGACAATCTTCAGAGCTACCTGCGGGAAGTGAGCAAGTTTCCCCTGCTTGAGCCGGAAGAAGAAACGGAACTCGCCCGGAGAGTGCGCGATCATGGCGACCCCGAGGCGGCGTTCCGCATCGTTTCCTCGCATCTGCGCCTTGTTGTCCGCATCGCCATGGACTTCCAGCGCCGCTGGATGCAGAACGTGCTCGACCTCATTCAGGAAGGCAACGTGGGGCTTTTGCGGGCCGTCAACAAGTTCGACCCCGACAAGGGCATAAAATTTTCCTACTATGCCTCGTTCTGGATCAAGGCCTATATTCTCAAGTTCATCATGGACAACTGGCGCATGGTGAAAATAGGCACCACGCAGGCACAGCGCAAGCTCTTCTACAATCTGAACAGGGAGCGGCAGAAGCTCATTCTTCAGGGCTTCGATCCCGACGCAACCCTTCTTTCGGAGCGGCTCGGCGTCACCAGGGATCAGGTGGTGGAAATGGAACAGCGGCTGGATGCCGGCGACGTTTCCCTTGATCTGCCGGTCAGCGACGACAGCGGCAGCGCCTCGCGCATGGACTTTCTGCCGGCGCTCGGTCCGGGCGTGGAAGAAGGCATTGCCGACTCTGAAGTATCCAGACTCGTTCAGGAAAGCATACGAGAGCTCATTCCATCCCTTTCGGAAAAGGAAGTCTACATCCTGGAACACAGACTTCTTACCGACGAACCGGCCACGCTCAGAGAAATCGGAGAACGCTATCACGTCACCCGTGAACGCATACGCCAGCTGGAAGCGCGCCTGCTGGAAAAACTGAAAGAACATCTCGGGCGCGAGATCAAAGACTTTTCGGAAGAATGGATACAGCCATAGCTCTTCCGCACACAGGACTTCCATGTTCAGTCACACACCATCCCTTCTTCGGGTACGGCGGCCCCTGTCATCCTCCGTGCGGGCAAAACGCCTGATGTTCGCGTCTACTCTTGCGCTCATGCTTCTGCCGGCGGGATGTACTGCCACGGGAAACGGAATCTCCTCCGGGCAGAACGATCAGTTCGTCCCTGCCCAGATGACGCCTCAGGCGCCGTCGCAGCGGGCGGAGCTCATCTTTGCCCAGCTCAAGCTGGACAGCGCCCTTGCGGGCAACGATCGTGAAGGCATCATCGACTCTGCCAGCCGTCTTCTTCGTTACGGCACGGGTACGCATAAGCTGCCTTCCTCCTCCCCCATCATCGACGCGGCCATCTGGCTTCTTGCGCACGACGACGAAAAAGAGGCCGTGCCGCTCATAAAGAAGGCCTCCGCCCAGATGCCGGACGATCTGGCACTGGTCTCTCTTCAGGCAGATCTGCTCATACAGAACAACCGGCGAAGCGAGGCCATAGACCTGCTGCGCACCTTTGCCCGCAATCACCCCGCCGACGGGCAGGCGCAGGCCGAGCTTGCCCTTGCGCTGCTGCGCAGCGGGCAGGCGGAAGAAGCCATGCAGGTGTTCCGTCACATTCCCGAAAAGCAGCTCACCGCGCAGATCCGCTTTGCCTACGCGCAGGCGCTGAACGTTTCCGGTCATTTTGCCGACGCCAGACGACAGCTTGAAGCCGCCGTGAAGGAAGAACCCGAATACTCCGAGGCATGGCAGCTTCTGGCCCTGACGCAGGAAGAACTCGGCAACAGGAAAGAAGCGGAAAAAATTTATCGCAATATTCTGCAGGACGACCCCGACAACCGCAGCGCAAGACTTTTTCTTCTCCGTCTTCTGCTCCAGAACGGAGAAACGGACACCGTGGTCCGCATGGTCATGGAAACGCAGGATCCGCTTCACTTCGCCGTGGCGGCCGCGGCCATGCTCATGGATGAAAAGCACCCCGATCAGGCGGAATCACTGCTCTCCCGTCTTGAGACTCAGGACGGCATGCCGGACGGCCTGTACTTTTATCATGCGGCGCTGCTTTATGAAAGCGGAGGAAGCATCGACAGGGCTCTTGACTATCTCGACCGGGTATCGCCGCAGAGCTCGGAATACGACAAGGCCCTGCGCATGAAGGTGCGCATTCTCTACGAGCAGAAGGAATACTCCGCCGCGCTTGCCGCGCTGGAAACGCTGCGCACGCTGCATCCCACAGACGTGGAGCCGCTGCTTCTTGTTTCGGAAATGTACGCTGCCCAGAAAAACTTTGCCGAGGCCGAAAAGGCCGTGGACGAAGCGCTGCGCCTGCACCCCGACAATGAAAATGCCGCCTTTCAGCAGGCCTATCTGCAGGAAATGCAGGGCAACAGAAAAAAGGCCATGGCGCTCATGGAAAAGTTCAGCGAGAAGTACCCGGACAACGCTCTGGCGCTGAACTATGTGGGATACAATCTGGCCGACAGCAACCGGGAGCTCGATAAGGCCTACAGGCTCATTCTTCGCGCCGTGGAGCTGGAACCGGACACGGACTTCATTCTCGATTCCCTGGCATGGGTGCACTTCCGCCGCGGAGAGCTCGACGAAGCCTGGGAACAGATTCAGAAAGCGCTCAACGCTTCCGGCAAGGACGGCCCCCGCGACCCCGCCATGCTCGAACACTACGGTGACATAGCCGCAGCCAGACAAGACGTGGACTCTGCCAGAACAGGCTGGCAGCAGGCTCTGAAAATTTTTGAAGAGCTCGGTTATCCCGAAGACGCCGCCAGAGTGCGCCAGAAACTGGAAAAACTCCAATGATGACAAAAAAATTCTCTTCTGTTCTTTTCGGTCTCGTTCTCATGGCCGCGCTTTCCGGATGCGGTCCCAAGGGAATGCCCATCGCCCCGGAAAGCGACGCCGCGGATCGCTGGCAGGCTTTTGTGCAGCGCTCCTCCCAGCCCGCATCCTACGATGTCATTTCCGGCAGTCTGCGCTTCGGTCCGGTCAACGACACAAGGCGAGTGACCTACCTGCTGTGGTCCTCCGACACCGGCGCTCCGTCCATGCTTGACGACAACGGCCATGAGCCCGCCGGTCTGGAAAGCGCGGATCTTGCCGAGAACGCGCCGGACAACGCCCGCACCATACGTCTTGAAGTCAATGCCGGAGTGGGGGCTAACGTGGCCAAGGCCGTATTTGAAAACGGCCAGATGCTGCTTGTGCTGCCGAGAGACCAGAAAGCCTACGCCGGAGCCGAAACCCCGGAGACGCTGCGCAGGCTGCTCGGTCTGCCCCTTCCCATGCGCATGACGAAACTCAACGACTTTCTGGCCGGCCGATACCTTTCCGCCCTTGACGTGCCGTCTCCTGAGCGCTACGTCACCGAAGGCGACGGCAACATCGTCTACTGTTACAGACAAGGCGGTCAGGACTTCGAGCTGGAACTTGACGCTCAGGCTCTGCCCGTACGGCTGAGCATGGGAAAACGCTGGTCGCTCTCCATTGCCTACGACGAGAGGGAGCTTCCCCACCGTCTGGACGGCAGCATGGAAAGCGACGGCACTCCCATGCGCATGGTGCTGCTCGTCAAGGAACGCCGGCCTGCCGGCGCGCTGGCGAACGCCAGCATGGAGCTGAACGTTCCGGACAGTTTCGCCGTCTATTCGCTGGACCAATAACAGGACGGGATAAGCCCGCACCCATACACCGAGTCACTGGAGACTGAAATGAGCATCATCTACATTGCGTCCGACCATGGGGGCTTCAACCTCAAAACCTTTCTTGTGCAGTATCTGAAGGACAAGGGACACGACGTGCATGACCTCGGCCCTTCCGATCCCGCAAGCTGCGACTATCCCCTCAAGGCACAGGCCGTCACGGACGCCCTTCTCAAGGATGAAAACGCCCTCGGCGTGCTCGTGTGCGGCACGGGCATAGGCATGAGCATGGCAGCCAACCGCGTTCCCGGCATCCGTGCCGCGCTGTGCACCACGGAATTCCATGCCAGCTACGCACGTGCCCACAACAACGCCAACGTCATCTGCCTCGGCGAACGCGTCACCGGTCAGGGTCTTGCCGCCAGCATGGTCGACGTGTTCCTGAGCACGGCCTTTGAAGGCGGACGTCACCTGCGCCGCATCAACCTTTTCAACAAATAGTCTTCTTCAAGAGAGACGGTCATGCCGAAAATACGGGAAGTCTATGTCTGCCGTTCCTGCGGGGCCCAAAGCGCGCAGTGGCAGGGGCAATGCCCGAAGTGCCGGGAGTGGAACACTCTTGAACTTACCCGCCTTGCCCAGACTTCTTCGGCACGACCGCTCTCTGCAAAGCACGCCGCCGCAACGCGCATACAGCCGCTCTCCAGCGTATCCGGCAGCGATCACGCCGCCTTCGGCACCGGTCTTGATGCTCTCGACCGCGTTCTCGGCCACGGCTTTGTTCCCGGCGCCGCCATCCTTGTGGGCGGCGAGCCCGGCATAGGCAAGTCCACGCTGCTCCTGCAGCTTGCCGGAGCCGTGGCCAGAGAAAACAAGCTTGTGCTCTATGCCAGCGGCGAGGAATCTCTTCCGCAGATACGAAGCCGCGCCGAACGTCTGGACGTGCTCCACGACAACCTTCTTGCCGTGGCCACAAGCCGGGTGGAAGACCTGTTTCCCGTGCTTGAGGATGCAAAAACCGCCCCGGCACTCATGATCGTGGACTCCGTGCAGACGCTTGCCTCCGACAGTGCCGAAGGGCTGCCCGGCAACGTCAGTCAGGTGCGCACCGTGGCCACGGAACTTGTGGAACGCTGCCGGCGCGCGGGAACCACGCTCGTGCTCGTGGGACACGTCACCAAGGACGGCACGCTGGCCGGCCCCCGTCTTCTGGAACATCTGGTGGACACCGTCATTTCCCTGGAAGGCGATCGCAGGGAAATGTTCCGCATGCTCCGCGTGCTGAAAAACCGCTTCGGACCGAATCAGGAACTGCTCATATTCCGCATGGTGCGCAAGGGGCTGGAGCTGGTGGAAGACCCTTCCACCTTCTTTCTCGGCGCCCGCGATACCTCGCTGAGCGGAACGGCCGTGGTCATGGCCGTGGACGGACAACGTCCCCTGGCCGTGGAAATACAGGCACTTGCCACGCGAAGCTACCTTGCCATTCCGCGTCGTACCGGCCTCGGCTTTGATGTCAACCGGCTTCACCTTCTTCTGGCCGTGCTGGAAAAGCGGCTTCGTCTCAACTTCGGTCAGGTGGACATCTACGCCAAGATAGGCGGCGGCATGCGGCTTCAGGAACCGGGACTCGACCTTGCGCTCGTGGCCGCACTGCTCTCCTCCTTCTACGACATTCCTCTGCCGGAACGCTGCGTGCTCTGGGGCGAAGTGGACCTCAACGGTCAGGTACGCCCGGTGTCCGGGCAGGACGTACGCATGAAACAGGCGCTGCGTCTCGGCTATTCCCCCATCCTCTGCCCGGAAAATCCCAAGAGCAAGGGCATAGCCACCGTGGCCGACCTTCAGCGCATTCTTTTCCGCAAGGGCTGAAACGCGCGAAGTTCTCCGACACTGCCTGCCGAAAATCCCGCAGACAAGGCCTTGTGTGCCCCCGCGCCCCGGAAAAACTCAGCGCACACGTCGCATATGTTGTCTTCTTCGCCCGTCTCTGCTCAGCGCCACAGGCTCTTTCAGCATCCATCACGTTTTCCCGAAGAGTCCGAAACTTCCGCAGAGAAAAAACACGGAAAACATGCGCCCTGACAGAAAACGCGGCATGAAACACGGCGCAATCCGCCGCTCCATGCCGCGCTCCACAGATAAGTTAAAGCAACGCTTTAATTTTTGTCACCTGCCTTTCTCCCGCTCGCAAACGGCATTTCTCCAGACAGGAAAACAAAACCTCATTTTTCTCCCTTCATCCGGGAAAGCGCCTGTTTTTCACCAACGCGCGGCCAGTACAGGCATACCCAGTCGTCGGCTTCGGGATTCTCCCGGCTGGCCGAGCGCGTGGGGTCGGAAGCAGGCGAAGGCATGCGCAGCTCTCCGGCCTCGCCCATGGCGGCGTAGGCATCCTTCATGCCGGACACCTGAACCGAAAGGAACCCGGAAAGAATGAGACAGCCGCCGGGCTTCACCAGAGGCATGAGCATGGGAGCCATTTCCCTGAGCGGCCCGGCCAGAATGTTGGCGATGACCACATCGAAGCGCTGTCCCTGCACGAGCTCCACGCTGCCTTCCTGAATCTCAAACTCTCCGGAGACGCCGTTCATGTCGCAGTTTTCCCGGGAATTTGAGATGGAAAGAGGATCAATGTCCGCGCCGAAGCCGGAGAGCCCCAGCTTGACGCAGCCTATGCCGAGAATGCCCGTTCCCGTGCCCATGTCGAGAAAGCGCTGCCCGGCCTTCAGGATTCCTGCTCTGTGCAGCAGGCTTATGGCCTCAAGACACATGGTGGTCGTGGGATGATGCCCCGTGCCGAAGGCGGACTTCGGCTCTATGACGACGGGAATGCGGCCTTCTGCGGCCTCATCTTTCATCCACGGCGGAAGAATGAGAAAGTCCCCGGCTTCCACGGGCGTAAAGTAGCTGCGCCATCCGGCCAGCCAGTCCGTGTCGGGAAGAGTCTCGCGGGAAAGCGCGGATCCGGGGAGCATGACCGACACGCTTTGAGCCAGATGTTCCCGTTCCTCTTCGCTTTCGCTCGTCACGCGAAGCAGCATTTCTCCCGTGGGAAGAGATTCCTCTTCCCAGCCGGATCCGGCGCTCTGCGCAACCAGCGCTTCCGCCAGCGGAAAATCCTCTTCGGCAACCACGATATCCAGACGATACAACTGCGGCATATTGACACTCCTGCCGTTTTGTTTTCATGACAAGCGGGACGCCCCGCCCCCGTCATGTACCATCTGCGCCCCCGATTGCCAAGGAAGACCTTGACACTCGTCCCGCTCTGCCGCACATTCGTCGACACATCGCGGCCCTGCGGCCTTTTCCCATCAAACTTTCGGAATACCAGCATGGATCTCAACGGACTCATCGTCGGACTCGGCAACCCCGGGCCCAAGTACAGAGGCACGCGCCACAACGCCGGCTTCATGACCGTACAGCTTCTTCTTGAGGAAGTGGAACGCGGCAATGGCCGCAGCCCGGAGTCGCTCTCCGGTTCCCGGTTCAACGCTCTGCTGTGGCGCATACAGATTCCCGGCGGCGGCACGTGGCTCGTGGCCATGCCCCAGACCTTCATGAATCTGAGCGGCGACGCCGTGCAGCCGCTCATGGCCTGGTACCGCCTTCAGCCTGATCAGCTTCTCGTCATTCACGACGAACTCGACCTCGAACCGGGCAGGCTCAAGCTCAAGAAAGGCGGAAGTGCCGCCGGACACAACGGCATCAAATCCATACAGCAGCGCCTCGGCACGCCGGACTTCTATCGTCTGCGCATAGGCGTGGGCAAACCTGAAAACCGTGATCAGGTCATCCCCTGGGTGCTCGGGCATTTTGCCGAACCGGAACGCGACGTCATGGAAAAGACCTTGCCGAACGCCGTTGACGCCGTCATCCGCTTTGCCGTCGACGGCCCGGAACGGGCCATCAACGTGGTCAATACCCGCAAAAAATGACGGAGAGCGTCCCGGGACTTGCCAATGGCGGAAAAAAGCTCTATGTTTTTCTTGCCGGACGGCTGTCTTCGTTCGGTCTCCCTCTTTTATTCTTCTCTGTCGTCACGTCATCTTTCGGCGTGCCCTTTCTTCCTTTTCCCCTTTTCCCGGTGGTATCTCTATGCCCATACGGAAACGTAAAGCTCCTGTCGAGCCCGAAACTGTAGAATCTGCTCCTCTTCTTGACGAAAGCGTCCTGAACCTCACGGAACTCAAGACCCGCAAAATGCAGGATCTCATGGATCTCGCGGACAAGTACCAGCTTGAAAACGCAAGCTCCATGCGCAAGCAGGAACTCATCTTCGCCCTGCTCCAGGCCTGCGCCTCGCAAAACGGCGTCATTCACAGCGACGGCGTTCTGGAAATCCTGCCCGACGGATACGGATTCCTCCGCTCTCCTCTGTGCAGCTACATGCCCGGTCCTGACGACGTCTATGTCTCTCCTTCCCAGATACGCCGCTACCATCTGCGCAAGGGCGACTGCGTTTCCGGCCAGATACGTCCTCCCAAGGAAGGAGAACGCTACTTCGCGCTGGTGCGCGTCAACGAGATAGGTTTCGAGCCTCCAGAAAATGCCAGACATCTGGTGCTGTTTGACAACCTCACCCCCGTATATCCCGACCAGCAGTTCCGCATGGAGACCGATTCCAAGAACATGTCGTCGCGCATCATCGACCTCATGTCTCCCATCGGCCGCGGACAGCGCGCCCTCATCGTGGCTCCGCCGAGAACCGGCAAGACCATTCTGCTCCAGACGATAGCCAACGCCATCAACGCCAACTATCCCGACGCCTACCTGATCATTCTTCTGGTGGACGAACGTCCGGAAGAAGTCACGGACATGGAACGCACGGTGAAAAATGCGGAAGTGGTCAGCTCCACGTTCGACGAACCTCCGCAGCGCCACGTGCAGGTGTGCGAAATGGTGCTGGAAAAGGCCAAGCGCCTTGTGGAGCGCAAGCGCGACGTGGTCATTCTGCTTGACTCCATCACCAGACTCGGACGCGCCTACAACACCGTAACGCCCTCGAGCGGACGCGTGCTTTCCGGCGGCCTCGACGCCAATGCCCTTCAGCGGCCCAAGCGCTTCTTCGGCGCGGCCCGCAACATCGAGGGCGGAGGCTCCCTGACCATCATAGCCACTGCGCTCATCGACACCGGCTCCCGCATGGACGAAGTCATTTTTGAAGAGTTCAAGGGCACCGGCAACTGTGAAATCTATCTTGACCGGCATCTGTCCGACAAGCGCGTGTTTCCCGCCATCGACATCAACCGCACCGGCACGCGCAAGGAAGATCTGCTTCTCGGCGAAGACGTGCTCAACCGCGTCTGGATTCTGCGCAAGATTCTTGCGCCCATGTCCCCCATCGACGGCATGGAATTTCTGCTGGACAAGATGAAGGGAACCAAGAGCAACAAGGACTTTCTGAACGGCATGGGCCGCTGAGCCCTCCCGAACAGGCCGCAGAAAAGACGTTGACAATCTGCCTTTCGCGGTGCATAGTCCCTTTCACATCGGGGTTTTCCCCTTGCGCCCGTGGCTCAGCTGGATAGAGCGACAGCCTCCGGAGCTGTAGGTCGCGCGTTCGACTCGCGCCGGGCGCACCATTTGAATGGCAGGGTTACCGGATTCCGGTAACCCTTTTTTTATTCCCGCACCATCACTTACCCGTTTGCGAGGAT
>NZ_CALUWV010000028.1 GCF_944324575.1 uncultured Mailhella sp. | reverse complement strand
CCTCTTAAGAGGGCAGCCGAGTAATAGACCCTTATAGGGTCAAATCAAACCGCCCCTTGAAGGGGCGGTCCTGACTTTTATGCCATCTGCCGGAAAATGCGGCATCTGCGAGACTTTTGCCGTGTGCCGGGCTCAAGCTCGGGACAGTTTTTTGCCTACCGGCAGCAGCTTGCGTAGGGACAGCGCACGCAGCGGTCTGTTCGGCGGGGGGTGAACGCTTCGGCCGTGGCCATATGCCGCAGCACGAAGCCGAGCAGGGCGGGAATGCGTTCCTTGATGATGCGTTCCCTTGCGTCGTCGTCGATTTTCGTGCCGAGCAGAGGCAGTTCCTCGCCTCTGTCGGCAAGCTGCACGAGTGCGGCGTCAAAGAGGGGAGCATAGCGCAGATGTTCGGCGTTCTGCGGGTCATGGCCGCACATATAAAGATAGGCGGGAAGCTGAATGCTGGGCAGGTTTTTGGCAAGATCCGGCAGCGGGTCGGCCTTTCCCGGCATCCAGGAGTCCATGGCGTCCCACAGAAGGCCGTCGTCCCAGAAGGAGGGATGAGGCTGACGGCTGGTGCTGCCGCTCTTGTAGTCCAGAATGACGAGACCAGTTTCTCTTCTGTCCAGACGGTCTATCTTGCCTTCCAGGGTAAAACGTCGTCCGCCTTCCTCGAAAACGGCTGAAACGTTATGCTCAAGCTGCACGACTTCCAGCACCTCCGGCTGAGCGGCGGCAAAGTCGCGCAGGCGGGAAGGTCCGGCGGCTTCCAGCATGAAGCGGCTCTGGGCCGGAAGGTTTTCGGCAAGACCGCTTTTGGCCAGTTCCTCGCGAAAGAGGCTTTCCAGTCGTTCCGCGTTCAGCTCCCCGGAGGTGACGGGCAGCCCGAGGAAAGGCTGAAACGCCCGCAGAAGCACGGAATGCAGAAGATTGCCCACGCCGAGATGATCGTCGCCCTCCATGACCTCGTCCACTTCCTTCAGCGTGCACACGTACTTGCGGAAAAAACGCGCTGGGCAGGCGATGTAGGTGTCGAGGCCCGTGGGGGAGAGCTTTTTTTCAAGGATTTCCTTCATGCGGATGTTGACGGCGTCGGTGCGGAGGATGGGAGCGTACAGGGGAATCGGCGGCTCCGTCATGGGAAACACGGAAGCGTGAAGCGGGTCCGTGCCGGGACGCAGCACCTCTCCTTTCTTCTGCTCCACGCGCCATATGGATTCTTCCACCAGACGGGATCGGAGTTTCTTGCCGTCCATGACGCCGGTCTGTACGCCTTCCTGCCAGTACAGAAACACTTCCTTCGCGCCGGCAATGAGGCGGTGGAAGGTATGCGCGGCAAGCTGATCCCGGCGACTGTTGTCCGGAAGGCCAAGAAGAGGACGCAGATTGTCCGGCAGCAGCGGATCGCGGGCTGGGGCACCGGGAAGGGCGTCTTCGGTCATGTCCAGAAAGTATACGCGGTCGAAATGCAGAAGTCGTGTTTCCAGTGTACCGAGAATCTGCAGTCCGGTGAGGGGGTCAGCCTCGAAGGGAACGCGCTGTTCGGCAAGCCCCTGATGCACAATGGCGAAAATCGACTCCAGAGACAGCGTTTCGTCGGCCATGGCATTGTCGGAAAGCTCGGGAATCACGCCCTGCATGAGTCTTGCGAGACATTCCGCGTCCAGCGGAAAGCGCGGCCAGATGTGCGCGCCGCACTCCAGAAGAAGCTGACACAGCTCCCGCAGGCGGGAGGCCATGTCCGCCAGGGTGTCCACAGTGCGCCATCTGGCAACGAGCGTGTCCATGACCCGTTCCAGAAGCTGTCCCGTTTCTTCCGTGATATCTTCGGCCGGAGGTCTGCCGTCGAGGTCGCCGAGAATGTCGTCCGCCATGTCGGAGGCCAGAGTTTTGGCGTCCATCATGCGGCTGCCTGTGCGCAGTCTTGCTTCAAAGCGTGAGAGAAAGGGGCGAAGCGGCGTGATGCTGCCGTCTTCTTCGGCGGAAGGAACACCGAGCATGCGCACGTAGGGGTGGCGTATGAGCGCCATGAGACTTTTCCAGTGTACGAGGCCCGCGCCGTTCATGCTGCGCCGCGTTTCCATGATGCGCTCGACAAGCTGCGCCAGTAGCGAGCGCTCCAGCGGATAGCCGAGAGAGATGTTGATGCTCTTTTCCGGAATGTGGTGCAGAGTGGGCATGAGCAGGGAATCATGGGTGATGACCACGGCCCGGCTCTCGTTCGGGCAGGGGTTCGTTTCCAGCTCCTTTTTGAGTTCAATAAGCTGTGAGTGCAGATCGTAGCCTGCATGAAAATGGATGACGGGCTCCCGGTTCGAGGTTTTGCCGAGAAGTTCTCCCCGTGCCTTCCAGCGCGAGAGCCATTCCCTGTGTTCGCCGCAGCTCCAGTGTCCCGCGCCCGAAAGAACGGCAGGGTCGGTATGCAGGCATATCTGGGCGCCCCGTTCCCACAGATAGCGGAAGAGCGCGTCTTCCGCCCGGGTGAGGCGCACGAATCCCGCGATGATGACGCTCTTGCCCTGAAGCTTGAGGGGCAGATCCGGAGAGGCTCCGGCAAGCTGGGCGGCGTGCTGGGCGTCGAGTCCCGGCGTGCTCAGGCCGCGTTTGCGGAGCTCTGAGCGGTAGCGTTCCTGTATGCGGCTGAGACTGCCGAGCAGCGCGGCCGCGTACGGGGCCACCATGTCGTCCACGTGAAGCAGGTCTTCGGCTTCCACCATATGCCCGGCGCATTCGTCGAGCAGATGCGCAAGGCGCACGCCCCAGGGATAGAAGCGGGCCATGCCGTCTTCATCCTCCAGACTGCGGGCGAGTTTTGCCAGCGGAGAGTCCTTTGACTCCCCGGAGCTTATGTGAAGCAGACATTCCTTGAGCACGGCCACCTGATCCAGCGTACCCGCCATGCGGGGTACGGAACGTGTCCAGCTTTCGAGACAGGTCTGCACAAGCTGCCCTGCGTTCATGATGTGCGGCAGAAGCATGGGACGCGTCACTTCCCGACGGTAGATGTCGAGCAGATAGCGCCGCGGACGGTTGAGCGGAAACACGATGACCGCCTTGCCGGGTCGGTCGCCCGTCATCTCCCGGGCAAGGTCGTGCACGCGCAGCATGAAGTCGTCATCCCACGGCACGATCTGGAACGGATTGAAAGTACGGTTACGGCTGCTCATGGTCGTCGTCTCCGGGAAGAATCGGGAAGGTCTGGCGGCGGTCGAGATACACCAGCGCGCCGCGCACCTTCATGCCTCCCGCCTGCTGAAGAAGTCTGAGGTAGCGTGAAAGCTGGGATACATGTTCGGGAAGCGGCAGCTCTCCGTCGGCTCCGGTCTTGTACTCCACGGCCACGAGCTCCTGTCCGTCGTCCACAAGCAGATCCACGCGGTACTGCCTGCCGTCGGCGTCGAGCAGCGCGTGTTCCGGCGTGCCGAAGGCCAGCCAGTGCGGCGTTTCCGGCTGCATGGCGTACCAGAAGAGCACCTCTTCCACCTCCTTCTGAACCCTTTCCCGGTCGGGAACGGGCAGAGGAAACGTGGAAATGCCGCGGGAGGCTGCAAGGGCGGCGTCGCGCCTTGCCGAGGCTTCGCCCACGCCCGAGACCTGCAGACTCTCAAGGCAGTGATGCACGAGCGTACCGCGCCTTTTGGGCGTGAAGGTCCAGTCTTCCAGCGGACTGCGGAACATGCGAAGGCGCGGAAGCCAGGCCATGGGACGCCAGCGCTCGTCGTTGGCCGGTATCTCCTGTGCAGCGGTGATCGGCGCTTTTTCGGCAGACCGTTCCTGTATGTCGGAGGAAGGAACGGACGCCGCTTTTCCGGCTCCTGCCGCAGATTCCGTCTCGGGTGTCTTTTCTTCCGGCGGCACAGGCGCAGAGGAGAGCGGCGTTTTGTCCGGTTCGTCTCCCCACAGAAGGAGACCGTCCTTTGCCTGCAGTGTGCTTCTCATGCGGGAGAGCAGCGAGTCGAGCATGAAGGACACGGGGCCGTCATCCGGATCGGGCACGAACAGGTGAAGCTCGGATACGGCGCGGGTCATGGCCACGTAAATAAGATGCAGAGATTCTCTGGCCGTGTTCATGCGATCCTCAAGCCACGGTCTGCCCATGTCCCTGCACAGCGGAGCAAGCAGGCCCGTACCGCGGCTGTTCCAGAAAATGGACTTGTCGTCCGAGGATCGTCCGAGGGAGAAATTCAGCCATGGCAGAATGACCACGTCGAATTCCAGTCCCTTGGCCTTGTGCATGGTCATGATGCGCACGGCGTCCATGCTTTCGGGGAGGGGCGCCTTTTCCTGGCTGCCGCTTTCGTCCCACAGATCGAGAAAGCCGGAAAGATCGGACACGCCCTGTTCTTCCGCGCAGAACAGAACCTCGAGAAAACGGCGCACGAAGCCTTCAGCCTGCGGGCAGCGTTCCATGACGTGCCAGCGCTCCATGACTTCCATGACCGCATCATATGGCGTGAGCAGACCCGCGTTGTCGTGCAGCGGGGCAAATACCGATTCCCACGCTTCGGGAAAGTCCGCAGCAAACTGTCGCGCCAGCGTTCTCTGGCGTGAGCGTCGTGCCGCCCAGTCGGTGATTGCCGCCTCGTCGAGCACTCCTCCGTCCGGCGAGGGCAGCACAGGCAGAAGCTCGCGCGCGTTCAGCGCGGCCCAGAAGGCGATGTCGTCGTCCGGGTCGTTCAGAAAGCGCAGAAGACTCACGAGGCCCGCGATGACCGGCTGTTCGGCCAGCAGAAGGCTGCCCTGCGTGACCACGGGAATGCGCCGTGCCATGAGCCAGGCCGCAGCTTTTGCGGCCTGATCGTTGTTTCGCGCAAGAATGCAGATGTCGCCCCAGGCCCGGCCCTTGCCGAGCGCTTCCACCATGTCGGGCAGCCGGGAAGAAAGCTCTTCGTCTTCCCGCCCCCTGTCGAGCTCTCGCAGTGTCACGAGTCCGCCCGGCGCACAGTGCTCCGCACTCTGTGAGGCTCGGTCGAAGGCCTCGGCAAGCAGCGAAGCCTGCTGTTCCAGAAGCTCGCCGTCCCCTTCGGCCAGGGGCGAGAGCAGCTCCCGGGCAAATGCCATGTCTCCGAGGGGGGAAAACAGGGCATTGTTCCACGCCACGATGCGTTGACGGCTTCTCCAGTTGAAGGGCAGCGTTTCCAGCGTGGGGCGTTCCACCAGCGAGAGCAGCGGCGAGCCCGGCCGCACGAGCTGATCGAAGAGCGCGGCGTCGCCGCCCCGCCAGCCGTAAATGGCCTGCTTCACGTCGCCTACGATGGTGAGCGATCCGCCCTTGGAAAGCGCTTCCTCGGCCAGAGGCTGGAGCGCGAGCCACTGATCCCGGCTCGTGTCCTGAAATTCGTCGATGAGCATATGGGTGATGCGCGCACCGAGACGGCAGAACAGCTCGTTCACGCCTTCGCTGTCGTCCGCGGCGCGGATGGCGAGGCGCGGTACCTGCGAGGCGGCGATGATGCCGTTTTTGCGTTCGTATTCCTCCACTCTGGCGTACACGGCCTGCGCAAGCTCGGCAAACGGCATGAGACGGCGCGCGCCGAGAAGAACGCGTATTTCCCGCAAGTCGCTCTGCAGGCTCTCGTAGAGCGCGTGCAGCGACAGACTGGCGCTGCCTTTTGAGGCCTTGAGCAGACAGTCGTCGAAGCTCTCCTTCTGAAACATGGCCGAAGAGAGCGGAAGCTTTGCGGCTCTTCCTCCGCAGTCTATGCAGGCCGCGAGAGCGTTGAGAAAATGCTTGCTCGCCTTGAGCTCCTCCTGCTCAATGCGGGCGCGCATTTCCCGCGCGTCGTTTTCTATGCCGCGCAGGATGAACGCGAAATGGTCTTCCGCCTCTTCCGGCGAGGCGAGGTCGCGTATGCTCCAGCCGTCCCCGGCGAGCATGAGCGAAACCATGGCGGTCACGCGCTCGCGTATGCGCTCTCCGGCAAGAAAGCCGCGCGTCTTTTCCGAGCGCAGCATCTGTCGGCAGGCGCGGCGGAAAAGGGAACCGAGAAGTTCGTCGTCGCGGGCCTGCTCGGCCATGTCGTCAAAAATGGGACCGGTGATGTCGCTGTCGGCAAAACGCGGCTCGAAGTCCGGAGAGAGATCAAAGTCCAGCGCGGAAAGACGCACCATGAGATGCAGGAGACTGTCGATGGTGCGAATGTTCAGGGAACTGTAGCTGCGTATGAGCATGTCCACGGCGTCGCGCGCTCTGGCCGGCTTCCAGAACGACTCCTTTGAGGCGGTGGCACTCCGGGCAAGGGCCATGCCCTTGAGCCGGGAGAGCAGACGCTCGCGCATTTCCGTGGCGGCCTTGTTGGTGAAGGTGATGGCAAGAATTTCCTGCCAGCCGTAGGCATCTCCTTCGGCCACGGCGCAGCCGGAGGGCGGGCGGCTCCACGACGCGCCGGAAGAGCCCGCAAGCAGGGAGAGAAAGCTGCTCGTCAGCGTGTAGGTCTTGCCGGAACCTGCGGAAGCCTTGATCTGTCGGAATTCGCTCATAGGAAACGGGGTTGCGGGAAGGGCGTTTTTTTTATCATCGGTCATTCCGCGCTTCTTCGCAAGACGGAAAATCGTTCCGGGCGTGCCGATGCAAAAAGGCCGCGGACACAAGTTGCCCGCGGCCTTCATCATTGCCGGTATCTGAAAAGTGCGGCCCGCGTTATGCGAGTCTCTGGCCCGTGGTCGCGATGACCGAGCGCCAGTAGTTGGACTTGATGTCTATCTGACGGCGGCGGCGAGTGACGAGCTGCAGCGGCAGATGCACGAAACGGTCGAGCAGGCGGGCGACGACCATGTTGGTCTTGCCGGCCATGGCCGCATGCACGGCGTTGCGGCCGAGCAGGCCGCAGTAGACGCGGTCGTTGGTGTTGGCGGGCACGGAACGCACGATGTAGCTCGGGTCGATGTACTTGACGGTGACGTTCATGTCCTTGGTGGAGAAATAATTCTTGATGGCCTTCTGCAGGAAAAGGCCGATGTCGCCGAGCACGCGGTTGCCGGATGCGTCGGTCTTGCCGCTGGCGGTGAGCAGATCCTGACCTGCACCTTCGGCCGCCACGATGACGGCGTGGGAACGGTTTCTCAGACGTTCCTCGAGCGCGGGCAGAAGACCGCCTTCGCCTTCGAGCTTGAAGGGCACTTCAGGCACGAGCACGAAGTTCACGATGTTGAGCGAAAGCGTGGCCTGAGCGGCGATGAAGCCGGATTCGCGCCCCATGAGCTTGACGAGCCCCACGCCGTAGGGGGCGCCGATGGCTTCGGTGTGGGCGCAGCGCAGCGACGACGTGGCCACGTCCACGGCGGTGTCGAAACCGAAGGACTTGGGCACGAAGTTGATGTCGTTGTCGATGGTCTTGGGAATGCCGATGACGGACGTGTGGAGCTGGCGGCGGAAGATTTCTTCCTGAATGGCTGCGGCCGCCTTCATGGTGCCGTCGCCGCCGATGATGTAGAGCATGTTGACGTTCATGCGTTCAAGGGCATCCACGATTTCCTCGGGGCTCTGCGGGCCGCGGGATGAGCCGAGAATGGTTCCGCCGAAGGTGTGGATTTCCGACACATTCCTGGGGGTGAGCTCCATGATGTCGTGGTGATACTTGGGAATGAAGCCTTCCAGACCGTAGCGGATGCCGAGAATGGAACGCACGCCGTAGCCGTAGTAGGATTCGAGCACTACGGCGCGGATGACGTCGTTGAGACCGGGACAGAGACCGCCGCAGGTGACGATGGCCGCCTTGGTCTTGCCGGGGTCGTAATACACGTGCTCGCGCGGACCGGCCTGTTCAATATAGATGGGCGTGTCTTCCAGCCCCTTGACGTCTTCGCCGCCGTGCTCGGCATCAAGATAGAAGGGAACGGGCGTGTCGTCGACGTAGGGACCGATGGCCGGGTTGTCTATCTTGGCCTTGCCCACCGTCATGATATGCGTATCTATTTCGTGAGTCATTTGCAGCCTCCAGAATCATAGAGCGAAGAGAATACTTTTTTTGATTTTGCTTGTCACGCAAAAGTTTTTGGGCCGGGCCGATAAAAAGGCCGCCTCCTGTCGCAGGCTGCGACAGGAGGCGGCAGGCATTCGGGATGTCATGTTTTCCTGCAAGGCGGCTACGCCTTGCCGTCGTCCAGCGAATCCACCATGGTGTCGCGGTTGATCTGGCTGCGGCGCTCGCTGGCCTTGCGGAGCTGCTGACCTATGCGGTCGTTGCACAGGTCGATGGCGGCATACATGTCGTCGTTCTTTTCGCTGGCGGCAAAGTTGAGGTTCTGACCGGTGAGCATAAGATCGGCCTTGGGGCGACCGCTCTCCATGGAAAGGGTGACCAGAAGCTTTGCTTCCTCATCGCCGACCATGCGCTCTATCTTCTGGAAACGCTTGAGGGCGTAGTTCTTCAGGGCATCGGAAGGGGTAAGATTGCGGAAAACGACTTCAATCTGCATAAGCAATTCCTTCCCCGGTCGGGCCGGGAGCGGGCAAACCCCGCGTTCATGGGACGCAAAGACCTCGAACCGTACGGTCTTCTGCTCTTAAAAAGACGCTAGCATAGAACATCATGAAGGTCCAGCATTCCTTTGTTATGAAAAGAGGAACTTTGCATGAACGTCAGCTCTTTTTTTTCGCAAGAAACTTGCTTTCCTCTCCGCGCATGAGGCGTCCTATATTGGCACGATGAGCCCAGAGTATCATGACGAGAAGAACGACGGCCAGAGGCTCGAGATCAAAGCGTCCGAACAGCGCGTAGAAGACGACGAGAGAAGCCGCCATGACCATGGAACCGAGCGAGACGTAACGGGTGACGGCAATGACGGCCACGCAGCAGAGCACGGCGCACAGAAGCGGCCAGAAGGCCAGAGGAATGAGCGCGCCTATGGTAGTGGCCACGCCCTTGCCGCCCTTGAACCCCAGGAAGGGCGACTTGATGTGTCCGGTTACGGCGGCGAGGGCCACGATGCTCTGCATGAAGGGGGAAGGCAGCACGTTCACGGCCAGAAGTACGGGCAGAAGGCCTTTCATGATGTCGCAGAAAAGCGTCATGATGCCCCAGGGCAGGCCGCACAGACGGGCTACGTTGGTGGAGCCTATGTTTCCGCTTCCGGCCTTGCGGGGGTCGATGCCCTTGAAGGTTTTGGCAATGACCAGCCCGAAGGGTATGGCGCCGAGAAGGAATGCCAGGGCGATGCAGAGAACGAGGGTAAGATAGGTCATGGGCTCGTATCCGGGTTGAGGTTCTGACGGCAGGCGTGGAAAAATGCCCGGCGCGACAGCATCGCGCCGGGCATGACGTCATGACTTACTTGGCGGAGGATGGCGATTCTTCCGGCGCGGGAGTTTCGGCAGCCGCGGGCGTCTGGGCCGCGACCGGCGTTTCGGACGTGCCTTCTTCGGGAGCGGCAGCCGCTTCAGGGGCGGGAGACTGTTCGGCAGCAGCGTCTTCGGCAGCGGATGCGGTCGTTTCCTGCGCGTTCTGCGCGGGAGATTCGCTCGACGTGAAAGCTACCACCACATAGTTCTTGTGCACCATCCAGGACGTGAGAACGACCTGTGCGCCGGCGGGCTTGTCCGTCCAGGCTTCCCAGTCGGCGGCCGGCATGGCCATGACCGTCATGGGATGTGCCTTGAGCCAGGCGTCCCTGTCGGCCGTCGTGGCAAGGTCGGGCACGGCGAGGCGTCCGGACTGCTGCGGCAGAATTTCGTTGAGATGCCAGGCGTAGGCACCGGGGTAGACGTTGAAGGCGGCCGGAGCGTAGCCTTCCTTCACCTTGGCGGCCATGGCCTCGGCCTGGGCCCGCGGACTCAGAATCTTGTCCATGGAAGGCGCGACAAAGGCCTCGTAGGGCAGCATCATGAGAATCATGCCGAAGGCGGCGACGAGAAGGGAGCCTCCGGGCAGGCCGAGACGGGTGAAGAAGAGCAGCGCCACGGCCAGAAGGATGAGTACGCCGCCCATGTACATGGTGCCTTCAAGCCCGGCAAGCCAGGGCTCGGCCACGGCAGGCACGGCGGGCAGATAGTCGCCCACGTAGGGACGGACAACGGGGAACACCTCGATGAGAACGAGAGCAAGGCCCGCAACGGCGAAAAGAGCGGACGAGAGGCTGAAGAAGAAGCGGCTGCGACCAGGAGTGAGACGCATGATGGAACGGCCGGTCAGAACGGCGAGAGGCGCGAGCAGCGGAAGGGCGTATACGGCCATCTTGGCCTGCACGGCGGAAAGCATGGCCACGCCGGTGACGAGCCATATCCACAGCCAGCTGGAACCGCCCTTTTCCCTGCGGTTCTTCCATGCCGACGGAATGCCGCGCAGAGCGGCGAACCAGTTGACGAACAGCACCACGAGAATCCACGGCAGCCAGATGACGGGAAGGGCCACGAGATAGTACCACCAGAGCTGTCCGTGATTGCCGCCCTCGAGCACGCGACCGGCGAGCTGCTGCATCACCATGTTGCGCAGGTATTCCTGATGTCCGCCAAGATAGAGCACGGCAGCCCAGGCCAGAATCATGAGCAGCATGAGGGTGAAGCCCGGCAGTCCGTCACGGCTGTTCAGGCGGCCGGGAGTACCGCGCCAGAACAGGAAGAGGACGCTCGTGATCACGGCAAAGGCGATGCCGAGGGGGCTTTTTATGAGCGTGGCCGCGCCCATGAGCAGAAAGCCCGCGGCAAGCCAGAAGGGAGCGAACGACTTTATCCATCCGCGGTACAGGCAGGTCATGCCGAGCGCAACCACGGCGGCAAAGAGAAGATCCATGCGGGGATAGCAGGCCGCACCGCTGATGAAGGCGCAGCCAAGAGCCACCAGACCGGCGGCAAAGGCCTCACGACGATCGTGACCGGTGCCCCGGGCAAGCAGCCAGATGGAACCGATGAACAGAAGGTGGGAGACTGCCACCGCGAGGAACATCACCATGGGCATGGCCACGCCGGGAATCATGGTCAGCGCTTTCATGAACCAGAAGTAGAGAGGCGGCTTGTCGGGATAGGGCAGGCCGTTCATGGTGAGCATGAGCCAGTCGCCGTTGCCGAGGTTCATGAAGGCATCGGCAAGGCGGACTTCGTCGGAGAACCACAGATCGCGCACCTGCCACACTTCAAGGAAGGTCATGGCTGCGGCAAGAATGAGCAGAACGGGAAGTCCGGCGTAGGAGAGCGCATTGAAGAGCTTTTCTGCAGGCCCGGAAGACGGAGGTACGGGCACGGACTTTTTCGGCATGGCGATGGCTTCCGCCTCTTTTTCCTCCTTGTCCGCTGGGGCGGCGCCGAGGGTAAGCGGCGTGTCCTGCTTGTCTTCGGAAGAGGCTTCGCCCTTGTCTTCGACATGTTCCTGCGAGAGCTCGACGAGTATGTCGCCTTCGTCCTCGGGAGTCTTTGCTCCGGCTTCCTTTGTCAGGTCCGATTCCCCGTTTTCCAGGGGAGTCCTGTCATCGGAAGGCGGCGTCTCTTCACCGGAAACGGCAGCGACGCCTTCCTCAGCAGGCTGCGTCGTTTCCGTCCGTTCGTCGACGACGCTTTTTGCTGCTGAAAGTTGT
This sequence comes from uncultured Mailhella sp., assembly GCF_944324575.1. GTDB lineage: Bacteria > Desulfobacterota > Desulfovibrionia > Desulfovibrionales > Desulfovibrionaceae > Mailhella. Next base: position 15,656 of record NZ_CALUWV010000028.1, on the reverse strand, counting down.
TCCTTATCCTGATTCTTGCGTTCTATGTTTTCGTCCATGGCGGGCTCCCGCTTGGGGTTCAAGAAAAAAGTCCGGCAAGACCGGCAGTGTGGCGAGTATCCCAAAATATCCGTGACGGCGCAAGCCCCGCGCGCCGTTCCGAACGATTTTTCATGCCGGTTTCTCAACGGTTGAGGCCGCTTCAGCGAAGCCGTATCGCGCACCATCCGCGCGGCGGAAGCGTCATGCGTTCTTCGGAGACCGCGCGACCGGAAAGAAGGTCGATTCTTTCTGCGGCGTCCTGCCAGGCGGGAAAACGGGGGGTAAACGCTGTTTCCTTCTGTGAGAGGTTGCCGAAAAAGGTCAGAAAGCCGCCGTCGGGCAGAGCGCATACCGTGACGAGCACGCTTTTCCCGGCGCAGGAAGGTACGTCGACAAGCGTTCCTGCGGCGATGCCGGAGGCGGTTCTTGTCGTGAGCATGGCACGGAGACGATGCTCCATGTCGCTGCCTGGCAGGAGGGCGTAGACAGCCCGGCCTGAGGGAAGCCCCTGCGGACTTGCAGGCAGGGGATCGATCTGCCAGAGCGGCGGCGTGGCCGGCCAGTCATGTCCTTCAGGCAGGGAGCCGTTGAGATCCGTGCCGGAAAACATGAACAGTCCGGGCAGAAACGCCCGTGCAGCAAGACAGAGTTCGTGAGTCTCCCGTATGACGAGGGCGGTTTCGGCATCGGGAATTTCACCCGGCGCAAGGCCGCAGGCCATGGCCGAAAGCGTGACGGCGTTCAGCCTCGGTCCTTCGTCCGGCGAGTTTTTGCGGACAAGAAGCTTTGTCCAGCCTTCCGGTACGAGAGAAAGCAGAGGCGTGAAGTCAGGCCGGGGCAGTCCGTCGGGGGACAGTCTCCACAGGCGCTTCTGATCAATATTGAGCGACACGGCCCGGCGCAGGCTCTCCTGAACATGCGCAGCGTCTTGTGTGAGAAGAGAGATTTCGAGTGCGGGGGAAAGCACGCTGTCGAAGAAGAAGTCCGCACCGCAGGTCATGAGCAGCGTGAGACGTTCCGGCGGAACGATGTCCTGCACGAACACGGCCGAACCGTAGCGGTGTGCGTTGCGCGAAAGATCGCGAAGGGCGGAGAGGCCCGGTTCGAGCGTCGGCCGGATGCCGTCCTGCAGCTTGTCCACGGCGTCCAGTCCCAGCCAGGCGCCTGCGCGTATGCCCACAAGGGCCTGATGCCGGAGCCCGGACTGCTGGATGAGACTTGCTTCCATGACCCGCCTTGTCGTGCCGGAAGGATCGTCCCAGTGCAGCACGGGTCTGTCCGGCTGCTGATGCCAGCGGTAGGCCCATCGCCGCTTGACGCCGTCCACGCCGGAGACGGGGCCTGTGACGGCCCAGCCGCAGGGGAGAAGGTCGGACGGAGCGCCGTCCTGCGCCAGAGCCTCGGGAAGAGCGCCCCGGGCCGCCAGAGCGACCAGCGCGTGCTTGCCGAGCGGGGCGGTTTCCTTTTCTTTTAAAGAAGGAAGAAGCGGCCAGAAGTTCGGAGAAACTTCGGTCATGGCATACAGCCCGGGATAATCCCGCACGGCACGCAGGGACAGAAAGAAATCGGGACCCGTGCCGGTGAAGGAGGGCAGCATTTCGCCGCCTGCCATAAGACCGGCGCGGGCAAGAGTCCCGGTCCATGCCGCATAGTCGTCATCCTTTCCGGCAAGGCGCCCGAAAGTGAGACTTGTGTCGTCCCTGCCGAGGCCTGCGGCAGGAGAGCGCCCCGCCCACTCGTCCCCGGTGTCGGCCATGCCGGTGAGCATGATGCCTGACACTCCGATTTCTGCCAGTCGCTCCGCAATTCCCTTTTCTGCCAGAGCAGTCGTGAACGGACGTTTTCCCGACCATGCGGAAAGCGTCGGAGAGGCGCAGAACCATGTGTTTTTCCGATCGGAAGGCAGAGGAGGACGGGAGGAATGTTTCCAGCTCAGCATGGAGCCGCTGACAATGGCCGTGAGCTCCGGAGCCCGTCGTAGAAAGGTCTGCTCCTCAAGCCATTGAACATATGCCGGTCCGGGTCTTCCCTGCAGCGGCATCCGGTCCGGCGGCGTTGTGCCGGGCGCGCAGCCGGAAAGAAGCGCGATGCAGAGCAGCGTGGGGAGAAATCGGCGCAAACGGAATATCATGGCAGTTTGAGGAAGCTTAAAAATTTATCAGGAATTGTTCTTAGTAACACTTGCCTTTCGTCCATGGAAAGGGTACAAGCAGCTACAGGAGCAGGGAGTCCCGCAGGGATGTTTTCCGCTTTTGCCGGAAAGGTTTTGACGCTTTTCTCTGGCCTGCGCGCCCTGCCGAACATTGAACAACAAGCTCGACAAGGAGTATTAGCATGGAAGAACAGGTTCTCAAAGCCATGAAGGAAGCGGGCAAGCCCGTTCGTCCCGGTGACATAGCCAAGATGCTCGGCGTGGATTCCAAGGAAGTGTCCAAGGCCTGCGCCGAACTCAAGAAGGCCGGCAAGATCTACTCCCCCAAGCGCTGCTATTATGAACCCGTAGCGGAATAGCCCTTCATCTTCCGATGATTTTTGAACCGGCCATGCGCCGGTTTTTTCATGCCTGACGATCTGACGCCGGGCTCAGCTTGCAGGCGGGGGCCGTCTCGTCGTTGCGGAACAAGGGCGCTTTGGGGAGGTCTCGCTGTGTCAGACTGTTCCCGAGTCCTGTATTTTTTTCGTCATGATGGAAGAATTTTCTGCTTGTTCTTCACTGTGGCGAAGTAAAAATGGAAACCGGAGCCTTTGCCGTCCGTACGAGTATAAAGGTTTGTCTCTTGTCCGGTTGACTTAACAGGCAAAATCCTTTTAGAGAAAAATTCTGGTGCGGCGTGCCATGTATTTTTTGCGCCGCTTTCCAATCTGTGAGCCTGACAAGGAGCCTCAACATGATAAGAAAATGGACTGCCTGCGCGGCCGCCTTAGCTCTGGGCGGCCTGCTTTCGTTTTTCAGCCCCGCCTGCGCGGCCGATGCCGGACAGGAACCCGTACGACTTTCCTTCCTCGGCGGATATCTTGAAAAACATCCCACGACGACGGAAGTGTTCGAGCCTTTTATGGCGGCTGCGGAAAAGCAGTTCGGCGGCAAACTGAAGCTCAGGTATTTCACCACCAATTCTCTGTACTCTGAAACGGAAGCCTATTCGGCCGTGTCCGACGGTCGCGCGGACATAGGACAGATTCGTCCCGCGCTCTTTCCCAGGGAAATGAAGCTGCTCGGGGTGGTGGCCCTTCCCGGCATGTGTCCCAATTCTCTGGTGGGCAGCCTTGTGGTGGAGGATCTCATTGAGAAGTTTCCCGAGGTTCGTGCCGAACTTCCCCGCAATACGGTGCACTTTACGTCCTGGGCGTCCGACGCGTACCAGATTCACACTCGTACCCCCATCCGTACCCGTGAGGATCTCAAGGGCAAGAGAATTGCCGCGTGGGACAGCCTTACCATGGAAATTCTCGAACACCTCGGAGCTCATGCCATCCGCATGAGTTCCACCGACACCTTCATCGCCCTTTCCCGCGGCATGGTGGACGGCGTGCTCTGTCCCATGGCTCCTCTGCGTTCCTACAAGCTCACCGACGACGCGAAGTATCATCTTATTCTCGGCATCGGCGTGAATACCTTTGTTGAGGAGATCAACAAGAAGAGCTGGGATTCCCTGCCTGCCGACATGAAGAAGTGGATTTCGGCACAGGGCGGGATGAAGATGGCCGAAGCCATAGGCCGGTCTCTGATAACCGGCGCCATTACGGATGCGGAATGGATGAAGTCGCAGGGACATGAATTCATTGTTCTGAGCGACGAGGAGCGCAGCGCGTTCCTTGAGCCTCTGGAAGTCTTTGCCGAAGACTGGAAAAAGGAAGTCGGCAAGAGCGTTTCTCCCGCCGTGGTGGACAAGGTTTACAAGTATGCCCGCGAACGCAGCGCCTACTATACCAAGGCGTTTCATGAGGGAAAATACGGCGAGTTCAAAATATGAATCTGAAGAGGACCGTCGGAGCATGATGAAGAATGCAGGGCTCCGGCAGACGTCATGACGGAAGGCGGCACGCAGGTGTCGCCTTCTTTTTTGCCTTTGAGTTGTCGGACTCCGGGAAAACGCCTGCTTCCCTTATCGAAAAACGGCGTCGGAGGGATGAAAGAGCATATGAGCTGAGCTTCTGGCAGCAGAGCTGTCAGGTTCTTCGGGATATCTCGAGCCGTGTGCGGTCCGAAGAGTGAGGATGCGGAAAATCTCATTGATAACGGGGCAGGAGAAGGAGAAAATTGCAGATATGGCGGAATTATTGCTATTTTTTGAACAAATAAGGACAAAACGATGGGTGCACACAGCCAAGTCGTTCCCGTCAAAGGGATGGAGGCAAAGGGATGAAGTCTGGAAGCCAAAGGAATCAACAAAAAAAACATAAATAAAAAATCAAATAATTACCAATAGATAATTAACATGGCAAAAATTTCACCATTGACTTAAAAGTAATATTTAATTTATCAAAACTCTAATGAATGAAAGCTGTCCGGCTTACCTCCGCGCGCTTTTTCGTTCGGATGTGAAAAGATGGGCAAAAAATGAGGAGTTTCAGCATGTTGAAGAAGTTTGGTCTGCTGGCTGCGGCTCTCGCACTGGGTGGAGCAATGGTGTTTTCCGGTACTGCGGAAGCTGCCAAGGGTTTCAAGCATCTGTCGTTCATGGGCAGCTATCTTGAAAAGCATCCCACTGTGGTGAACTATTGGGAACCCTATTTCAAGGCGACGGAAGAAAAATTCGGCGGCAAGCTGTCGTTCGACTATTTCGCCACCAACTCTCTGTATCCTGAATCCGAGGCTCCTCAGGCCATCACTGACGGTCGCGTGGACTTCGGCGTGCTGCGTCCTTCCGTGTATCCCGGCAACTACAACCTCATGAACGTGGTGGCCATTCCCGGTCTGTGCCCCAACGCCATCGTGGGTTCCCTGGTTCTTGAGGACATCATCCGCAAGTTCCCCGAAGTGCAGGCCGAACTTCCGGCCAACAGCGTTCACTTCACGTCCTGGGCTTCCGCCGCTTATCAGCTGCATACGCTCAAGCCCATCAAGACCATGGAAGAGCTCAAGGGCTCCAAGATCATCGTGTGGGACGCCGTCGCCCTTGAACTCGTCAAGGCTCTCGGTGCCAACCCCATCCGCATGAGCTCCCCCGATACCTATCTCGCCCTGTCCAAGGGCATGGGCGACGGCGTCATCTGCCCGCTCGCTCCTCTCAAGTCCTACAAGATCACCGAAGCCACCAAGTATCACCTGATGCTGAACATCATGGTGCAGGCCTTCACCATGGAAGCCAACAAGGATCTCTGGGATTCCATGCCTGACGACATGAAGGCCTACCTCAATGAAACCGGCGGTATGGCCATGGCTCTCGGCGTCGGCAAGTCCCTTGAAGACGGCGCCAAGGAAGACACGGCGTGGATGGAAAAGCAGGGTCATACCTTCTTCTATCTCACCGATGAGGAACGTGCTCCCTTCCTCGCTCCCCTCGGCAGCTTCGTGGACGACTGGAAGGCTTCCTGCAAGGGTGCCAAGCCTGAAGTCATCGAGGCCGTGTACCAGTATGCTCAGGAACGCGCCAAGTTCTACACTGAAGAAATGAGAGCCGGCAAGTACGGCGAGTATAAGATGTAATGAAGCGGAAGGGGAGGAGACTAAGTGTCTCCTCCCGTCCGTATATGCGTCGTTAATACTGTTTCAGGCTTATTCCTTCTGTGTGCGGACCGCGCGGGTGCGGTTCGCGAAAAGCCGAGGTTCCCATGGCAGAACAAGTTTCTCTTTCTCCCGCTTTTCAGAGCGCATATGACTTTCTCGAAAAATGCACGACCAAGGTCAGCTGGCTGAGCTATGTGGCCATGGCCATCCTGCCCGTGCTCATTACCGTGGACGTATGCTGCCGTATGTTCGGATTCAGCGTTCCCGGTTCTTTGGAACTGCAGGAAAATCTTCTGGCCCTCACGACGTTTTCCTTCATGGCCATTCTGCAGCTGCATGACCGTCATATGATGATCGACTTCATCTATGACCGCATGTCCACGGGCTTGAAGCGCTGGTGCGACATGACCGTCGCCTCTCTGGTGCTAGGCATCATGGTGCTGCTCACCACTGAGAGCTACGACGCATTCCTGAGCAAGTTCGGCACTCAGTCCATGGAACTGTATGTTCCGCTGGAATTCTATTACTGGATGCCCGTCGTGGGTCTCGGCATTACCTCCATCGTCGCGCTGTTCCAGTTCCTGCGCGAATCCGTGAAGTGCCTTTCCGGCAGACACTACGTTCCCTTCGTCCTCGGCGTCGCCTTTGCCTTCGCCCTGGCCTATCTGCCTTTCTGGTATCGTGAAAGCCCCTACGAAATTTCCAACCTCATCCTCGGCCTCATAGCCTTCGGCCTGCTGTTCCTGTTCCTGTTCATCCGCATGCCCATCGCCTGGGCCATGAGCATCATCGGTGCCATGGGCATGGTGGCCGTGTCCCGCAACGTCGTTGCGGCCCTCGCCGCCGTGGGCACCACTCCCTACGCCGCCTCCGCCAACTACAACCTTGTAGCCCTGCCGCTCTTCGTGCTCATGGGCTGCATGATCCTTTACTCCGGCATTTCCGTCGACCTGTTCAACTCCGCCAACAAGTGGATAGGCCATATGCCCGGCGGCATGGGCATGGCCGGCGTCGCCGGCTGCACCGGCTTTGCCGCCGTGTGCGGCGACTCCCTGTCTACCGCCGTGACCATGGGCTCCGTTTCCCTGCCGGAAATGATGCGCCTCAAGTATTCGCCCTCCCTTGCTACGGGTGCGCTTGCCGCAGGCGGTACGCTCGGTATTCTTATTCCTCCGAGTTCAGGCTTCATTATCTATGGCATCGTTACGGAAGTTTCCATCGGTCGACTGTTCATGGCCGGTCTGATTCCCGGTATCATGCTGGCGCTCATGTTCATGGCCTACATCTATTACATGGCCGTGCGTCATCCTGAACTTGCTCCCCGCGGCCCCAAGTATACGCTGGCTGAAAAAATTCAGTCCTCCATGGGCCTCGTGCCGATTCTCGCGCTGTTCGTGCTGGTGCTCGGCAGCATCGTGGCCGGTATCTGCTCCCCCAACGAAGGTGGCGGCATCGGTGCCATGGGCGCCTTCCTCTATGCCCTTGCCCGTCGCAAGGTGACCAGGCAGAATCTGCTGGCCTCCCTGCATGAAACCGGCGAACTCACCGCCCGCATCATGGGCATCATGGTCGGTGTGGCCATTCTCGGCTACTTCTTCGCCGCTACCCGTCTGCCCTTCCTTCTGGCCGACTTCATCGTGTCCCTGCCGTTCAACCGGTACTGGGTGTTCGCCATCATCGTGGTCATTTACGTGATCCTCGGCTGCATGATGAACGTTATCCCCATGCTCATGCTTACCCTGCCTTCCATCTTCCCCACCGTCGTGGCGCTGGGCTTTGACCCCGTGTGGTTTGGTGTGGTATCCGTCATGATCATGGAAATGGGCCAGATCACGCCTCCTGTGGGCGTGGTGGTGTTCGCCCTTGCCGGCGTGGCCAAGGGCATTCCCATCGAGACCATCTTCAAGGGCATCATTCCCTTTGTGGGCCTGATGATTCTTGCGGTCATTCTCATTACGTTCTTCCCGGATATCGCGCTCTGGCTGCCCTATACGCTCATGGGGCCCGAAGTCCTGTAAGTACGCATTTCTCCTGGGTTCCCGGAGTCATGCTCCGGGAACTTACCCTCAACTCTCATAAAGGAGTTTTACCATGGGTCATCCTACAGTCTATCCTACCGGCGTTACGCTCTACAATCCTGAAAAGGCGTATAACGGCTATACGATCATGCCCGTCAAGGGTCAGGGCGCCATGCTCATCGACATGAACGGCCAGGAAATCAAGCTCTGGAAGGGCGTACACGGCTTCCCGAACAAGATTTTCCCCGGCGGTTACCTGCTCGGCAGCCGCGGCATCCGTAACCCCAAGTACGGTCTGCAGGATCAGGTCGACCTCATTCAGGTGGACTGGGACGGCAACGTGGTGTGGGAATTCAATCAGGCTGAATTCATCGAGGATCCGGGCGAAAAGCCTCAGTGGATGGCCCGCCAGCATCACGACTTCCAGCGTGAAGGCAGCACCACCGGCTACTATGCTCCCGGTCATGAACCTCAGTCCATGTCCGGCAACACCCTCGTGCTCTGCCACCGCGACGTTCACTGCGAATACATTTCCGACAAGCCCCTGCTCGACGATGTCGTGTACGAAGTGAACTGGGACGGCGAAATCATCTGGGAATGGCAGGCTTCCGATCATGTCGAGGAAATGGGCTTCTCCGAAGCCGCCCGCAATGCCATGGCCCGCAACCCCAACTACCGCGGCGGTTCCCTCATCGACAGCGCCCCCGGTCTCGGCGACTGGATGCACATCAACTCCATGTCCACCCTCGGACCCAACAAGTGGTATGATGCCGGTGACGAACGCTTCCATCCCGACAACATCATCATGGATGGCCGCGAAACCAACATCATCTTCATCATCAGCAAGGAAACCGGCAAGATCGTCTGGAAGGTCGGCCCCGACTACAGCATCGGTCATCCTGAACACTCCCTCGGCTGGATCATCGGTCAGCATCATGCGCACATGATTCCTGACGGACTTCCCGGTGCGGGCAACATCCTGGTGTTCGACAACGGCGGCTGGGCCGGCTACGACAATCCCAACCCCGGCGCGCCCATCGGCGTCAAGGCCGCTCAGCGCGACTATACCCGTATTCTGGAATTCGATCCCATCACCCTCAAGATCGTGTGGCAGTACACGCCTCATGAAGCCGGCTTTGTGGTTCCGCTGGACGCCAGCCGCTTCTACAGCCCCTTCATCAGCTCCGCTCAGCGTCTGCCCAACGGCAACACCCTCATCACCGAAGGTTCCGACGGCCGCCTGATCGAAGTGACCGCCGACCATGAGATCGTGTGGGAATTCATCAACCCCTACAAGGACGGCCGCAACATGAACATGGTGTACCGCGCCTACCGTGTGCCCTACGAATGGGTGCCGCAGGCCGAGCACACCCCCGAAGTGGCCATCGCCCGCGCCGATTGCGCCACCTTCCGCATGCCCGGTGCCGCCGCTTTCGGCAGCCGCAGCAGCGAAGTGGAAGTGGAAGGCACCCTCGGTTATGTGGCCAATGCCGGTGACTGCATTGCCGCTACCGAAGACTAAGTGAAAACGCGGGATTTTTCCGCTCATGAATGAAGACGCGCCCGGTTTTCCGGGCGCGTCCTGTTTTAAGCAGCGTGAGGGATGTGCTTTTCTGCAGCAGAGGCGGGGTGGAAATGCTGCGTTCATGTTCCTGGCCGGACGCCGGATCGAGAGAGAACGATGCTGTGAAGAACGACGGATTTTTCTGCGGAGTCCGGCGGAGAGCCGCAGGCATGAGCTGTGCCTGTGCATGGCGCTCCAAGTTCTGAGCAGCATGTTTCGTCCGTGAGAAATGTTGCCGGACAGCCAGAGACTCTTTCCGGCGTGCGGACCGGGGAATGCTTCCAGACTTATTTTTTCTGCGCTTTTTCTCTCAGCTTTTGCGCCGTGCTCAGCGTGAAGTTTCGTCCCGTGGCCGTGAGCATGGTTTCGGCCAGCGCTTCAAGCGCTTCGGCCCTGAGAAGCAGAAATTCCTTTTTGTCGGGATTGAGCACAAGCAGGTGTTCGGCAAGACGTGCGGCCCAGGGGGCGTCTTTCTGTTCCAGCGCCGTTTTTGCCTTGCGGTAAAGGGAGCCGGTTCCTCCCGCCATGGCCAGAATGTGCAGGGCCTCCTCGCGGGGCGTGAAGTCGCTGTAAAGATGCAGGGGATTGCCGTCGAACCAGCCGACGTACTGATTGAAGATGTTGCGCACGGTCCATGCGACGTTGCCGTAGTACTCCTTGAGATAATCGAGCCTGGCAAGATTCCCCGGCAGACGTATTTCGGCCGCTAGCTCATCCGGCGTTTTTCCCGCGTTCATGCCTTCTATGGTTCTTTCCTGAACATATTCGAGTGATTCGCGGTATCTGGTCAGCACCTCATGGACGAGCTCCCTGCCCTGAAACGGATCCGTATGCCCCGGGGCCAGCACGTCGGCCTCAAGCGATTCCATGAGTCTGAGGCTCTGACACCAGATGGGAATGTCTCTCTTGCCCGTTCCCCGGACGGGGTAGACGTTGGGAAAAGAGCGGTACAGGTTGTCACCGCAGAAGAGTACCTTTTCTTCGGGAAACCAGACGGAAAGCGCGTCGTCGGTTTCACCCGGAGTGGCGAAGAGCCACAGTTCCACACCGGCTATGGTGAGCGACGTGCTGTCGCCGCTGAAAAAGTGATCGGGCATGACGGCTCCCGTTTTCCCGCTGAAGACGGCTCCCCCCGCACGGGGGTAACGTATGGGAGCAATGCCGTTGCAGATTCGCATGTCCGGCGGCAGTTGGAAGCCTCCCTGCATGGCTCCGCGCGCCTTGAAAAGAGGCATGAGACCGGCATGTTCAAAGGGAGCGGCTTCAGCTCCGAAATTGTCCCGGGCCCAGATTTCCGGCCTGTCGGCTCCGGCACAGAAGACCGGAGAGCCCCCGGTATGATCGCCGTGACCGTGCGTGTATATGATGGCTTTGATGGGCAGAGTCCCGGCCGGTGCGATTTCCCTGAATTTTTCCAGAGTTCTGTGGGCACAGTCCGGTATCATGCCGGTGTCTATGAGAATGATGCCGTCTTTTCCGACGATCATGCCGACGTTGGACACGTCTTCGGCTACGCTGAGCCAGGCGTGCGGGCTGAGTTGCACGATATGGGGCGTAAGTTCATCGCGTCGCCTTTCCAGAGCAAGGGTGGCTGAGCTTTTGGACATGGGAACCTTCCTGAGGTTGATAAAATAGTTTGATATCAAAATAAATGTCAAGAAAAAAATGCACTGCGGGGAAAAAAGCGGCAAGGCGGAGCCGTGGACTCGTCGGTTGTGCCCGGCAAGGGCAGGTGCAGTCGGAGAGCGTTGCACGGGGTCTCGGGGGCCCGGTTACCGTGAGGCTGTGCCGCAGGTATACGCGGGGAAGGAAGGCTCGCGGGAGTTTCATGAATGTGGAGCTGATGCCATGGATGGTCCGCAGACGGAAGCGCATGGCATTGTTACGCCGCTGTCCTCTGCGCAGGAAGGGGAGGGGCTTTACGCAGGCATGCGGTTAATGCTGAATGACGGAAAGCAGAGGAAGCAAAAAGGCCCGGACTGTGTCCGGGCCGGGAAGTTCTGTTCTGCGCTATATCTGCGTGACGATGGGCACGACGATGGGGTCTCGTCCGAGCACGTCGCGGAAGAAGCGGCGCAGGCTGGAGCGTATACGGTCGGAAAGCTTTGTGATGTCGTTGGGGTTTGTGGATTCGAGCTGGTCGAGGACAAGGCATTTGGCATCCTCGAGCAGATGGCTGTACTGCTGCTCGAACACGAAGCCCCGTGAGATCATTTCCGGACCGTGCAGCACTTCGCCGGTTTCCTCGGCGATGACGAGCACCACGGCCACGAGTCCTTCGCCGCCGAGTATGCGGCGTTCCTTGAGCACCATGCGGCCCACGTCGCCCACGCCCTTGCCGTCCACCATGACGGATTCCACGGAAACGGGCTCTTCCATGCGTATGGAATCCCCAAGGAAGGTGACGGGCTGACCGTCTTCGATGATTTTGATATGATCGTGCGCCACGCCGCATTCTTCGGCAAGGCGGGCGTGAAGGGCCAGGTGGCGGTATTCGCCGTGTACGGGAATGAAGTATTCCGGCTGCACGGTTCTGATGATTTCCGTGAGCTCGGCGCGGCAGGCGTGTCCCGTGGCGTGCACGGTTCTGTCGGGATTATGATAGACTTCGGCACCGAGCCGGTAAATCTGGTTGAGCACCTTGGAAATGGCGCGGGCGTTGCCGGGAATGACGCGGGAGGACATGATGACCGTGTCCCCTTCATGCAGAGAAAGCTGACGGTGTTCGCCGCGTGCTATGCGGGCAAGGGCGGAAAGGGCTTCGCCCTGTGTGCCGGTGGCGAGTACTACGGTATGTCCGGGGTCGAGCTCGGGGAAGCCTGCGGCTTCGCTGTAAAGATTGTCGGGCTGCTCCAGAAGGCCGAGTTCCACGGCTTTTTCGATGTTGGTGGAAAGACTGCGTCCGCTCACGAGCACGGCGCGGTCATATTTTCTGGCCAGCTCCAGTACGGTGCGTATGCGGCGGATGTGGCTGGAAAAGAGCGCGATGATGATACGGCCCGTGACTTCGGAGAATATGGCGTCGAGATCGTCGTGCACCTGACGCTCGGGCAGGGAGTGTCCTGGATTTTCCACGTTGGTGGAGTCGGCCAGAAGAAGACGTATGCCCTGCTGTTCGCCTTCGGCGGCGAAGCGGGAAAAATCGGCGATGGGATCACAGCCCTCTTCGCTGTCGAGAGGGGCTGGGTCGAGCTTGATGTCGCCTGTGTGAAGTATTTTGCCTATGGGGGTTTCCACGGCCAGGGCGTAGCACTGGGGAATGGAGTGGCAGACGGGAATGAAGTGGAAGGTAAGGTTGCCGAGGGTGACCGAACTGCGGGCGGGCATGGCCACAAGTTCTACCCTGTCGAGCAGACCGTGTTCCTCAAGCTTGTGCTCCACAAGAGCGATGGTGAAGGGAGAACCGTATATGCGTATGCCGCGCAGGCTCTTGTACTGAAGCAGCAGCCAGGGCAGCGCTCCTATGTGATCTTCATGGCCGTGGGTGAGCACGATGCCCAGCACCTTTTCGCCCTCGGCAAAAACGGATTCCAGCCTGGGAATGACGACGTCGACTCCGAGCAGGGCGTCGTCGGGGAACATCAGGCCGCAGTCTATCAGCACAACCCCCTGATCGGTTTGCCATTTCTGGCAGTTCATGCCGATTTCGCCGAGACCTCCCAGCGGGGTTATGGTCAGATAAGGTTCAGACATATTCGGAAGGTTCCTTTAGTTCTTTTGAGTACGCGGTATCGTACCGCATACCGCCTTTCTGCACAAGCTCTTGTGCAGGGGCGGCGGATATGTATAATGCGGCAAACACAATCCCGGAGCTTGCCGTGACTTTTTTCACTGTTTTTGCCATCGCTCTTGCCCTGGCCATAGATGCCTTTGCCGTATCGGTATCCGCCGCAGCGTCGCTGCCTGCCGTCAACTGGAGGCACTATTTTCGTTTTTCCTTTCATTTCGGCCTGTTTCAGTTTCTTATGCCTGTCATAGGCTGGGCCCTTGGTCTTTCTGTACGCAGCTACATTGAGGCATGGGATCACTGGATTGCCTTTGCCCTGCTTTCTCTCGTGGGCCTGAACATGCTGCGTGAGGCCTTCTTCGGAGAAGAAGAGCAGGCAAGCGCCTCCGGCGACCCTTCCCGCGGGGTACAGCTCGTCATGCTGGCCGTGGCCACCAGCATAGATGCCATGGCCGTGGGACTCTCTTTCGCCATGATAGGCGTGTCCGTGTGGGGACCGGCCGTGATCATCGGACTCGTGTGCGCTGCCGTCACTGCGGCAGGCGTGAAGCTCGGGCGCATCATCGGCGGTTCCGACATTCTCGGCAATAAGGTTTCCATTCTCGGCGCTTTTGTGCTCATCGGCATAGGCGCAAAAATTCTGTATGAACACGGGGTGTTGTAGACTCATATACGGAGGCCTGTCGGGGGCATCTCTTGACCGGGAATAAAATCGGATACATATAAAGAAAAACACTTGCGGAGGCCCCCATGATTTCCCCTGTTCGCACAGAACTGACGGTGACGGACAACGTGCCTTTCGGCCAGCCTGTGGCCGGACCTTCAGGCATATACCGTTTCTACGCGCTCACGCTGGAACGCCCGGCATGGAAAAGCTGGCATCCCGGCCAGTTCATCATGTTGCGACCAGTGCAGGACGGCGACGGGACGACCTGGGCCCGTCCGCTTTCCATCTGCCGCGTGACTTCGCAGAGCCTTGTGCTGTTTTTCCGTGTCGTCGGTCCCGGTACCGATCGGCTGTCCCGCCTGAAGAGCGGGGACAAGGTCATCGTGTGGGGACCTCTCGGCACCAGCTTTGAAATGCGTCCCGATACGCCCACGCTTCTGCTCGCCCGCGGTGTGGGCATGGCGCCCTTTGCCGGATATGCCGATCTGCATCCGGCTCCGGCCAGTCTGTTCATGCTGTTCGGACATGGTCTGCCGAGCAACAATTATCCTACCGACGCCATGGCCGCACGCATGGAACTGGAAAACATGCGTGACCGCACGCCCGAGGAACTTGAGCATTTTCACAGTGTCGTTCGTGAAAAAATGCTGGAATACAAGGAGCACGGCGGTCTGTGCCTGGCATGCGGCCCCATGCCCTTTTTGAAGCGTGTATGGGAAAGAGCCCTGGAGCTTGATCTGCCTACCCAGCTTTCGCTGGAAGAGCGCATGGCCTGCGGCACGGGCGCGTGTCTCGGCTGCACTACCGTCACCTCGAAGCACTGGGCCGATCCCGTGAGAGCCGGACTGCCCGTGCAGACCTGCACCAGCGGTCCCGTATTCTGGGCTTCGGATATCGACCTGCGCGCCGTGTCGGCGGAAGAAAGGAGTCTGTGATGGATTTTCGCGTATCTCTTGTCGACGGACTTCTGGAACTGAAGAATCCCGTGCTCAGCGCTTCCGGCACGTTCGGCAGCGGTCTTGAATATCGTCCCTACGGAGACATCGAACAGCTCGGCGGCATCATCACCAACGGTCTTACGCTGCATCCGTGCGCGGGCGCGCCCATGCCCCGCATTGCGGAAACTCCGGGCGGCATGCTGAGCGCCGTGGGCACGCAGAACGACGGCGCGGAACACTTTGTCAATGTGGTGCTCCCTGAACTCCCGTGGCAGGAAGTACCTGTCATTCCCAACATCAACGCCTCCAACGTGGATGAATTTTCCGATCTGGCCGCGCTGCTGGCCGCGGAGAGAGGCGTTGCCGCCATGGAAGTGAATCTTTCCTGCCGTAACGATCATCGCGGCGGACAGCGCTTCTGTCAGAATCCCGTGACGGCGGCGCGCGCCGTGAATGCCGTGAAACGCGCGGCGGGCAGCAAGCCCGTCATTGCCAAGCTTTCTCCGCAGATCATGGATATCGTGGAGGTGGCCAAGGCCGTGGAGGCCGCCGGGGCCGACATCATTTCCTGCATGGGTACCATCGAAGGCATGGCCGTGGACGTCGTTTCCAGCAGACCCATGCTCGGAAGCGTCATCGGCGGACTTTCCGGGCCGGCCGTCAAGCCTCTGGCCCTGCGCTGCGTATGGGAGATCTCCCGCGTGGTGCAGGTACCCGTCATCGGTGTGGGCGGCGTGCGCTCGGCGCGCGACGTTCTGGAATTCATGCTGGCAGGCGCTCATGCCGTGGCCGTGGGAACGGCCAACTTCAGCGATCCCGGTACTATTTTCCGCATCATCCGCGAGCTTCCCGCGCTTTGCGAGGAACTCGGCATAGACGATCTGAACTCGTTTCGCGGTTCACTCAGTGTCTAGTTCGTTTCCGAATTCGGACCGGACATGGAGGATATGACAAAAGGGGGGGCATTGCCCCCCTTTTTTTGGTTAAAAGAAAACCCCCAGCTAGGCTGGGGGTTCCCGAAAACTTATAGTTATGCGTAAGTTATAAACA
>NZ_CALUWV010000027.1 GCF_944324575.1 uncultured Mailhella sp. | reverse complement strand
CCTGCTTCCATACGGTGGCCAGAGACAGGATGTGAAAGCTGCCGCTCAAAAACGGATACTTTGCCGAAAGCGAGGCCATGCCTTCGCTTATGCCCTGAAACGGCACGCCGTGACTCACCACGATGTTGAGCTGCACGGCCTCGCCGCTGTACTGCGCAATGGCGCAGGAATCGAAGCGATGACTCTGCCTGAGCACGGCATGAGCCTCGGGCAGAAGCGCACGCCCAGCTTCCGTAAGCACGGGAGAACGCGACGAACGATCAAAAAGCTCCACGCCGAGACTGTCTTCCAGCATGGCAATGTGCGTGCTCACCACGGACTGCGCCTTGCCCATGGCACGACCCGCAGCGGAGAACGAACCTTTTTCCGCCGCCGTGACAAAAGCGCGCAACTGTTCTATAGTCCAGTTCAAGGTTTTCCCCCTGTCTGACGTAACGTTTCTTTTTTCTATCAAAATATTGATGCTTCTTGATTTTTTATAACAAGAAAGATACGGTATGTCCACTCAATCAAAATGACGCCCCCTCTCAAAACAAGGGAGATGCCGATTCCGGCGAGACAGACACGGGAACGCACTCCACATCGTTTCCAGGCTCAATCTCGTTGCATTCCGGCACGTTGCGCATTTATTAAGGATACAGGAGCCTTGATATGGTCAAAATGCTGTCGATTCTTGCTCCGGCATTCATGCTGTTTCTTACGGGCTGCAACCTTGCGCCCGACTATCAGCGTCCGGAAATGGATATCCCTCAAACCTGGGAAGCTTCGCAGTCGCAGGCTCTCCAGACCAAGTGGTGGGAACGCTTCCACGACGAAACGCTGAACGCGCTGGTGGAAGAGGCTCTCGCGCACAATAAGAACATTGACCAGGCCATGGCCAACGTGGATCAGGCTCAGGCCGGACTCGGCATAGCGCGCGACGCGCTTCTGCCCGTGCCTTCCGCCTCGGCCGACGGCACGCGTACCATGGCGCGTTCTTCCACGTCGCCCGCCGCCATGCAGAACAACGGCAAAAACACGCACACCTTCTCCGGCGCGCTCGCCGCGAGCTGGACGCTCGACTTCTGGGGTAAATACTGGAACGCCGCAGAATCCGCCCGCGCCTCTCTGGTGGCCACCGAAGCCGCGCGCGACAACGTGATTCTCACCGTGGCGGCCAGCACCGTGGAATCGTACTTCTGGCTGAGCGCCTACACCTGGCAGGAGGAAATTGCGCGGGACGTGCTGAAAAACCGCGAAGACTCCCTCAAGATATACCAGAACCGCTTCGACAACGGCCAGATCAGCGACCTCGACATTCTGAGCATTCGCGCCAACGTGGAAACGGCGCGCAATGCCCTGGCTTCCGCAAGAATCGCCAAGAATGCCGCCGAAACCTCCCTTGCCGTGCTGCTCGGTCGTTCGCCTGCTGAAATCATGAAGATGGACGGTCTCAAGGCTCCCTCCTCTCTCATGACCTCGCTGGACAAGACCCCTGCCCTGCCCGCAGGCATTCCTTCCGACATTCTGGAGCACCGTCCCGACATCCGTCAGGCCGAAGCCAACCTTCAGGCCGCCAACTACGACATCGGCACGGCGCGCGCCTCGTTCTTCCCGTCCTTCTCGCTCACGGGTCTGCTCGGCAGCGCGAGCCTTGAGCTCAACGAAGTGCTCAGAAGCACCAATCAGTACGCGAGCGTGGGCGGCAGCCTGAGCCTGCCCCTCAACTTCTGGACCATCAAGCGCACCGTGGACAGCGCGGAAGCCGCCAAGCGGGCCGCCGTGGCCACCTACGAGCTCACCGTGCAGAACGCCTTCAAGGACGTGCGCGACGCGCTCGTGTCCCAGACCGAATACGCGAACTCCGTGGGCGCCATCACCCGTCAGGTGGACTACCTCTCCCGCGCGGTCATGCACGCCCGCACCCGCTACGACAACGGCTTCGCCTCCTATCTCGACCTGCTCACCGCGGAAAGCAACCTGTTCACCGCGCAGCAGTCCCTTGCCGTGGCGCATGCCAACCACCTTGTCAGCATAGCCGAAGTGTGTCTCGCCCTCGGCGGCGGCTGGCAGGAATAACCCGCTACTCCATCCTTATTCAAGGAGCATACCATAATGGCCAGACTTTTTAAGCTTGCGCCCGCTTTGCTGGCGCTTCCCTTCCTCCTTGTCGGCTGCGATCAGCTGAGCGGCCTCATATCCAAGAAGGACAACGCCGCTCAGTCGCCCCAGGCACGCGTGACGCGCGTGACCACCGTTAAAATGACTCCCCACAAGGTGGACATTCAGCGCGAGCTCACGGGCCGCACCGTGGCCTACCGCTGGGCCGAAGTCCGTCCCGAAGTGAGCGGCATTCTCAAGGAACGCTGCTTCACCGAAGGCGCCATGGTCAAGGAAGGCGACGTGCTCTACCGCATTGAGCCCGACACCTACAAGGCCGCCCTTGACAAGGCCCGCGCCGATCTCGCGAGCGCCGAAGCCAACCTCAACGTGACGAAGCTTCGCGAACGCCGCACGGCCAGCATGCTGAAGACCAAGTCGGTAAGTCAGCAGGACTACGACGACGTGAAGGCCACCCTGCGTCAGGCGCAGGCCTCCGTGCAGTCGTGCAAGGCCGCGGTGGATTCCGCGGAAATCAACTACCGCCGCACCGAGGTGCGCGCGCCCATAAGCGGTCGCATCACCCTCAGCAACTTCACCGTGGGCGCGCTGCTCACCGCAAGCCAGGCTTCGCCGCTTGCCACCATCTACCAGACCGACCCCATGTACGTGGAAGTGTCGCAGTCTTCCGACGACCTGTATTCCCTGCAGAAGCAGCTCGGCGAACGCGGCGACCTCAAGGACGTGACCCCCTCCGACATCAAGGCCACCCTCACCATGCACGACGGCTCCTTCTACCCCGCCGCCGGTCACCTCAACTTCACCGGCGTGAACGTGGATCAGACCACCAACACCGTCACCCTGCGCGCCGAGTTCCCCAACGCCGCCAACGTGCTGCTGCCCGGCCTGTTCGTGCGCGTCAACGTGGTCATGGGACAGGACGATCAGGCCATTCTCGCCCCGCAGAAGGCCGTGCTGCGCGATCTCAAGGGCCTGCCCTACGTCTACGTGGTCAAGGACGGTGTGGCCGAACGCCGCAACATCACCATAAGCCACGCCATAGGCAACGACTGGTACGTCACGGACGGCCTCAAGCTCGGCGAGGAAATCGTGCTCAACGGCGTCCACAACGCCCGCGGCGGACAGCCCGTGCAGGTGGTCACCGAAGAAGAAATGAAGGCTGATGAGGCCGCCGGAGGCAGCAAATAATGCTTTCCCGCTTTTTCATCCATCACCCCATATTCGCATGGGTGCTGGCCATCGTCACCATGCTGTTCGGTGTGCTGGCCATATTCACCATGCCCATATCGCAGTACCCGGAAGTGGCCTCGCCTTCCATACTCATCAACACGCGTTACTCGGGCGCTTCCCCCACCACCGTGGACCAGACCGTGACGCAGGTCATTGAACAGAACATGACCGGCATCGACAACCTGATCTACATGCAGTCGCAGTCCGACTCCTCCGGCATGTCCACCATCACCCTCACCTTCGAGGTGGGTACCGACCCCGACGTGGCCCACATGCAGGTGCAGAACAAGGTGCAGCAGGTGCAGTCGCAGCTGCCTTCCGCCGTGCAGAGCTACGGCGTGTCGGTGTCCAAGGGCAACGACAACATGTTCATGGTCATCACCCTGTACTCGCCGGACAACAGTCAGGAAAACATCGACCTTGCCGACTACATCAGCACCAACATCAAGGATGAAATCAGCCGCACGCAGGGCGTGGGCACGGTGCAGGTGTTCGGCGGCAAGTACGTCATGCGCATCTGGCTCGACCCCGACAAGCTCACCAAGTACGAGCTCACGCCTTCGGACGTGCGCAGCGCCATCACCGCCCAGAACATGGAAGTCACCGCCGGTCAGCTCGGCGCCAACATCATCGGCGGCAAGAACGATCAGGCCCTCAACGTCATCATCAAGGCACAGAGCCTTCTGCGCAACACCACCGAATTCGAAAACGTGCTGCTCAAGGTGACGGAAGACGGCCAGAGAGTGTTCATCCGCGACGTGGCCCGCGTGGCCATGGGCACGGAACTTGACGGCATCACCACCTACTACAACGGACACCCCGCCTCGGGCATAGGCGTCACCCTCGCCCCCGGCGCCAACGGCCTGGAAACCGCCAATCTGGTGAAGGCCAAGATTGAGGAGCTCTCCCACTACTTCCCCGACGGCATGGCCTACGAGCTGGCCTTCGACACCACGCCCCCCGTGCTCGCCTCCATCCATGAAGTGGTGAAGACCCTCGTGGAAGCCATCATTCTGGTGTTCCTCGTCATGTGGCTGTTCCTCCAGAGCTTCCGCGCCACCATCATTCCCACCATCGCCGTGCCCGTCGTTCT
Source organism: uncultured Mailhella sp. (assembly GCF_944324575.1). GTDB lineage: Bacteria > Desulfobacterota > Desulfovibrionia > Desulfovibrionales > Desulfovibrionaceae > Mailhella. The sequence goes on along the minus strand of NZ_CALUWV010000027.1, from coordinate 23,309 downwards.
TCTCGGCACCATGGGCGTGCTGCTCGCCTTCGGCTACAGCATCAACACCCTGACGCTCTTCGCCATGGTCCTTGCCATCGGTCTGCTCGTCGACGACGCCATCGTGGTCGTGGAAAACGTGGAACGCGTGATTCAGGAAGAACATCTCGATCCCGTGCCCGCCACGGAAAAGTCCATGGACGAAATCAGCTCCTCGCTGATCGGCATCGGCGTGGTGCTCTCCGCCGTGTTCCTGCCCATGGCCTTCATGAGCGGCTCCACGGGCGTGATTTACCGGCAGTTCTCCGTGACCATCGTGTCCGCCATGACGCTGTCGGTGCTCGTGGCCCTGATCCTGACCCCCTCGCTCTGCGCAAGCCTGCTCAAGCCCCATTCCCAGGGCGCCCAGCACGGATTCTTCGGCTGGTTCAACCGCATGTTCACCAAGAACCAGCATCGCTACGCCGGCGGCGTGCATGCTCTCGTGCAGCGCGGCGGCAGACTCATGATCATCTACGCCGCCCTTGTGTGCGGCCTCGGCCTCGTATACAAGCAGTTGCCCACCTCCTTCCTCCCCTCGGAAGACCAGGGCGCCATCATCACCATGCTGCAGATGCCCCCGAACGCCACGCTGGCCCAGACCACGGCCCAGTTCCAGCAGGTTTCCGACTTCATTCTCAATGAAGAGAAGGAAAACGTGGAATCGTACATGTTCGTGGCCGGCTTCAGCATGGGCGGCATATCCGAAAACACCGGCATGGGCTTCGTCAAGCTCAAGGACTACGCCGACCGTACCAAACCCGGTCAGGACGCCGCTTCCGTGGCCGCACGCATACGTCAGCGCTTCGCCGGCATTCTCGACGGCCAGTTCATCGCCGCCATTCCCCCGGCCATCATCTCCCTCGGCATGACCAACGGCTTCACCATGGAACTGCAGGACCGCGGCGGCGTAGGTCATGAAAAGCTGGTGGAAGCCGGCAAGAAGCTCATGGGCGCGGCCTTTGCCAATCCGCAGATCGCCTACATCCGTCCCACCGGCATGGACGACATCACGCAGTTCAACATTCATCTGGACAACGCCAAGGCCACCAGCATGGGCCTCTCGCTCTCCAGCGTGAACTCCGACGTGTCCACCATGCTCGGCGGCACCTACGTCAACGACTTCGTGCACAACGAACGCGTGAAAAAGGTGTACGTGCAGGGCGACGCCAGCGTGCGCAAGAATCCCGAAAGCCTCAACCGCATCCACTTCCGCAATGCGGCCGGACAGATGGTGCCCTTCAACGCCATCTACTCCACCGACTGGACCTTCGGCCCCGCCGTGCTGCAGCGCTACAACGCCATGCCCGCCCTCGAATATCAGGGCGAACCCATGCCCGGCGTAGCATCCGGCATTGCCATGGCCATCATGGAAGAGGAAGTAAAGAAGCTCGGCAACTCCTTCGGCATGGAATGGACGGGCCTCTCCTATCAGGAAAAAATGGCCGGCTCCCAGACCACCATGCTGTACGCGCTGTCGGTACTCGTCGTGTTCCTGGCTCTGGCCGCCCTGTACGAAAGCTGGTCCATCCCGTTCGCCGTGCTGCTCGTCATACCGCTCGGCATTCTCGGCGCCGTGCTCGGCACCTACTTCAAGGATCTGACCAACGACGTATATTTCCAGGTCGGCATTCTGGCCGTCATGGGCCTCTCGTCCAAGAACGCCATTCTTATCGTGGAATTTGCACGAAACCTTCAGGCGGAAGGACGGAGCCTCATCGACGCCACCGTGGAAGCCTGCCGCATCCGTCTGCGCCCCATTCTCATGACCTCGCTGGCCTTCGGTCTGGGCGTGCTGCCCATGATGTCGGCTTCGGGCGCAGGCGCAGCCAGCCAGCACGCCGTGGGCACGGCCGTGTTCTGGGGCACCGTGTGCGCCACCACGCTCGGCATCTTCTTCATCCCCACCTTCTTCGTGGTCATCTGTTCGCTCACGGCATGGTTCCGCAAGAAGCTCACGAGAAAGCCGCGCTATGAATAACCGCTGAGTCCGCGCGACGGCTTCTCCCTCCGCCGCGTCGGACCAAAAAACAAGGGCCGTCCGAAAGGACGGCCCTTGCCGTTTAAAACCCTGACAGATGCGCCGCGCCTGCGGGCTATGCGCAGAACTGCACGATGCGGAAACGCGCAGGACGTTGACCATGTCCAACCAAAAGAACCGGATTCCGTCCTGCCGAGGGAGACTGTGCGAGAGCGCAAAAACCGCTTGTTGTCTGAGATCCTCCGGAAAACGGCGCCAGACCTGCCCCTTGTTGACACGCGCGAGGCGGGCAGACAGCCGCCTCTTCCCAAACGCCCCTGAAACGAAAAGAAGAACGTCCGGCGCGCTGCCGGACACGGGTTCAGACGCGGCACGGCCTGCGGTCCTGCCGCATGACGCGTTCTTTACCGGCGTCGACGGCTGCGCCGATCGTCGTCGTCATCGTCGTCATCGTCATCGCCCCGCTCGTCTTCATCCCATTCGTCTTCGTCGTCCTCATCCTCGTCCCATTCATCCTCATCGTCTTCCCAGTCATCATCGTAATCATCGGCACAGGCCGCGGCCCAGTCGACGGACGACACGAGACGGGAGGACGAAACGACCGCTTCGCCGAGCACGAGAACGGAGGCAGACAACAGCATGGTCATGAGCAGAGAAAAAAGCTTGCGGGTCATGGTTTCCTCACTGGTAGAACAGGATGTCTTGTCCTCGAGTCTATGACACATTTGTTGCCCTGTCGTGACAGCGGCGCAAAAAAAACGGAGCTCCCGGGACTGCCGCCCCGCTCTGCCCCGTCGTTGCGCCCTTCTCCTGACCTGTCTTTGTTGTCGCTCGGCCTTTCCCCGCATCCGCCCGTTCCCGTCGATCCGCCCTTTGTCGACGGCACGCGCAGCGCCCTGCAAGAAGGCGACGCCTGCTTTCCGGGGGCTTACAGGGAGCCGCGTGACACAGGCTGCGTCTTCCGCCCCGTCCCGGGGCCGTGCCCCCCGTCTCGGACACAAAAAAAGCCGCGCTTCTCAACGCGACCTTCACAGCCCGGACTGCGGCCGAAGCACGACACTTCGCCCGACGGGCACACAATGAAAACGTCCGGCAAAGAGCACCGGACGAAATTGCCCTCAAAGCTCCGGGAATTGCGACATCACAATTAAAAAGTTTTGAAAAGAGAATGGGGGCGCGAGGGAAGGAGGAAAACCTTTTCAAAAGTTTTCCTCCTTCCCCCGCCATATCCCCCTTTCTATTCTATCCCGAACTCGTACTGTTCGAGCTTGTCGAGCACGGCGGACATGATCATGGCCATGACGCCGGAGACCATGGCGGCCGTGGCCGGAGGGATTTCGGAAACATCCCGGTTCAGAAGGCGGCGGAAGAAGACGCCCGGACACTCCTGCGTCTTCGTTCTGACCATGGGGTCAACGTAGGCGCGGAAGGCCCCGTCAACGAAGTCCTCGGCCTCCTTCGGGGAGTAGCCGAGCTTCTGAAGCATGGACTGCGTGACGCGCAGGTATTCCACCACCACCACGTTGGGGGCCTGCACCATGAGTCCGTAGAGCACGGCGGCGTGCACGTAGGCCCGCCATTCGAGCATGAGGCGTTTTTTCTCCTCGTCCGAGGCGCAGGGAAGGCCCGCCTTCTCAGCCATGGCAAGAACGCCCTTTTCGCCGGTATTGAGTTCAAAGAGGATGCCTGCGGCCTGCACGGCCTCGGCCACGGAAAGCTTACGCTTCATGGACGGCCTCCTTTTCTTCCTCGCCGAAGCGGATGCCCGCCATCATGAGGCCTATGGCCTCCACGCGCTCCGCGTCGGTGCGGGGGAACACGTCGATGAAGCGGCCGCGGTACATGACGGCAAAGGTGTCGGCCAGGGTCATGGCCTCGCGCAGATCGCTCGTCACAAGGAGCACGCCTGCGTGGTCGCGCGCCTCAAGAATGCGCCGCCACACCTCCTCCATGGCGCCTATGTCCAGGCCCTGCGTGGGGTTTTCGGCCACGATGAGGCTCGGTTCCCGGAAGAACTCGCGGCCGAGCACCATTTTCTGCAGATTGCCGCCGGACAGAGAGCCCGCAGTGGCGTGCAGCCCGTCGGCCACTACCTGATATTCCTCCATGATGTCCGCGGCGGCCGTGGCCGAGTGACGCCTGTCCAGAAAGCCGAAATTCTGAAAGCCGTTGCGGTTGGTGAGAAGGAAATTGTCCAGAAGGTCCAGCGACGGACAGGTGGCAAGGCCCTTTCTGTCTTCGGGAATGTAGACCATGCTTTTTCTGCTCATGCGCGCACGCATGAAGTCGTTCCAGTTTCTGCCGAGAATGCGCACGGAGTCCATGCCGCTGTCGGGCCGCACGCTGCCCGTCACCATTTCAACGAGCTCGCGCTGACCGTTGCCCGCAACGCCCACCACGGCCAGCACTTCGCCCCGGCGCAGCGTGCAGGAAAGATCCTGCGCCATGCCGCATGAGGCATGGGAAAGTTCCAGCAGCACTTCGCCCTTGTCCACGGGCGTCTGCTCCACCGCCGCGTCCATCTGACGGCCCACCATGCGCTCGGCAAGCTCCCGCTCTCCGGGCACGTCTCCGCGGAGAAAATGGTCCACGATCTCGCCGCGGCGCAGTATGCTTATTTCCGTGGCAAGGTCGAGCACTTCCTTCATCTTGTGGCTGATGAACACCACGGCCTTGCCGTCGGCGGCCATGCGGCGCAGCGCGGAAAAAAGCTGCCGTATTTCCGGCGGCGTGAGCACGGCGGTGGGTTCGTCGAGAATGAGCACGCGGCAGTCGCGGTACAGAAGCTTCAGAATTTCCACGCGCTGCCGCTCGCCCATGGAAAGATCGGAAATCATGGCGTCGGGATTTATTTCAAAGCCGTAGCGGGCCGCGAGTTCCAGCACGCGCCTGCGCATGGCCGCAGGATTCAGGATGCCGTGGGCCTGTCCGAGCATGAGGTTCTGCGTCACGGTCATGGCCTCGACGAGCATGAAATGCTGATACACCATGCCGATGCCTGCGGCCAGAGCGTCACGCGGGGAACGGAAGGGCGCGGGAGCGCCGTCCACGTAAATGGTCCCGGAATCCTGCCGGGACTTGCCCGAGAGTATGGACATGAGCGTGGACTTGCCCGCGCCGTTCTCGCCGAGCAGGGCGAGAATCTCGCCGGAGCGGATTTCGAGGGATATGTTGCGGTTGGCCCTGACAGGGCCGTAACTCTTGCAGATGTTTTCCAGACGGATGAGGGGCGGCGCAGTGCGCACGCCTTCCCCTGCCGCAGAGGTCTGCGTCTCTATCATGACTTTTTTCCTTTCGACCGGGAACCGGCCGCTGTATCGGAACCGTTACTCAGAAGATGCGCGCCGTCCTCCGGACGCAGCAGCATGAAAATGAAGGCCGAAACGGCCGTCATGAGGCCCACGGCGATGAAGGTGGCGTGCAGGGCGTAAAGCTCGCCCGCAGAGGAGAACACGCGCAGAAGCGCCGTGCTCACGGCCACGCCGAAACTCACGCTGAGGTTCTGCGACACGGAAAGCAGGCTGTTGCCGTCGCTTGCGGTTTCCGCGGGAAGATCGCCGAGGGTGATGGTGTTCATGGAGGTGAACTGACCGGACATGAGCATGCCCTGCACGAAGAGCTGCACCACCAGAAGCATGAGGGGCCAGCCGGGTTGCTGAAGGCTCATGCACATGAATATGGCCGCAATGGACAGCGTGAAGAAAAGCAGCGTGCGGCGGTAGCCGAAGCGATGCAGAATGTTCAGCACCACGGTCTTGGTCATGACGGAGCCCACGGCCGGCGCAATGAGGATGAGGCCCGCGATGTCGGCGGAATAGCCGAGACCGACCTGAAGCATGAGCGGCACGAGAAACGGAATGCTGCCTATGCCGAGACGGGCCACGATGTTGCCCGTGATGCCCACGGAGAAGGTGCGCGTGCTGAACACCTTGAGATTGATGATGGGAAAGCGGAAGCGTCTCGCGTGCAGCACGTAGAGCCCGATGGCGGCCACGCCGAACAGCACGAGTCCGAAGGCCAGCATATGGGAAGCGCCGTTCCCGCCGGTGAGTTCCAGACCGCCGGACATGGCGAGCACGCCCACGCCTATGAGCAGAAAGCCCGCCACGTCGAAGGAACCTCGGGGCTGCCGGAAGACGGGAAAGCTGCGCAGGGAGAAAAAGAGAATGACGAGCCCGAGCGGAATGTTGATGAGGAAAATCCACGGCCAGGAGGCGCAGGTCACGAGCCAGCCGCCGACGATGGGCCCCACCACCGGCCCCACGAGCCCGGGAATGGTGATGAAGTTGAACACCTTGACAAAGGCTTCGCGCGTGTAGGCGCGCATGAGGGTAAGGCGGGAGACGGGCACCATCATGGCGCCGCCCACGCCCTGCACCACGCGCGCGGCCACGAGAAGCGGAAGCGTCGGCGATGCGGCGCACAGGCCTGATCCGATCACGAACAGGGCCAGGGCAGCAAGAAAGACGCGCCGCGTGCCGAAGGTGTCGGCCAGCCAGCCGCTCAGGGGAATGAGCAGGGCCACGGTAAGCGAATAGCTTATGACGGCAAGCTGCATGGAAAAGGGCGAACGCCCCATGGCGTCGGCAATGGCGGGCAGGGCGGTATTGAGAATGGTAGAGTTGAACATCTGCATGAAAAAGGCCGCAGCCGTTATCATGGGAAGTCCGGTGAACAGGTCTCGGGAAGTCAGCATGGGAATATCCTTGGCTTTCGGTTCCTTTGCAGACAGGGAACCGACTCTCAGGAAATTTTCACCGAAAAACGGATGAGTTGCAAGTGCCCGGAATCATGCGCCGGAAGGAGGCGACCTCCCCGGCCCGACCGGGAGACGCCGTTTTCACGGCGTCGACGCCTCCCCCTTTTCCGTCCGGAGGCCCCATGGCGTCGGCGCGTTTCTTCCGCGCCGCAGACGCCGGGCTCTCCCCTTTTCTCTGCCGGAAGCGCGGCCTTTTTCTGCCTGCCGCGCGCAGTTCTCCCCGAACGCCGCCGCGCGGCCCTCCCTGCCTGCGCCCCTCGGCGGCGAGCCCACGGAACTGACTTTCCCCTGCCGGACCGCGAATTTCACGGCCGCCGACGTTCCGCAGGCCGGAAGCCGCAGCTACGCGCCGGGCGCGATGTTGTCGCCGAGCGCCGCGGGCGCGCTTCTGCCCTTGCCTCTGGCCGAGGAGAAGAGCAGCGCGAGAATGGTGAGGGCATATGGCAGCATCATCATGAGCGAGGAAGGAATGGTGGTGCCGAGCGCCTGAAGACGGAGCTGGAAGGCCATGATGCCGCCGAACAGGTACGCGCCGAACATGGCGCGCCGCGGCCGCCAGAAGGCGAAGATGACGAGCGCCACGGCTATCCAGCCCTTGCCCGCGGTAAGGTTCTGCGTCCACATGTGCGTGGCGCACAGCGAAAGATACGCTCCGCCCACGCCCACGAAGAAGGCTCCGGCAAAAATGCCGAGCCAGCGCATCTTCACGGGATCGAGGCCCGCGGCCTGCACGGCGTCGGGCGACTCGCCGGACGCGCACAGGGCAAGGCCGAGGGAGGTGCGGCGGAAGAACCACATGACGGCCCAGGGCAGAAGATAGGAGAGGTACACGAGAGGATCGTGCTGAAAGAGCACCTCGCCGAGCACGGGAATGTCGGAGAGCAGCGGAATGTCGAAGGGCTGGAAGCCCACGGTCTTCTCGCCGATGAAGGGAGCGCCGAGATAGTCGGAAAGGCCCACGCCGAAAATGGTGAGCGCAAGGCCCGACACGGTCTGATTGCCCTGAAAGACGAGACAGACCACGCCGTGCAGAAGGCCTATGCAGGCGGCGCCGAGTCCGGCGGCCAGCGTGGCGAGCCAGGGATTGCCCGTCTTGAACTGCACGATGAAGGCGAAGAACGCGCCCATGATCATCATGCCCTCGACGCCGAGGTTGAGCACGCCGGAACGCTCGGTGATGAGTTCGCCCATGGTGGCGTACAGAAGAGGCGTGCCCGCAAGCACGGTGGCGGCAAGCAGCGCAACGAAGATGTCCCAGGTCATGCGGCGCCTCCCTGCTTGCGACCCGTTCTCACGAAGGTATAGGAATAGAAGAACTGCCCGGCGAGCACGCACAGAAGGATGAATCCCTCAAGAATGCCGCCGAAGGCCGCGGGCACCTGCAGATCCACCTGCAAATTGTCGGTGCCCACGAGAAGCCCGGCCAGAAAGATGGAAAACAGCGCGATGGAAGGCGTGCGCAGACGGGAGAGCCAGGCCACCACGATGGCGGTATAGCCGTAGCCCGTGCACAGGCTGGGCTGAAGCCGGTTGAACGTGGCCGACACTTCCACGCAGCCCGCCATGCCCGCGAGCGCGCCGGACACCGTGAGCACGAAGACCAGCAGAAAGCCGTAGGGAATGCGGGCGTAGCGCGCGGCCCGGGGATTTTCGCCCGCGGCGCACAGCTCGAAGCCGAGCCTTGTGCGCTGCAGAAACACGGAAACCGCCACGGCCGCGATCACGCAGACGATGAGCCCCGCGTGCACGTAGCCGATCACCTCGGGGAATACGGCCTCCTCGGGGAACATGGCCGTCATGGGAAAGCCCATGCTGCCGGGATCCTTCCACGGGCCGTACACGAGGTAGCGCATGAACTCGATGCCTATGTAGTTGAGCATGAGCGTGGAAATGATTTCGTTGAGGCCGAACTTCAGCTTGAGCAGCCCGGGCAGCATGCCCCAGAGCCCGCCCGTCACGGCCGCGCACGCGAGCATGAGCGCGAGCATGAGCGGCATGGGCAGGCCGGGAAAGGTGAGCACGGCCCAGGTGGCCCCCACGCCGCCAAGGGCAAACTGCCCTTCCGCGCCGATGTTCCACACCTTCATGCGGAAGGCGATGGACACGCCGAGCGAGCAGAGAAAGATGGGGATGGCCTTGAGCATGGTGTCCTGCAGGGCGTACAGGCTGCCGAATCCGCCCTGGAAAAGCACCACGGCGGCTTCCACGGGCGACTTGTCCTGAATCATCAGCAGCAGCGAGCAGAACGCCAGAGCGATGAGAAGCGCCGCCGGCAGCACGATGAGCCCGACCCAGCGATGGGGGGTCTGCCGTCTGACGACTCTGAAACCGTCCATGTTTCCTCCGAAAAATGATGTGATGCGGTCAGACGGCGGCGTCCGCGCCCTGCCGTCTTTTGCGCCGGGGCCGCGCAGAGCCCCGGGCCGGGGAACTCTCCCCGGAAGGCGCGCGGCAGAACTCCCCGCCGTCGGCCCCCGGGCCCGCAGGCCCGCGCAATCCTCCTTCCAAAAACGCGTCTTCCGGAAAAAGGAGAACCGAGGTCCGCGGTCAGTCCCGCCCCTCAGGGGACGGGGCAGCCCGCGGACCGGAAAATGAAAAAGCCCCGCCCTCACCGGACGGAGCTTTCCTGAAACGCTACTTGGTCGTGCCTATCACGCCTTCCACGAACCAGTCCATGGAAAGCAGCATGTCGTCGGGCGCAACCTGACCTTCGGCCACGCGCACCTTGCCTTCCTGATCCTTCACCGGGCCGGTGAACACCTGGTACTTGCCGGAAATGATGTCGGCCTTCACGGCGTCCACCTTCGCGCGCACGTCTTCAGGCACCATGGCGCCGTAGGCGGAAATGTCCACGATGCCGTCCTTGATGCCGTACCAGTAGTTGCCGTTCTTCCAGGTGCCGGCGCGGTACTCGTCGATGAACTTCTTGTAGAACTTGTTCCAGTCCCACACGGCGGCCACAAGGTGAGCCTTGGGCGCGGCGGCGGACATGTCGGTGTTGTAGCCCACGGAATAGGCGCCGCGGGCCTCGGCCGCGGTCTGCGGACCGGCGGAGTCCTGATGCTGGGCGATGGCGTCCACGCCGACGTCGAGCAGGCCTTCGGCTGCCTTCTTCTCATCGTCGGGGCTGTACCAGGTGCGGGTCCACACCACGCGCACCTTGGCGTCGGGGTTCACGGCGCGCACGCCGAGCGTGAAGGCGTTGATGCCGCGCACCACCTCGGGAATGGGGAAGGAGGCCACGTAGCCTATTTCGTTCTTCTTCGTCATGGCGCCGGCCACCATGCCGGTGAGGTAGCGGGCCTGATACATTCTGCCGAAGTAGCAGGTCATGTTTTCACTGTGCTTGTAGCCCGAGCAGTGCAGGAAGGTGACCTTGGGGTTGCGCTTCGCCATTTTGGCCATGGCGTCCATGTAGCCGAAGCTCGTGGCCACGATGACGTTGTAGCCCTTGGAGCACATGTTCTTGATGGCGCGCTCGGCGTCGGGGCCTTCGGGCACGCTTTCCATCATGGTGGTTTCCACGCCGGGCATCTCTTCCATCATCTTGCGGCCCTGATCATGAGTCCACGACCAGCCCTCGTCGCCCACAGGGGAAACATAGATGAAGCCGACCTTGATGTTCTTTGCCGCTTCTTCCGCATGGGCGGAAGAGGCCAGAGGCGAAAGCGCCATACCGCAGACGGCCAGAACGGCCGCGGCACAGTTGAGAAAACGCATCCCGAGATCTCCCGTGTTAAAAGAATGAGGAAAGACGCTCCCGCAGAACGGGCGCATTCCCAGAAAACGCGCGGAAGCCGGACTCCCCTTCTGTCGGAGCCGCACCGACCTGCCGCCGGTAAAAAAGCAAGTCTAGCGCATTATCATGCGCTGTTCAAGCGCCGAAACGCCTTCCGCCCCGCGGAAAGGAACGGAAAAGAGCGGCCGAAAAAGAAGCAAAGACCTTGAAAGAATTTCCCTCCTCCCGGCCCGTTCTCCCTTCACCGCTGTTGCCGTGAGGCAAAACGCAAAAAAAACGCCCCGGCCCGCTTCCCTCTCAGGAACGAAACGGGGCCGGACAGAAAAAGCGCGCCTCACGAAAAGCGCGACCACGCGGGGAAAAAGAATTCAGCGGATGCAGCAGGTGCCGTCCAGCCCGCAGGCGCTGCCGGAAACCGCATTCAGGGAGTCGCCCGAGGCAAGGGCCGCCTCAATCTTGGCTTCCACGTCCTCAAAAGGCGCGAATCCCCGGGCCACGGCGTGAAGTTCCCCGTCGTCGGTCTTCACGAAAAGCGTGGGATAGACCACGAAGTCGCCGAGTATGTCCTCAGCCTCGTCCATTTCCTTCTTCGCCTTGTCGCGCACGGCTTCGGAGGCAAGAGCCTGCTTCAGATCCTCCGCAGAGACGCCCCAGCGCGCGGCCACGTCGGCCTGAACGGCAAGATCGAGCACGTCTCGCCCGTCCTTGTAGAAGGCATCCTGAAAGGTCTCCATCTGCTCGAGCGCATGACCGGGCGCGAGCTTCTTGAGCGCGGCCATGAGCAGCGCGGAACGCGAGGAATCCATGACCACGCTTCCCTCTTCGGTGAGCAGGCCGGAAAAGTTTTCGCCCAGCGTGCGGCCCGTGGTGTCGGACAGTCGCTGGAAAAAGGCGCGCAGACGCGGCGTGCCCATGGAAGAGGTCTCTTCCGGCTCATCCACAAGATTGCCGCAGAGCACGCGCACGGGAAAACAATGACGCTCGACGAGCTTCTGCATGACGGGAGCAAAGCCGAAGCACCAGGGACAAAAAACGTCGGTAATGTAAATGAAGGATGGCATGGCGTTCCCTTACCGCAAACTCCGGGGAAGGCCAAGAGGAATTTTCGGCGCGGAACGAAAGCCTCGCCTTCCCCTTCCGCCCCATCCGGGACAGGAAGACGGACAGGAGCTTGACGAAGACGGGAACTTTCCCTAGAAATATGAATTCCCCGGCATATCCATGACATTCTGCCCCGCGCAGAAAAGGCGACACCCATGCTACAGAGCGAGCTCATCAGCATCATTGAACAGACGGCTCCCCTTTCGCTTATGGCGGACTGGGATCATTCCGGCGTTCAGGTAGCCTCGGCCCGCGCCGACATACGCCATCTTGCCGTATGCCTCGACCCCGCGCCCGAACAGCTCCGTGCGGCCGTGGAAGCCGGAGCGGACATGGTGCTCACGCATCATCCGCTTGCCATGCGCCCGGCATGGACGAGCACCCTGAACGGCTACACCGACGCGCTCTCCATTCTTTACAGAAACGACGTGCCGCTCTACGCGAGCCACACCACGCTGGACGCCAACCCCGAAGGACCGAGCGCCTGGCTGCCCGATCTGCTCGGGCTCACGAACCGCGTCCTTCTGGAAAAAACGGGAACCTTCACCGCGTCCGACGGCTCCGTCATCGAGGGCGGCTTCGGCTGCGCGGGAGACCTGCCCGAGGCCGTGAGCCTTGCAGAGCTCTGCGCCGTTCTGCGCGACGCGCTGCCTCTTGAGAGAATGTGCGCCGTTCCCCGCCTCGTGGGCGATGCCGGCATGACGGTGCGGCGCGTGGCCGTGTGCACGGGTTCCGGTTCCTCCCTTCTGGAAGAGGCCGCCTCCGCGGGGGCCGATCTCTTCATCACCGGCGACGTGAAGTATCACGACGCCCTTGCCCTGGCCTCGCGTCATGACGCGCGCAGCCCGAATTTCTGTCCCATGGCCGTTCTCGACGTGGGACATTTCTCCCTGGAAGAAGAAATGATACGTCGCTTCGCCGAACTTCTGAAAACGAAGCTCGACGGCGTGACGGTAACGTTTTTGCCGGGCAGGGACCCCTTCCTGCCCTTGACCTTTCTTTCTGAAGTACCGGAGGTACTGTCGTGAGCCTCTATATTGAACAGATCCGCCAGCTTGTGGCTCTCCAGCACGTGGACGACGGCATTCACGCCGTGCAGAGCGAAATGGAAGCCGCGCCCAAGGACGTGGAAAATCTGCAGAAGCGCTTCAACTCTCAGGACACGCAGCGCAACTGGATTCTGGACAAGCTCCAGCATCTGCAGGAACAGCAGAAGCGCCTCGACGCCGACATCAAGGACGACGAATCCCGCCTGACGAACAGCAAGAACAAGCTCATGCAGGTGGAAAACGAACGCGAATATCAGGCCATGATCCGCGAGATGGACAGCATGGAAATGCAGAACCAGACCCGCGAAGAGGAACGCATGGCCCTGCAGGAAGAACGCTCCCTGCAGGAAAGCAATCTGCAGTCCGTGGAAGAGACCTGGAACGAGCTCAAGGCCGAGCTGGAAAGCCAGCAGGAAAACCTTGAAAAGCGCATCGCCGACTGCCGCGCCCGTCTGGACGCGCTGGAAAAGCAGCGCGCCGAAGTGGCCGCCCTCATCACTCCGCCCGTGCTGAGCCGCTATGAGTTCATCCGCGACCGTCTGCGCCATCCGGTCATCGTTCCCGTCGAGGCGGGCATCTGCTCGGGCTGCCACATCGCCATTCCGCCGCAGGTGTTCATCGACCTGCAGCGCGGCAATCACATCATGAGCTGCCCCAACTGTCAGCGCCTCATGTACTGGGCGCACGACTTCCAGGATCCCAACGCGCCCAGGCCCGAAGTGAAGGCCGAAAGCGCGGAGTAGCGCTTCGGGAGCCTTCGTGCTCCTCATGCGAACATGTCATGGAGTCGGACGGGCTGTCGCCGCGGACCATTCGGTCCGGGGAGGAAAGTCCGGGCTTCGCAGGGCAGGATGCTGGCTAACGGCCAGAGCGGGCGACCGCTGGAAAGCGCAACAGAAAGCAGACCGCCGTTCTTCGGAACGGTAAGGGTGAAACGGTGAGGCAAGAGCTCACCGGCTGGCGTGGCGACACGTCAGGCCAGGCAAACCCCATCCGAAGCAAGACCAAATAGGGAAACCGGCCGGCCCGGCCCATGGTTTCCGGGTAGGTTGCTTGAAGGCGCGGGCAACCGCGTCTCTAGAGGAATGACAGCCGCCGCCTTCGGGCGGTACAGAACCCGGCTTACAGTCCGACTCCTTTTTCACGGGGAGGGAGCGAAAGTTCCCTCCCCTTCTTTCTTCCGGAACGCGCCGAGGCCGGAAAACGGTCTTTCATCCGCACGATCCGAAACACCGGGACAGGCCCGGAACCTTCGCTTGAGAGGTCGACATGCAACACGAATGCTGGGGCGTCGTTCTCGCCGCCGGTCAGGGCAGCCGCATGGCGCAGGCCACGGGCGGCGAGGCCAAGCAGTTTCTGCCCTACAGGGGCGCGCCCCTGTGGTGGCATCCGGCCCGCGCCATGGCCGCCTCGCCGCTGGTGCACGGCCTTGTCTTCGTCTTTCCCGCAGGCAGGCTCGACGAGGCAAAAGCGCAGGCCCTTGCGCTCAACGCCAAAGAATCCCTCGGCGTGCCCCTGCGCTTTGCCGAGGGCGGAGAACGCCGTCAGGACTCCGTGCGTCACGCCCTCGCGGCGCTGCCGGAATCGTGCGAAAGCGTGCTCATCCACGACGGCGCGCGTCCCTTCCTGCGCACGGCCCTCGTGACGAAGGTGGCCCAGGCGCTTCGCGAAGGCGGCGTTTCCGGGGTCATTCCCGGCGTTCCCGTCACCGACACGGTGAAGGAGACAGACGCCTCCGGCCTTGTGGCGCGCACCCCTGAGCGGGAAACGCTGCGCGCCGTGCAGACGCCGCAGGCCTTCCTGCTCTCCCGTCTTCGCGAGGCCCACGAGCGGGCCGACGCGGAAGGCTGGAGCGTGACCGACGACGCCTCGCTCCTTGAGCGCTGCCATCTGCCCGTGCTCGTGGTCGACGGCGACAGCGACAACGTGAAAATCACCAACCCCCGGGATCTCGCCTTGCTTTCCGAACAAAAACCCCTTCTGCCCTGCTGCGGCTACGGCTACGACGTGCACGCCTACGGCGGCAACCGTCCTCTTACCCTGGGCGGCGTGGAAATAGGCGGCGAATTCCTCATTCACGCCCATTCCGACGGCGACGTTCTGCTGCATGCCCTCATGGACGCCGTGCTCGGCTGCTTTGCCGGCGGCGACATAGGCCGTCTTTTCCCCGACAACGACCCCGCCTTCGACAACGTTTCCTCCGTCGTGCTGCTCGACCGCGTGATGATGCTGGCCGCCGAAGCCCATGTCCGCCTCGTGCACGTCGACCTCACCGTGGTGGCGCAGAAGCCGAAGCTCGCCCCCAAAGCCGACGCCATACGCCGCAACGTGGCACGGCTGCTCGATCTGCCCCTCGACCACGTGGCCTTCAAGGCCACTACGGAAGAAAAGCTCGGTTTCACCGGGGAGCTCAAGGGCATCAAGGCCGTGGCCCTCGTCACCGCGCTCCGGCAGAGCTGACGAAAAACGCCCGGCAGGCGCGGCGATGTGCCGCCCGGGCGGACGCCCCGGCCCTGCCGTCATGAGCCCGCCCCTGCACCAGAGCAGGCGCGTCCCATGTCCGCCGCGCCCTGACGTTCCGGTGCAGGAAGAACCGGCAGGCGTTTCGGCGCAGCCCCGGGCCGCAGCGCCCCCCTTTTTCGCCCGGCACGAAACGCGCGTCTCTTCCGCCCGGCGCGCTTTTCCCTCCCGGAAGTCCGGCTGAATGGATGAAAACCGGCGTCCCCTCCGGCTGCCGCCGCTGCGGGAACGCCGCCCTCTCACAGGAGTCACCATGTACGACGTTGCCGTCATCGGCGCCGGGCCCGCGGGCCTCATCTGCGCCAGAAACGCCGCCCGCCGCGACCTTTCCGTGGCCCTCGTGGACCGTCACGACCGGCCGGGGGTCAAGCTGTCCATGGCCGGAGGCGGACGCGGAAACTTCACCAACCGCACGCTTTCGGAAGAGCACTACGTCACGGACGACCCTTCGCTCGTGCGCGCCGTGCTGCGCGCCTTCCCCTGCGAATGGACGCTCGATCTTCTGCGCTCCCTGCGCCTGCCCTTTGAGGAACGGGACTTCGGACAGATTTTCGGTCTGCGTCCGGCCGCCTTCCTTGCCGACAGGCTGGCCGTGCAGTGCGACGACGCGGGCGTGGACTTCTACCTCGGGTGCACGGCCTCCTCGTTTTCCCTGCCCTCCGGGGCTCCCGCCTTCGGACGCGACCGGGAAGAAGCCGGCTTCACCTTCTTTGCCGGACAGGAAAAGGTGACGGCCCGCCGCCTCGTGCTTGCCGCAGGCTCCTCCGCCTGGCCCGCCTCGGGTGCAAGCGACGCCATGGCAAGGCTTGCCGCCGCCTGGGGCCACGAAGTCGTGCCCTTCTCAGCCGTGCTCGTGCCCTTCGTCATGCCCGGCGACTGGCCGCTTGCCGGACTTGAGGGCATAAGCGTGAACGTGCGCGTCGCCATCCGGCGCGACGGCACGACCTTCCGGCCCGATCCCGCGGGCATACGCTCCCTGCTCTTCACGCATCGCGGCGTGAGCGGCCCGGCCGCGCTCGTGGCCTCCTGCCGCTGGAGGGCGGGCGATGAGCTCATTCTCGACTTTCTGCCCGAGCTGCCCGTGCTCGAACTTCTCGACGAAAAGGAACACGGCAGGCTCCTTGCGCGCAACCTGCTTTCGCGCTTCATGCCCGCGCGCCTCGCAGACGCCCTGTGCCCCGAAGACCTCGCCCGGAAAAAATGCGCGGAAATGGGCAAAAAGGACAGACTGCGCCTCGCCGCCGCCGTGCACGAATTTTCCTGCCGCCCCTCGGGCACCGAAGGGCTGAAGAAGGCCGAGGCCGCCGCGGGCGGCGTGAAGCTCTCCTCTCTTTCCCGCCGCCTCGAAAGCCGGAAGGTGCCGGGACTTTACTTCTGCGGCGAAATCGTCAACGTTGCCGGACTTCTCGGCGGCTACAACATTCACTGGGCTCTGGCAAGCGGCGCGCTCGTGGCTTCGGCCATGACGGGGACCCCGGCGGATGAAAGGAAAAACCGCCGACAGTTGCTGTCGAGCGGCTCATCTTTTCCGCTTCACTGCCGATAATGACGACTCTTTTTCCTGTGTTGCATGGTCAAATGCAGTCGAAAAAGCCTTTCAGCGTTCACGATGCAGTGCTTTGACATTCTGTAACGGACTGTAACGGCAATTGACAGCAGGTCGTGCTTATATTAACAAGAACATAAAAAGTGCAGTCAGACCGCGCAGTTTCATAAGGCGAAAGGGACGGAAACACGCACGATGTTCCCTCTCTCTCCTCAGACTTCGGAAGCAGGCGCGGCTTTTTCCGTCGGCGGGAGCCTTCCGAGGCGGAAGCTGACGCCCCTTGCGGCAGCGTCCGGTCCGCGCGGCCAGGCTCAGGAAGGAGCCCGGAACGCGCGACGCGCCCGTTTCCGCCTTCCTTCCGACGGATTCTCCGTCCGGTCTGTTTCCTTCGGGAAACACAACGTGCATAAAGGACCACTGATGAAAATCGTTGTGATAGGTTCGGGCTATGTGGGGCTGGTGACGGCCGCATGCTTTTCCGAAGTAGGACTCGACGTCTGGTGCATGGACATGGACGAGGACAAGATCGCCACGCTGAAAGCCGGCGGCTGCCCCATCTATGAGCCTTCTCTGCCGGAACTTCTCACCCGCAACGCGCAGGCGGGCAGGCTCCATTTCACCACCTCCCTGCAGGAAAGCCTTGACGGCGCCGACGTGGCCTTCATTGCCGTGGGCACGCCCGAGGGCGAGGACGGCAGCGCCGACGTGAGCTACGTGTGCAGCGCGGCCCGTTCCGTGGGCGATCTCATGACCGGAGACCTCGTGGTGGTGGTGAAGTCCACGGTGCCCGTGGGAACCTGTGCAAAAGTGGAAGCCATTCTCCGCGAAGAACTGGAAAAACGCGGCGTTTGCGCCGCTGCGGACGTGGTTTCCAACCCCGAATTTCTCAAGGAAGGCCACGCCGTGAACGACTTCATGATGCCCGACCGCGTGGTCATCGGCGTGGAGAGCGAAAGGGCCCGCGCCATCATGAGCGAGCTGTACCGCCCCTTCATGATGACGGGCGACCGCATGCTGTTCATGGACCGCGCCTCTTCCGAGCTCACCAAGTACACGGCCAACGCCATGCTGGCCACGCGCATATCCTTCATGAACGACATCGCCAACCTGTGCGAGCGCGTGGGCGCGAGCGTGGACATGGTGCGCAAGGGCATAGGCATGGATCATCGCATAGGGCCGAAGTTCCTGTACGCGGGCTGCGGCTACGGCGGCTCGTGCTTTCCCAAGGACGTGAAGGCCCTCATTGCCACCGCCGCCGCCCACGGCTACGACATGGAAGTGCTCGAGGCCGTGGAAAGGGTGAACGCACGGCAGAAGACCGTGCTCTTTGAAAAAATTTCCCGCCACTTCAAGGGCGAGCTCAGGGGCCGCACCGTGGCCATCTGGGGCCTTGCCTTCAAGCCCGGCACCGACGACATGCGCGAGGCGCCCTCGCTCGTGCTCATACACGCCCTGCTTGAAGCGGGCTGCGCGGTGCGCGTCTTCGATCCCGTGGCCATGGACCGGGCCCGTTCCCTGCTCGGCGATTCCGTCACCTTCGCCCGCAGCATGTACGAAGCTGCCGAAGGTGCGGACGCTCTCGCCGTGGTCACGGAATGGAAGGAATTCCGCCTTCCCGACTGGAAGAAGCTGCACGAGGCCATGAAGACAGCCGTCATCTTCGACGGACGCAACGTCTACAGGAAAGAAAGCCTGCAAAAGGCCGGATTCGCCTTCTACAGAATAGGCTGATTCCCTCGCCCCGTTTTCCGGCGCACTGCGCCCACCGGCTCCTTCTTCCGCACGGACAAGGAGCCGTTTGCATGAAAAAAGGACTGCTCATGAACATACTCATCACCGGCGCGGCCGGATTCATCGGCTGCTTTCTGGCCCGAAGGCTCCTTGAGGCCGGGCACAGCGTCACGGGCATCGACGAAATCAACGACTACTACTCCCCACGCCTCAAGACCGCGCGGCTCGCGCTGCTCGGCGTGAACGACGCCGACCCGGAATACGGGGCCGTGAAGCAGAGCGACACCTTTCCCGGCTTTTGCTTCGTGAAAATGCATCTTGAGGACCGCGACGGCCTCATGAAGCTCTTTGCCGAGGGAGCCTTCGACGTGGCCGTCAATCTGGCCGGACAGGCCGGCGTGCGCTACTCTCTGGAAAATCCCTTCTCCTACGTGCAGAGCAACGTGCTCGGCTTCGTCAACCTTCTGGAATGCTGCCGCGCCCATCCGGTGAAGCATCTTCTCTTCGCCTCCTCAAGCTCGGTGTACGGCGGCAACGAAAAGACGCCCTTCAACGAAGAAGACCCGGTGAACACGCCCGTGTCGCTCTACGCCGCCACCAAGCGCTGCGACGAGCTCATCGCCCACGTGTACGCGCACCTCTACCGCATTCCCTCCACGGGCCTGCGCTTCTTCACCGTGTACGGCCCCTTGGGCAGACCCGACATGGCTCCCGTGCTCTTTGCCAGGGCCATTCTTGCCGGCAGGCCCATCAAGGTGTTCAACAACGGCAATCTCTCGCGCGACTTCACCTACATCGACGACATCATCGAATCCGTGGTGCGTCTCATCGACCGCGTTCCCGAAGGAGCCGTGCCCACGGACATCTACAACGTGGGCTGCGGGCATCCCATGCAGCTCATGGATTTCATCCGCACGCTGGAAGACGCCCTGGGCAGAAAGGCCGACATGCAGATGCTGCCCATGCAGAAAGGCGACGTGTACCAGACCTTCGCCGACACCTCCAAGCTGCAGAAGGCCACGAACTTCCGGCCCTCCACGCCGCTTGCCGAAGGCATACGCCGCTTTGCCGCGTGGTATCTGTCCGACGAGAACCCCATACGCGAAGACTGACGAAAAGTGCGGCCCGGCGCCTGAAAAGGCCCGCGGCCCCGTGAGCGCCGCGCCCTGAAGCGTCCGGAAGGCACGGACGCTCCCCGCACGGCCCCGCAAAGCGGAGTCGCCCGGCGCACGTTCCGGCCCCGCCATACCGACCTTCCGCCCCCAAGCCTCCCGCGAAAGGCCACAAACTCATGCGGCGCATCCCGCGCCGGGGAGAGACTCCATGACCAGCAACGAGACCGCCTCCTACGATCTGACCATACTCGTGCCCGTATACAACGAAGAAGACAACATGCCCGCCCTTGCCTCGCGCCTTGCCGCCTATCTGCCCCGCGCGAAAATGTCTTCCTGCGTGCTCTTCATCAACGACGGCTCCTCCGACAGAAGCGGCGAGCGCATCCGCGAGGCCTGCGCAGAGCACGAGGGATTCTTCTTCATCGAGCTTTCCTGCAACACGGGTCTCAGCAGCGCGCTCAAGGCGGGCATGGATCAGGTGCGTTCCCCCTACCTCGCCTACATCGACGCCGACCTTCAGACCGCGCCCGAAGAACTCGACCTGCTCACGCCCTATCTCGGCGACTACGAGCTCGTCACGGGCGTGCGCGCCAAACGCAAGGACACGGGCTTCAAGAAGATTCAGTCGCGCATCGCCAACGGCTTCCGCCGCATGATGATCAAAGACGGCGCGCGCGACACCGGCTGTCCGCTCAAGGTCATGCGCGCCGACATGGCCCGCGCCCTGCCCTTCTTCAAGGGCATGCACCGCTTCTTCCCCGCGCTCATCCAGCTTGAGGGCGGCAGGGTAAAGCAGGTGGACGTGTCGCATTTTCCGCGCGTGGCGGGCGTATCCAAGTTCAACCTGCGCAACCGGCTCGTTTCCCCCTTCGTGGACTGCCTCGCCGTGCGCTGGATGCAGAAACGGCACATCGCCTACAAGGTGAAGGCCGACAATCTCAGGCACGACTAAGCGCTCGCGCTTCCCGCCGGACTGACGAAGCGGCGCCGCTCCTTACGAAGAGCGCCGCCACTCGCCACAAAGCGCGGACAGCTCGCGCGTCAGCCCCGCCCCGGCGCGGGCGCCCCTTACGGAGAACGCCGCGCCCGGCAGAAGCGGCATGCGCGGCCGACGCTCCGGCCTTCTCTTCCGCTTCCTTTGCCCGGCAGGGGAAACATTCTGCAAGGACTCATCATGAAGGAATATCTGCTCGTCACCAGCGTGGGCCTGCTCGCCCAGGGATTCTTCTCCCTGCGCATGCTCCACCAGTGGATAAAAACCGAACGGGCAAAAAAAATCATTTCTCCCGCGCTGTTCTGGGTGTTCAGCATATGCGGGGCCTACCTGCTCATGATCTACGGATGGCTGAGAAACGACTTTGCCATCATTCTCGGGCAGTTCATCTCCTATTACGTCTATCTGTGGAACCTCAAGGCCAACGGCATATGGCAGAAATGCGCGCTGCCCGTGCGGGTCGTGCTTCTCGTCACCCCGCCTGCGGCCGCCGTGAGCCTCGCGCTCTCCGGAGCCGACGTGGCGCAGACGCTGTTCAAAAACCCCGACATTCCCCTGCCCCTGCTCGTTTTCGGCTGCGCAAGTCAGGCGCTCTTCACGCTCAGGTTCGTGTATCAGTGGTGGTATTCCTCGCGGCATCACGTTTCCGTTCTGCCCATGGGCTTCTGGGTCATCAGTCTGACCGGCTCCCTGCTCATCTGCCTCTACGCCGTCCTGAGGCTCGACATCGTGCTCATTCTCGGGCAGTCCCTCGGTCTTGCCGCCTACGCCAGAAACATCGTCATCGGCCTGCGCAGCGAACGCGCTTCCTCCCCTTCACAACGTCGTTCCCGCTGAGACCACGCAAAGGCACGTCATGAAACAGCGCACCGTCATTTACGTCTTTTCCCTGCTCGTTCTTATGCCGCTAATCTACGTGTTCGGCACCGGCATCATGGAAGCGCGCAACCTCATTTCCGCGCAGTCCATGGCGCAGGATCACAGCTGGCTCATTCCCCACCTCTTCACCGAAATACGCCTCAACAAGCCGCCGCTGCCCGTGTGGCTCACCGTGCCCGTCTTTCTGCTCGATCCTGAGCCCTCCATGTTCGCCCTGCATCTGCCCGTCATTCTCGTCACGGGACTTCTCGGCGTGTTCTGCTACGATCTTTGCAGGGCCCTCTTCGGCGATGAGAAAACCGCCTTCTGCGCCGGACTTGTCGTCTCCACCATGCTGCTCACCCTCAAGCTCGGCACCACCAATTCCTGGGACATCTACTCCGTGGTGTTCATGACCGGCGCCCTCGCCGCACTCGTGAATCAGGGCCGGGGCTGGCTCGTGGCAGGCACGCTTCTCATGGCGGCCTCGGTGCTCAGCAAGGGCCCCGTGCAGCTCTACACCATGCTGCTGCCCTTTCTTGCGTGCCTTCTCATCTTTCGCCGCAGCGTTCCGTGGAAGCGCCTTGCCGTCATTCTTCTGGGCGGCTGCCTCCTGGGCTCTCTCTGGTATATCTACGTGTACGTTGCCGTGCCCCACGTGGCCGCAGACGTGGCGCAGGGCGAAGTGAAGGCCTGGAGCACCATGCACACGGCCTCGTTCTTCTTCTACCTCTCCTTCCCCGGCTTTGCGGGCGCATGGGCGCTCGTTTCGCTCTCCGGCCTCTTCAACCGCTGGCTGAACAAAAGCGACGAAAACCGCGCGGACATGAAATTCATGCTCTGCTGGTTCCTGCTCTCGCTTCTCCTGCTCTCGCTCGTGCCGGAAAAGAAGGAACGCTATCTCATGCCCGCCATGGTTCCCCTCGCCATTGTGTGCGCGCAGGTGCTGCGGCACTGGGTGAGCGGCCTCGACAAGGGCACGCTTTCCCGCGTCGAGAGGTGCGTCATCACCGTTCACCTTGGTCTCGGCACGCTGGCGGCCGCAGGCATATGCCTTTTCATCGCCTGGAGCCATGCGGACCATGCGCTCTACTGCGCCTTCTTCGCCCTGCTCTGCCTCATCCTCGGCGCCTTCGGCCTCAAGTTCCCGCGCTACGTGGTCTCCGTGTCCTGCCTCATGGTGCTTCTCGTGTGCCTTGCCGCCTTCCGCATGGGCTCCACCCGCCCCGTGGTGCAGAAGATTCCCCCCTCCTGCACCCTTGATGAGCTGCGCGTCATGCCGGAACTCAGGGGCATTCCCTGCTATTCCTTCGACGGCTTCGGTCCCACGGAAGAATGGGAAATCGGCCGCGACACCACGAAGATCGCCTCCCTTTCCGACGTGCCGGAACAGCGCTTCCTGCTGCTCGACACCGACACCACCCCGCCCGCCGTCATCACGGAAGACCGTCTCAACGTGGAAAAGCGTCTTCTCGTGCAGACGAGCCGCGGCCAGTACATGCAGCTCTTTGTGGTGGACAGAAAGTAACAAGGCAAAAAGGCCTCGGGACGACCGTCTCTCCGCCCTGACGCCCGCAACGAAATTCCGATCTTGAACATGCCGCCCGCCGCGGAATACCCGTGTCCTGCATGACGCGCGGAAAACGTCGTTCGGGGCGTTTCTACAGGCTCGCCCGGTAGGTGTCGGCGGACATGAGGCCGTCAACGGCGGCCATGTCTTCGGGCTTGATGCGGATGAGCCAGCCCTTGTCGTAGCAGGACGCGTTGAGCAGCGTGGGCGTGCCGTCAAGGTCGCCGTTCACGGCGGTCACTTCGCCGGCCACGGGCATGAACAGCTTGTTCACGGACTTGATGGATTCCACTTCGCCGAATTCATCGCCCGCGCCGAAGCTGTCGCC
>NZ_CALUWV010000026.1 GCF_944324575.1 uncultured Mailhella sp. | reverse complement strand
GCCGCAGTACACGTTGCCGCCCGCATAGGGATAGTTGCCCGCCACGGAGCCCAGCATGACGATGTGACCGCGGTTGCGCGCCACCATGCCGGGCAGAATGGCCCGCGTGGCGTAGAGCAGGCCCTTGATGTTGGTGTCGACCATGGCGTCCCAGTCGTCGAGGTCGCATTCCTGCGCGGGGTCGAGGCCGAGGGCCGCGCCGGCGTTGTTCAGCAGCACGTCGACGTCGCTCCACTCGCCGGGCAGGTTGCTCAGAGTTTCCATGACGGCGCTTCTGTCGCGCATGTCGAGGGGAAGGGGCAGGAAGGCGTCGCCGAGTTCCTGATGCAGGGCGTCGAGGCGGTCCGCCCGGCGGCCTGTGCCGGCGACGTGCCAGCCTTCGGCGGCGAACAGGCGTGCGGTGGCAAGGCCGAAGCCCGAGGTTGCGCCGGTGATGAGTATGTGCTTGGACATGGAACACTCCTTGCTTGGATGAATGAATGGGGACACGATAGCCGTTTTGAAAGGGCAAGGCAACCGGATGCGGAGGGAAGAGACGCTTCTGGAACGCGGGCGGGAGGCTGGTCAGCCGAGGGAGAGCGTATCGTGCCTTTGCCGCACGGCGGTGTTGGGAACGGAACATGCCCCGCAAAAGCGGGGTGCAGGGGCGGAGGCTGCACGCCCCGGCGACGGGCGCATGACGTGCGGACGAGAGAAGGGGAGATGCTGCGGAAGCGCCGATGCGGATGCCCGTTCCGCCTGCCGGACAGACGCTTGACTACGGCTTTTCGCATTATTAAAAAAGAGGGCTCCGCCGTAAGACGGAGAAATTTCACAGCAAAGAGATGATTGTCATGGACAGCAGCAAAAACCATGATACGACCCTCGCCGATCTGGAAAGGGTCGAACAGGAAAAACGGGAACAGGAACGTCTTGCCGCCGAAGAGGCCGCTCTTGCCGACGCCGCCAAGAAGAAGGCCGCCGTGTCTTCGGTGCTCTGGTCGGCGATGCTTACCATCATCAAGCTCATTGCGGGCATATCCACCAACAGCCTCGGTCTGCTTTCCGAGGCGCTGCACAGCACGCTCGACTTCGTGGCCGCAGGCATCACCTGCCTTGCGGTCCGCATATCCTCGCAGCCCGCAGACGAGCGGCATCCCTACGGACACGGCAAGGCCGAAAGTCTTGCCGCTCTGGCCGAAACGGTGCTCCTTCTCGTGACGTGTGCGTGGATCATCATTGAGGCCGTGGAGCGCCTTTTCTTTGCCGCCGGTCCCGTGGAGCCTTCGTGGTGGGCCTTCGGCGTGATCATCATTTCTCTTGTCGTGGACATAAGCCGTTCCGCCATGCTGCGCAAAGTGGCCAGAGAGCACAAGTCGCAAGCGCTTGAGGCCGATGCCATGCACTTTACCACGGACATATGGTCTTCTGCCGTGGTTCTCATCGGTCTCACCTGCGTGTGGCTCGCCTCATTCGTCGATCATGAGTCCGTGCTCTACCAGGCCCTTACCAAGGCCGACGCCGTGGCCGCGCTCGGCGTGGCTGCCATTGTGCTCGTGGTGAGCTGGAACATGGCCCGCAACGCCGTGCTCACCCTCATGGACGGCGGCATGAGCGAACAGGCCCGCCGCGTGCGTGCCGCGCTTGCCGCCAACGCCCCCGCCTACGCGGCCCGCAGCGTGCGCGTGCGCGAAAGCGGCGCAAGGCATTTTGTGGAACTCGTGGTGTCCGTGCCTTCCGATCTGCGCGTGGACATGGCGCACGAAATTTCCACCATGCTCGAAAACGTGGTGCGCGGCGTGCTGCCCGATGCCGAAACCACGGTGCATATGGAGCCGGAAGACGAAAATCACCGCGACTTCTACGCCACCTCCTATCGTCTGGCCTCCCTGCACGGACTCATGATCCACAATCTTCGCCTTGTTACCCAGGACGACGGCATGCACGTGGAAGTGCACATTGAACTTCCCGACGACATGCCTCTGGCCGAAGCCCACAAAAAGGTGACGGACTATGAAACGGATCTTCGCCGTCGCGTGGGTGCGGTGTACGTGGTGTCGCACATGGAGCCCAGGGGCAGCCGCTCGCATTCCGACGTCGAGCCCATGAGCCTTGAGCTGACGAAAAGAGTCGTGGACAGGGCGCTTCATGATTCTTCTCTGAGCGAACCTCATCATCTGCACGTGTATACCGGCGATGAAGGCACGACCGTGACCTTCCACTGCCGTTCCGATGCGGCCACCGTGGGCGAAGGGCATGCGCTCGCCACGCGCCTTGAGGACGAAATACGCACCGCGCTGCCCGGCGTGGGGCAGATCGTCATTCACGTGGAACCTCAGCCCGCCAGATAACGCCGTGCCTTCCTTTCTGCGCCATATCCGCGGGCCGTACCTCGGCGTGCTCATGCTGCTTGTGTCCATAACCTCCACGCAGCTCGGCACCTCCGAGGCCAAGTTCCTCATGAGGAAGGTGGGGCCGGAAGTCACCGTGGCTCTGCGCCTTGCCTGCGCCACGCTTCTGCTTTTCATTGCGCTGCGTCCGTGGCGGCATCTGCCGCGGCGGGAGGAGTGGAAAAGCGTGCTCGTGTACGGCGTGGCCATCGCCTTCATGAACGGCTGCTTCTACCAGGCCATTGCCCGCATCCCGCAGGGGCTGGCCGTGGCCGTGGAGTTTTCCGGGCCGCTCATCGTGGCCGTGTGCTCCTCGCGCCGATGGACGGACTATGCCGGCGTGGCGCTGGCCGTGGCCGGTCTTCTGCTCATTCTGCCGTGGTCGGGACTCGACTCCGGGCTGGATCTGACGGGGTTCGCCTTTGCGCTGGCTGCCGCCGCGGGCTGGGCCGGGTACATCGTGTTCGGTCGACGCGCAGGCGGCGGAGGCGTGTGCGCGGCTGCGTGGGGCATGCTGGCCGGTACCCTGGTGGCCGTGCCCTGGGCCGTGATGGCGGACGGACTGCTCCTTTTCCGGCCCGACGTCATTGCAGACGTGCTGCCTCTGGCCTTTGCCGTGGGCTTTCTGGCCTCCGCGCTGCCCTACGGCCTTGAAATCGTGGCGCTGCGCATCGTGCCGCCGCAGGCTTACGGCGTGCTCATGAGTCTTGAACCTGCCGCCGCCGCGCTGTTCGGCTTTCTCATTCTGGGCGAGGTGCTTTCGGCAAGGCAGTGGTGCGCGCTTGCCCTTGTCATTGCCGCCTCGCTGCTCGTCATGCGGAAGGCAAAGGACGCGTAACGGCCCGCATACGGGCGCTTCTGCGGAAGCATGAAGCGTTCGTCTTCCAAAGATCGACGCTTTTCCGTTTTCCCGCTCGCAGGAAGAGGCGGACGCGGACCTTTCGGCATCCTTCCGCCGCAGGGTGCGGAGAGGCCGGGAGGCAGGTCGGGCGTACGCATAAGTGCCGTGTTCGGCGGCGTTTTTGCGAGGCGTGAGTCTGGACCGGCACGGCGCTCGATCAGGCGCAGAAGAGGCGCGAAATTAGCGACGCGATCGTGCCTGCTTTTTGGGGAAACTGAGGCGATGCCGCGCCGTGCCGGTGGACACAGTCCGTCATGCGGCGGCCTGCGGCATATCGTGAAGAAATGCTGCGAAATCGCATTTACTATGACAAAGACCGGCCTTCCGAAAGAAGACCGGTCTTTGTTGTATCCCGCGCCGGAAGAAAATGAGGCAGGCTCACGTTCTTTTCGGCGCGGCGTCGTTATTTAGCGCAGGTTGTTGGCCTTGAGGTATTCCACGAGCAGATCCGGGAAGTCGGAGAACATGCCGTCGACCTTGAGCTGCTTGAAGGACACGTCGAGCACTTCGTTGAAGTCCTTGAAGCCCTTGGGCAGGGAGTCCTTGCGCAGAGTCCAGGAGTGCAGCTTCATGCCGTTTTCGCGGGCGAGGTCGCCGAGGTTGGAAAGCGTGTACCCCTTGCCGTCGGCCGTGGGCACGGCGAGCAGGTTGAAGTTGGGAGCGTAGATGGTGGCGTACTTGGCCACTTCCTTGATGCCTTCAGGCGTGGTCAGCCACTTGTGGCGGGCCTTGTCGTCCTTGGCGCCCTGGCCGCCGGCGGTAACCAGCATGCAGAGCTCGCCCTTCCAGCCGAGTTCACGGGCGCGGACCACGGCTTCATAGTCGAAGATCTGCAGGATGGCCTTGCTGTCCGGGCTGTTGTAGCCGAACTTGGTCATGGTGTCGATGGTGGCCTTGAGAATGTCCAGACCCTGAGCGGTGAAGAAGTCAGGTTCCTTCACTTCCACATACACGCTCACGTCCTTGCCGGTGGACTTGTTCAGTCCCTGCACCTGATAGAACTCTTCTTCAAGAGAGGGGATCTGATAGGCGATGGGGGAATCGGGGAAACGGTCGGCGAACACGGCCTTGCCGGTCTTGGGATCGAAGCGTTCGGTCACGCGCAGGCTGCGCAGTTCGTCGAAGGTGAAGTCGCAGGCGTAGTAGCGGCCGTTTTCACGATGGCGATCGGGGAACTTCTTGGCCACGTCGGTGGTGGTATCCACGAGAATGTCGTGCATGACCACAAGCTTGCCGTCCTTGGTCATGACCACGTCCTGTTCCACATAGTCCACGCCCATGGCGTAGGCCATGGCTTTGGCGGGCAGGGTATGTTCGGGCAGATAGCCGCTCGCGCCGCGATGGGCGGCGACGTCGGGACGATAGTCGGCGGCACTGGCCGAGAGAGGAAGCAGAAGGGACAGAGCGAGGGCAGGGGCAAGAAGCACTTTACGCATGAATACTCTCCTGTTGCAGCGTGAACCGGACGATGGCACAACGGCGATTCGTAGCCGGATTGACGCTCCTATAACATATCACGCGCGTTACGTCCAGCCGGAATGACCGTTTGAGGCGAGGCGTACAGGGCATAAAAAGGTTTTTACGGTGTTTTGCGGCAGTTAGAGCCTGAAAAAAAAGATGCGTCATAGAAGAAGAGGGCGGAAGGCGGCAGATTGTTGCAGAAACATGCAGAGCAGGTTGCAGGCAGGAACATGCATGGTCGCTCGATTGCGAGGCTGCCCGGAAAGCGAGGGCGCGCCCACGGCATGATCCGGAAAAGGAGGGACGGGGCTTTTTGACGTGTGACGCAGGGCGGGGAGGAAGAAAAGCAGGAGAACGGGCGGTCGGAAGACGCAGACTTCGGGGAAAACGGCGGCGCCTGTCCATGCCGTTTCGGACGTGCGGGAATGCGCGTTGCAGCGCTGCGGCGGAACGGGCGCACGGCCGGGAGAGGCGCAGGCAAAGGCGCACGTTCCCCAAAGGCCGGAAAAAAGGGGCGGCAGGGGCGCACGTTCGGCGTCGGGGCATGAAAAAAGGGGCGGAATGCCGCCCCTTCGGGAATGCGGAGTGCTGCTCCGCGTCTTATTTTGCCATGCGCTTTTTCCACGCCACGGACAGAATGCCGTCGAGTATGGTCCACGGATTGGGCGGACAGCCCGGAACGTACACGTCCACGCATCCCTTGGGAAGCACGGATTCCACCCCGCCGCAGCCTTCGCGGCTGCCTCGGAACGTGCCGCCGGAAATGGCGCACGCGCCCACGGCAATGACGATCTTCGGTTCCGGCACGGCCTGCCAGGCGTCGAGCAGCGCCTTTTTCATGTTTTCCGTCACCGGGCCGGTAACGAGCAGGCCGTCGGCATGACGGGGAGAGGCCGCGTATTCGATGCCGAAGCGTCCGAGGTCGTAGATGAGCGTGCCGAGCACGTTCACGTCCGCCTCGCAGGCCATGCAGCCGCCCGCGCTCACCTCGCGCAGCTTGAGCGAGCGGGAAAAGAGCGACAGGTCGCGCTTCTGTTCGCCCCGGGCCTGACGTATGCCGGGCTGGTCGATGGTTTCCGGCGCTCTTCCGCGCACGATGAGCGCTTCGCGGGTGTAGGCGGCAAGCCGGTGCTCATGGGTAAAGGTGATCTTGCCTTCCGGACAGGCGGATTCGCAGGCGCGGCAGAACAGGCAGCGGCCCATGTCGAGTTCCGGCCCTTCGGGGGAGATGTGCAGGGCCCCCGTGGGACATACGGATTCGCAGGCGCGGCTTTTGCAGCCCTTGCAGGAAGTGGGCTCAAGGGAGGGGAGACCTGCGAAGCGCGGGCTTATGGAAGGAGACGCAAAGGGATAGTTCAGGGTGCGGTAGCCCTGGTGCAGGCGTTCTCTGATGATGTTCAGCATGGCACATTCCTACAGGTCGTGCCCGCAGTAGGACAGGTTGAAGCTCTTGTTGCACAGCGGAAAGTCGGAAATCGGCTCGCCCCGCAGGGCCATGGCCAGGCCCGACCAGTTGTGAAAGGACGGATCCACCACCTTGTAGGCCAGCCATTCGCCGTTTTTGCCGGTAATGCCCAGATGACATATTTCGCCGCGCCAGCCTTCCACCTGCGCCACGGCAAGACGGTGCGGGGGCAGGCTTTCGGGCATGGAAACGCGGCATGGTTCTTCACCGCTGGAAAAGCCGAGCTGCATGAGATCGGATTCGGCCGAGGCTGCGGAGTCATTCAGCTCGTCGCTGCGCAGAAGCGTGCGCGCCAGCACGTCGCCCGTGGTTCGTATGCGCCTGCGCGTCGAGCCGCCAGACACGTCGCAAAGCGGCCAGTCCGTGCGGGCGTCCATGTCCACGCCGCAGGCGCGGGCCGCCATGCCCACGAGGCCGAGCGCACGGGCGTCTTCAAACGATACCTTGCCCGTGCCCGTGAGCCTTGCCAGCACGCTGGAGGTTTCCAGCATGACGTCCACGGAGCCGCGCGCATCGCGGAAGGCGGAGCGCAGGCGCCTGACCAGCGACTCGCTGAGCGCTGCGTCCACGTCCCACTTCACGCCGCCCGGACAGAGCAGGTTGCGGCCGAAGCGGCTGCCGCAGAGTTCTGCGGTGATGTTGAGAAAGTCGCCGGTAATGCGGCCGTTCCACGCCGAGGAAGGCAGAAAGCCTGTGTCGCCGCCGATGGCGCCGAGATCGCGGGTGTGGTTGGCAAGGCGCTCGAGCTCCAGCGCGAGACGGCGCAGGATGTGCGCCCTGTCGGTGATGGTCACGCCTGAAAGACGCTCGATGACGGTGCAGCAGGCCGTGGCGTGACCTATGGCCGTGTCGCCCGCAATGTTCTCCATGAGCGGAAGCACAAGATGCGAGGGCGAGGTGAGAATGAGGTGCTCCACGTCGCGGTGCTGGAAACCGAGCTCTATTTCCAGGTGCATGACGTTTTCGCCGTAGCACTGGAAACGGAAATGGCCGGGTTCGATGACGCCCGCGTGCACCGGGCCCACGGCCACTTCGTGCACTTCGGCGCCTTCCACGCGGTAGTAGTCGGTCTGGGCCGGGCCGGGGCGCGAGGTTCTTTTTTCCCCTTCCGCAGGGCAGAAGCGCACGGGCTTGAGCCAGGGATGTCCCTCGGGCCGTATGCCCCAGGTTTCGAAGAGCTCGCGCTCGAACAGGTGCGCCTGCGGGCAGTGCGGCGTCATGGAGGCGTAGGCACGGCCGGGCAGGGCGCGCACGGCGTCCAGAAGCCTGGATGAGGCGTCGGCAAGCACGCAGAGCACTTCGGTTCCCGCAGGGGAAGGCACGCCGAAGAAAGCCAGAAGTCGCCAGCCTTTGCGGCAGCGCTCCACCACGGAGGCGCACAGCGCGTCCATGGAAACAAGGGGAACGTCGTTCCAGTCGATGGATTCGCGGTAGTTGAACATCAGGCCCCCAGAAGCGCGGCGGCGCGGTTGAGCGTTTCCGAAAGCCAGTCCGGCACGGCAAGGCCGAGACCGAGTACCATGAGACAGAGGACGGCCGGCGGAAGAACGCTGAAAAGGGATTCATGGTAGTCCATGGGCACGTCGTGGGGAGGCGTGCCCTGCACCATGCGCAGCACCGGAATGGACATGCCCACGAAGATGACGGCGAGCGCAGCGAGATAGACGAAGGCCACAACGAGACCTGCCTCGGCGAAAAGTCCTTTCAGAATGGTGAATTCGCTGATGAACAGGCCGAAGGGCGGAGAACCCACGATGGCGAGAAAGCCCGCCGTCCACAGCGCGCCGGAAAGGGGCATGTCCTGCCGGAGGCCGCGCACGTCGTAGCTGGAGAGCGAGTGGTAGCGGGTGAGAATGTTGCCCGCCACGAGAAAGAGCATGCACTTGGTGAGCGAGTGGCACACGGCGTGCAGAAGGCCGCCGAACAGCGCGCCGCCGCCTACGCCGAAGGCCAGGGCGAGTATGCCCATATGCTCCACGCTGGAGTAGGCGAGAAGACGCTTGTAGTGGCCCTGACCCACGATGAACACCGCCGCCGTGACCATGGAAAGAAGCCCGAAGAACACGAGAAGCTGACCGCTGAACTCGCCGAGTCCCGCCGCGCGCATGATCTGATGGCCGCGCAGAATGCCGAGCAGGGCGCAGTTGAGAAGCGCGCCCGAGAGCATGCCCGACACCATGGACGGAGCCTGACTGTGGGCGTCGGGCAGCCAGGTGTGCAGCGGCGAGAGGCCCATCTTGGTGCCGTAGCCCACGAGCAGGAAGATGAAGGCGGCCTTGAGCCAGAGCACGCGGCTTGTTCCCTCGATGCTGCGGGCCCGTTCCATGAAGGCGGAAAGCTGATCCATGCCTTCGGGCACGGCTGCGGCGGGATTGTGGAAGGCCACGCTCATGAGAATGTTGCCGAGCAGCGCAAGGGCGATGCCCACGGAACAGATCATGAGATATTTCCAGGTGGCTTCCATGGAGCTCTGGTGGCGGTGGAAGTAGATGAGCGGAGCGCTTGCGAGGGTGGTGAGCTCTATGCCCACCCACAGCGCGCCGAGATTGGCCGTGGTGGTGACGAGAGTCATGGCCGCCACGAAGAAGCACAGGCAGGAGAGAAAGCGAGTTTCCGGGGCGTTGGTGAAGAGCTGGCCCTTCTGGATGTCGCGCTTGACGTGCTTTTTGTCTTCTTCGCGCAGGTAGCCTACGGCATACACGGAAGCCGCAGTAAAGAGCACGGCGGCCAGCATGAGAAAGACGACGCCGAGCATGTCGGGCTGGAGCAGTCCGAAAAGCGCGGTGGGATGCGCCCCGGCGAGCAGGTCGCGCAGGGTGAGCGAGGAGAGCGCAAGGTGGATGAACGCCGTGACCACGAGCAGAGCGCGGCGGGGCCACGAACCGGGAACGAACATGAAAAGTCCGGCCAGAAGCGGGACGAGAAGGAGCAGGGCGAGCGTCATGTCAGTCCCTCAGGTTGCGGAAGCGCGCCACGTCGATGGAGTCGAACGCGCTGCTTATGTGGTTGATGGCAATGGCCATGACGAAGACGGCGGCGAACACGTCGAGCAGAATGCTGAGCTCGAACCATACCGAACCTTCGGTCATGAGCGGAATGCCGAGGATGAATATGCCGTTTTCCACCACGAGGTAGCCTGTGACCTGGGCGAGCGCCTTGGCGCAGCCCACCACGAGAATGAGGCCGCAGAACAGCGTGGTGAGGGCCACGGGGAAGAGCAGCGGCGGAAAGAGGTCGGTCACGGCCGGAATGCGGCCTTCCAGCCACAGCGAAAAGGCAAGACCCGCAAGGCCGGCGGCCAGCGGATACATGCGGCCGAGGCGCGGGCGCACCATGGGTTCGATGCCGAGCTTGTGGCAGACGTGACGCAGAAACACGGGAAAGCCCACGCCCTTGAGCGCGAAGACCGCCGCGGCAAGAAACACGTGTTCCGCGTCGAGCGCGCCGTTCACGGGCAGAAGCAGCAGCGCGGCGAGCAGCACGCCCTGCACGGCGGAAAGACGTATGAGCATGAGTATGCGCCCCGACCAGAGCATGATGAGGTCGGTGACGAGCAGCAGAAGAATGACGAACTGGAAGAGCGATGACATAGGCTACCGAACCAGGGTCAGAATGAGAACGAAGGCGGCCACGGAACCGGCCAGGCCCGCAAGTGCGGGAACCACGTGCATGCGCAGGCGCGCCATGACGGACTCGATGACGCCCACGAGCGCGGCGCAGAAGAATACGCCGAGAAGCGATGAGAGCGTATACGCCCACACGGGCATGGCCGGAAGGACGAGGCCCGTGAGCAGCGAGGAGAAGAGCCACAGCTTGAGGGCAGCTCCGTATTCCACGAAGGCCAGAGAGGGGCCGGAGTGATCGAGTATCATGACTTCGTGGATCATGGTGAGCTCGAGGTGCGTGGTGGGATCGTCCACGGGAATGCGGCAGTTTTCCATGAGCAGCAGCACGCCCATGACGAAGATGAGCATGACGAGTTCAGGGCGTCCGCTCAGCCAGGCCTGAGGGGAAAAGCCGTTGAACAGCGTGGAGAGCGAGAGTTCCTTCGGCACGCCGAGGCTTTCGGCCGTGGTGATGAGGGCAAGCAGAGCAAGAAAGAGCACAGGCTCGCCGAGGGCTCCGAGAAGAGCTTCGCGGCTTGCGCCCATGCCCTCGAAGGGAGAGCCCGTGTCGAGCGCGGCAAGAATGGTGGCGAAGCGCCCCATGCCGAGAAGGTAGGCGCAGAGGATGAAGTCGCCCTGAAACGCGAGGGGCGAGGACACGCCGCCGAGGGGCAGCAGGGCGAGGGCCGCCATGGATGAGACCATGGCGATGACGGGCCCGGCGGAGAACACCCAGGTGACGTTTTCGCCGAGAACTTCTCCTTTGCGCAGAAGCTTGAAGATGTCGTAGTAGAGCTGGAGCAGCGGCTTGCCGTGACGTCCGGCAAACATGGCCTTCACGCGGTTGATGACGCCCGAGGCCAGCGGCGCGAGCAGAAGGACAAGGAGGAATTCGACAAGATAGAGCCAGTCGTTCATTATGCTATCCCCCAGATGAGAAGGGCCACCAGCGTGACGAGGATATAGAGAATATACATGTTCACGAGGCCGTTCTGCAGAATCTTGAGCGCGTTGCAGCCTTTTTCCATGAGCTGGAAGAGCGGCGCGTAGAAGCGGCCGCGCACCACGTCCGGGGCATCCACGTCGAGCCTGACGGGGGCGGGGAAGAGTCCTGCGGGCTTTTCGGTTTTCACCGTGGTTCCCATGACGCCTCCGAAGATGCGGGCGGCGGGTTCCACGAAGGAGGCAGGCGAATACTGGATGCGGGGCGTTCCGTACTGGTAGCCGCAGCCCCACACGGGGCCGCGCCGTATTCCTCGGCGTGCGAGCAGGGCACGGCGGATGAGCGCGAAGAGCACGACGAGCGCCAGGGCCGCGCCGCCGATGAGGGAAATTCTGGCGAGCAGGCTTTCCGTGGAGCTTATGACGCCTGCGGCGGGCGTGATGAGTCCCGCGTGCATGACGGGAATGAAGTCCAGCGTGGGCTGAACCATGCTGAAGGCCCAGGGCGCGAAGAGACCGCCGAGCACGCAGGCCGCCGCAGGAATGACGAGAGGCAGCAGAAAGCGGTTCTGCGGGGCATGAAGATGTGCCGCGGCATCGGTTCTGGCCTGACCGAGGAATGTCATGCCGTAGGCCTTGGCGTACACGGCGGCGGAAAGGCCGCTCGTGAGCATGAGGCCGGTGAGACAGGCGAGCATGGCTATTTTCTGTTCCATGCCGGGCAGCTCCAGAGAGCGCAGCATGGAAAGGGAGAGCACGAATTCGCCGGCAAAGCCGTTGAAGGGCGGCAGGCAGGCGATGGAGGCCGCACCGAGGGCGAAGAGCACGCCGAGCATGGGCATGCGCTGCTGAATGCCGCCGAGCTTTGTCATGTCCACGGTGCCTGTGGCGTGCAGCACTTCGCCCGCACACAGAAAGAGCAGGCCTTTGAAGGCGGAATGATTGAGCATATGGAAAAGGCATCCGGCAAAGCCGAGGGCCGCGGTCCAGGCGCTGCCCGTGTGGATGCCCACAAGACCTATGCCTGCGCCCATGACCATGAGGCCCATGTTCTCCACGCTGGAGTAGGCGAGCAGGCGCTTCAGGTTGCTCTGAGCGAGGGCCTTCAGAATGCCCATGAGCGCGGTGAGCATGCCTGCCGCCATGAGCAGCCAGCCCCACCAGCCGGGCATTTCATGCGCCGGACCGAAGAAGTCCAGAGAACGGATGATGCCGTAGAGACCGGCGTTCAGCATGGCTCCGGAGAGCAGGGCGGAAACGTGGCTCGGCGCGGCGGGATGCGCTTCGGGAAGCCAGACGTGCAGGGGCGCAAGGCCGGCCTTGGCTCCGAAGCCCAGAAGCGCCAGAAGAAAAAGCGCCGTGCCGTGAACGGGAGCCTTGACGGCCATGGCCGAAAAGAGCGTGGAGTCGCACTCCTGCCAGAGCAGGGCGAAGAAGGCGATGAGCAGAACCGCGCCGAGATGGGCAGCCACAAGGTACACCCACGAGGCGTCCTGCACGGCCCTGTCGCGGTCGTTGAAGTCGATGAGGAAGAAGGGCGAGAGGGACATGATTTCCCAGGAGAGCATGAAGAAGAGCGCGTCGCGCGCCGTCATCACGCAGGTCATGCCCAGAAGAAGCAGCAGATAGAACAGCCAGTGCGCCCCGAGATTGTGCTCGGCCGGATCGCTGTGGCGCAGGGAAATGCAGCCTGCAAGCGCGCAGGTGAAGCCCAGAGCGAACACGGGCAGCAGAAAGAGGCGTGAAAGAGGGTCGAGCCCCAGCGCGAACGCGCCGAAGGGCAGTCCCCACGGCAGCATGAAGCTTTCCGCGCTGCTCCAGCCGCCGGAAAACAGTCCGTACACGCCCAGAAGACAGGCCGCGGCAGCGCTGGCCGGACCAATGAAGTTGGCCGTCCGGTTGGTGGCGTGGCTTACCGGCCTGAGCGCGACGACACCGGTAAGCAGAGCGCCCGCCGCCATAAGCAGAAGGGCGAGAAGAAAGGTATCCATAACATCCCCGTGCGTAAACGTGGTATGCCCGCAGGAAAAAGGCAAAAAGGCGCTCAGACGTTAGACCCGTTGCGGCCAAAACGCAAGAAGAAGAAAGGGGAATTTTGCCGAAACATGAAGCGAGACAAGGAACGAAGTCCCGGGAAAAGGGGATCACTCTTCCGTTTTTTCCGGGAAGAGCGCGGAAGCGCGGAGAACCGGAAGTTCTGGGTTCCGGCGCTTTTTTCAGAAAAATCAGGCGGAAGTGACGAACGACTCGGCGGAAACGGCGGAACGAAGGCTTGTTGCGGCGCTTTTTGAGCGCGTCAGGGGCGCCTTTGAAGGAAATGTGGGGCGTCGATCGTTTTTTTAACGAAAACCGTTCCGCAGGCCAGGGGAGAGGCATGCGGAACGGGGCTTTTGTTCTGAGACAGGCAACGCGCAGGGCCCTTTTCAGAGCGGCGCGATATTATCCGAAAACGGGCTTCGACCTGCTGCCGTGCGGAGGCGCGCAGGGGGCGTTCCCGTGAACATGCCGGTCTTTTACCGGTAAAAGCGCGGCGCGCCCGTGGAGTAGTCGGTGTAGCCCGTGAGATACCAGACCTGATCGGTGGAACGGCCCAGTTTGCTCAGAATGTCGAAGGCGATGGAGGCGCGATGGCCGGAGCGGCAGAGGATGAGCATGGGCTTGCCCTCAGGCACTTCCTGAATGCGGGACTTGAGTTCATCCACGGGAATGTTGAGTGCGCCTTTCACGTGGCCGTCGGCAAATTCCGCTTCCGTTCTCACGTCGAGAACGACGAGGCCGTCATCCTTGAGATCGGCGTACAGTTCCGTGGTCTGCGCCGGGGTGAGACTGCCGGAGGCGGGCAGGTCTGCGGCAAGGCAGGGGGCGACGAGAAGCGTGAGGGCAAGAAGAAGCGATGCGCCCAGGTGGGAAAGTTTCATGGTTTCTCCTTGAAGACGGCGGAGCCGTCCTGGTAACACGTTGAGGTTTTGGGGTTTTGCCGGAATCGTTCCGGCAATCTGCGTTCCCTATGCCGGACTTTTTCTGCCCGGGCAAGTGCCCTGGCGCACGGTTTGCCCCTCATGGACACGCCGCGCCTTGCATGACGCGGATTTTCAGGCAATGTAACATATTCTTTCCGACTTTTGGCGTTATCTCGACCATGCAACGGGCGTTCTGTTTTGCGATTTGAACGGAACAGTGACAGAGCGCTGCGGAGCGTTGCCGTGCTTTTGGGAAAAGATGCAGGAACGGTACGGGGAACATCACGACAAAGAGGATATGTTGCGGCTCTGCTGTGGCCCGCCATCTTTTCTGATGAAACGTTTTGGAGAGCGGGATGGGGGTGCGGGGGAAGGGGGAGTCCCTTTTTCAAAAGGGGCTCCCCCTTCCCCCGCATTCCTGCGTCTTCCTTATAAAAAAGCCTCCGGCTTTTGCCGGAGGCTTTGCATCAGTGATTCTGCTTGCGCAGGTAGGCTGGGCTGTCGTCTTCCTCTATGGTGAAGTCTTCAGCGGGCTCCTGATACTGCTTTGCCCGATCCTGGTAGCGCAGGTAGGCGGGAACGTCGGTATCATCCTGCGGGTATTCGCTGTAGAGCTTGGGACGGGAGAGGATTTCGTGCGGGTCGCGCACGTGGCGCTGCCGGTAGCCCTGAACCACGGGGGGCACGTTCTGTTCGTGGCCGGCGTTCATGGTGACCACGGTGCCGGGGGTGGACTTGTTCGGCTTTTCGGCCTCTGGCTCGATGCCCGTGGCAATGACGGTGATGCGTATTTCCTCGCCGCAGCTTTCGTCCAGCGACATGGCCACCACGATTTCGGGATCTTCGCCGTTGGGCCCGCGGGCCGCCTCTTCAATGTAGGACGCGGCGGAGCTGAATTCATCCATGCCGATGTCTTCATTGGCGGTGATGTTGACCAGCATGGCCTTGCAGCCGGTGATGGAAAGGTCTTCCAGAAGCGGGCTCGTGATGGCGCGCTTGGCGGCGTCGAGGGCGCGGTTGTCGCCCGAGGCGCGGCCTTCGCCCATGAGGGCCATGCCCTGACGACTCATGACGGTGCGCACGTCGGCGAAGTCGGCGTTGATGAGGCCGGGCTTGGTGATGAGGTCGGTCACGCCGCGCACGGCATCATAGAGCACGTCGTCGGCCTTCTTGAGCATTTCCGTCACCTTGGCGTTCTTGGGCGCGATGGCGAGCAGACGGTCGTTGGGAATGATGACCAGACTGTCGACGTGCTGCTTGAGCTCTTCAATGCCCTTGAGCGCGGCCTTCATGCGCTTTTCGCCTTCAAAACGGAAGGGCTTGGTGACCACGCCCACGGTGAGCACGCCCTTTTCCTTGGCCACCTTGGCA
Organism: uncultured Mailhella sp.; assembly: GCF_944324575.1. Taxonomy (GTDB): domain Bacteria; phylum Desulfobacterota; class Desulfovibrionia; order Desulfovibrionales; family Desulfovibrionaceae; genus Mailhella. The sequence goes on along the minus strand of NZ_CALUWV010000026.1, from coordinate 12,879 downwards.
ATGACGGGAGCCGCACCGGTACCGGTGCCGCCGCCCATGCCGGCGGTGACGAAGACCATGTCCGCGCCGTCGATGACCTTGCGGATGTCCTCCACGCTCTCTTCTGCGGCGGCCTGGCCCACTTCGGGCTTGGCGCCGGCGCCGAGACCTCTCGTGAGTTCCTTGCCGAGCTGGATGTGCTCTTCGGCAAGGGAGCGCGAGAGCGCCTGCATGTCGGTGTTGGCGCAGATGAAGGACACGCCTTCGAGGCGTGAGTTGATCATGTTCTGCACGGCGTTTCCGCCGCCGCCGCCCACGCCTATGACCTTGATTTTTGCGGCCTGTTCTGTATCGGGAACCATATCGTCCATAATAGCATGTCTCCGGGTGTTCGACAGATTAACGAATATCTCCGAACCAGCGCTTCATGCGTTCCCACACCCCGTGGAACAGGCTGGATTCGGCGGCGGAAGAGGGAGCGTTCGCAAAGCGGACGGGGGCTTCCTCGTTTTCTTTTTCCGCCCCATAGAAAAGCAGGCCTACGGCCGTGGCGAACTTGGGGTTGTTGATGACGTCCTTCAGGCCGCCCACGTTGCGGGGATAGCCCAGCCTCGTGGGGAGCTGAAAGATTTCTTCCGCAAGTTCCGCACAGCCGGGAATGAGAGCCGCGCCGCCCGTGAGAACGACGCCCGCGCCGAGCTGGCGCTTGAGCCCGGAATGTTCCAGCTCCTGATACACAAGCGCAAGGATTTCTTCCATGCGGGGTTCGCAGATTTCAGCAAGAACGCGGCGTTCCACCGTGCGGGAAGGCCGTCCGCCGACGCCCGGCACTTCGATGGTCTCGTCGGGACGGACCATGTCGGTGAGGGCGCAGCCGTATTTGATTTTTATTTTGTCGGCCGCGGAAATGGAAGTGCGCAGGCCGAAGGCGATGTCGTTCGTGAGATTGTTGCCGCCGAGGGCAACGGCGCCGGTATGCTTGATGGCGTTGTTGGCAAAAATGGCGATGTCGCTCGTGCCGCCGCCGATGTCCACGATGGCCACGCCGATTTCCCGTTCCTCTTCCGTGAGCACGGACTTGGAGGAGGCGAGAGACTCGAGCACGATGTCGGACACGTCGAGATCGCTCCTGTTGCAGGAGCGGATGATGTTCTGTGCCGAGGTGACCGCACCCGTGACGATGTGCACGTTGGCCTCGAGGCGCACGCCGGACATGCCGATGGGATTGGCGATGCCGCGCTGTTCGTCCACGATGTAGCCCTGAGGCAGAATGTGGATGACTTCGCGGTCCATGGGAATGGCCACGGCCTTGGCCGCGTCGAGCACGCGGTCCACGTCGTGCTGCGTCACTTCGCCGCCGCCCTTGATGGCGATGACGCCGTGACTGTTCACGCCCTTGATGTGGCTGCCCGCAATGCCGGCATACACCGACTTGATCTCGCAGCCGGCCATGAGTTCGGCCTCTTCCACGGCCTTGCGTATGGACTGAACCGTCTGGTCGATGTTGACCACCACGCCCTTGCGCAGACCATTGGAGGGACTCGTGCCTATCCCGATGATATCTATTCCGTTTTCGGAGGGTTCGCCGACAACGGCGCAGATTTTTGTCGTGCCTATGTCAAGGCCGACGATAAGTTCGGATTTTGGCATTGATAAGCTCCCCATGACCTGAGCATACCTGTGAAAGGAGATGCCTCATTAAATATGGACTTGAAAAAAGCAGCACAAAAATGACGAATTGTCCAGCATTTTTTTGCCGGATAACCAGTCTGCCGCAAGGCGTTGCGGGCCTTGAAAAGGCGCGCGTCTTTAGAGGGGAAAATGGGCTATTCCTGCTCTGTGGCCTTCGTCATCCACACCTGGCCGTCGGCCGCGCGGATGCTGGTGACCATGACGGTTTCCTTCCTTTTTTCAATGTCCGTAACCACCGAAGCTATGCGCCGGAGATTGTCCTTCCAGTTCTCGACGCCTATGCTCAGACGAAGTCTTCGGGTTTCCCAGTAAAGTTCGAAGCCTCCGCCTGCACTCAATCGTATCCATGAAATCTGGGAGATGTCAAAGGGAAAACCCGCGTGTTTGAATTCTTCCACGAATTCAGCCACCAGGGGCAGAGCTTCGTCGCCGCCGGGGCCGATTTCCAGCACGGGAAGGGAGCGGAAGTTGCTGGTGGAAACTGGCGCGATGATTTCTCCTTTCGCGTTCACGTAGTAGAGCGTGTTGTCCTTTCGCGCGCAGAAGAGCGGCACGCGTTCCTTGACCGTGATGGTGAACGAGCCGGGCAGGGAACGACGTATGGACACGTTTTCGATCCACGGGTTGTCCACGAGCTTCTGTTCGGCCTTGTGCACGTTGACGAGCAGGCTGTTTTCGCCCTTGCGCAGACCGCAGACGGCAAGAATGTCTTCGGTCTTCACCTGCGAGTTGCCCGTGACCTCTATGCTCGTGATGGCAAAATACCTGCTTGTGGTGCAGAAGTTGTAGGCCTTGACGAGACCGATGCCCGCGCCGAGGAAGAAAAGTCCCACGAGGGCAAGGGCGAGCAGCCCGCGAAGCACGAGAAACACGCCGCGGGAACTCACGTGGAGGGACGGAAGGCTTATGCCGGACCGGCGTTTCGTCTTTTTCGGCCGTTCCATGCTCTTTTTGCGGTTCACGCCGGATTTGCGGGAACGCGAGGGCGCTTCCGTGGCGCTCTTGCGCCGCTGCGAATAGGAATTGCGCCGCGAGCGGCCGCCGCCTAGCAGGGACATGACGACCACTCCTTTACTTCCATGGCAAGACGGACGCCGAACTTCTCAAACACGGCCTTCTGCGCCTCATGAATGAGGGAGAGCGCATCGTCGCTTCTGCCCGGCAGGCCGCACTTCATGTCGTGCACGAGAAAGTTCGCGTGCATGGGAGAAAAATACATGGCTCCGCGCCTTTTGCCCTTCATGCCCGCCTCATCCAGCAGCTTTCCGGCAGAGATGCCTTCGGGATTCTGGAACACGCAGCCTGCCGTGTGCTCGTGCACGGGCTGGCCGCTCTTCTTGCGCGTGAAGTTTTCCCTGACGGCGGCGCGCACGCTGCCGGGGGCGGCCCGGCGAAGGGACAGCACCACGGACACGCTCATGTACCACAAAGAGTCCTCGACAAGGGAGAAATGCCGGTAGCTCGCCTTCCATCCTTCGGGCGAGAGCGTGTGAAGTCCCTTTTCCGGCGTGAACACGTCGAGCGAACGCATGAGCGGCGCGGTGCTGCATCCGTAGGCCCCGGCATTCATGGCCACGGCTCCGCCCAATCTGCCGGGCACGCCCACGAGACCTTCGAGTCCCGCAAGGTCTCGCGCGGCGCACCAGGAGAGAAGATGCGGCACCCTCATGCCCGCTCCCGCACGAATGAGCGTGCGCGGGCCGTCGGGGCCGTCTTCTTCGCCGAGAATTTCAGGCTCCGCCGCTCCTCCTTCCGGTCCTTTCGCCCCGAAGAGCGGACGCAGCACGACAAACGGCAGATCGCCGTCGTGCACGAGCAGATTGCTCCCGCCGCCGAGAATGCGCACGTCCGACTGTCCGGCAAGAACGTCGGCAAGGCGCAGGCAGTCGTCCGGGCTCTCCAGACGTATTTCCGCAAGGGCGCGGCCGCCCAGGCCGAGCGTCGTGAGCGGAGCGAGGGCAGGTCTGTCGATGATTCTCACGCCATGTTCTCCAGCACCCGGGGCCCCACGGTGGTCACGCTGCCCGCGCCCTGGGTGATGAGCACGTCGCCGGGACGAAGGTCGGTCTTGAGCGCTTCCACCACCTCGTCGAAATTGGGTTTGTAGCATACGTCGGTTTTCGAGAACTGACGGATGCCGAGCGCGAGGTTCACGCCGTTCACGCCCGGAATGGGCGCTTCGCTCGCAGGATAGATTTCCGTGAGATACAGCTTGTCCACGTTGCCGAAGGTCTGACAGAACTCGCCGAACAGCGCCTGCGTGCGGGAAAAGCGGTGCGGCTGGAACACCATGACGAGGCGGCGTCCCGGAAAGACCTGACGGGCCGTGCGTATGGTGGCCTGAATTTCCGTGGGATGGTGACCGTAGTCGTCGATGATCGTGATGCCGTTCTTTTCGCCCTTGAGCTCGAAGCGGCGACCCACGCCGGAGAAGGAAGCAAGGCCTTCCGCGCACTTCTCGGGCGCGATGCCCGCCTGAAGCGCCACGCCTATGGCGGCGAGCGCGTTCAGAATGTTGTGGCGGCCGGGCTGCGAGAGCGTGACGTTTTCAAGAATCTTTCTCTCCTGACCGTCGCGGCCCCTCAGCCATACGTCGAAGCGGTTCACGGCATCGCATTCGATGATTTCGCCGCGGATGCGGCAGTCGCGTCCGAAGCCGTAGGTGAGGAACGGACGCTTGATGCGGGGAATAAGACGGCGCACGCCCGGGTCGTCGGCACAGATGACGTTCATGCCGTAGAAGGGCACCTTGTTCATGAAGGCCACGAAGGCGTCGTCTATGGCCTCCTGCGTGCCGTAATGGTCGATGTGGTCGTAGTCCACGTTGGTGACCACGTTGATGATGGGAAAAAGGCACAGGAAGGAGCCGTCGGACTCGTCGGACTCGGCGATGAGGTATTCTCCCTGCCCGAGATGTCCGTTGGCGCGGTAGGCGTTGAGCAGACCGCCGATGATGACCGTGGGGTCGAGGCCCGCGGCGTCGAAGATGGACGCGGTGAGGGACGTCGTGGTGGTCTTGCCGTGCGTGCCCGCCACGGCGATGCCCGTGCGCAGGCGCATGAGCTCGGCCAGCATTTCCGCACGGGGAATGACGGGAATGCCGCGTTCCTTTGCGGCCTGCACTTCGGGATTGTAGTCGGAAACGGCCGAGGAGCGCACGACCACCTGTGCGTCGCCGAGATTTTCGGCGGCGTGCCCCAGATGGATGACGGCCCCGAGGCTGCGCAGCCGCTGCACCGTGGCGCTGTTTGCAAGGTCGGAACCGTGGACGGTGTAGCCCAGGTTGAGAAGCACTTCGGCAATGCCGCTCATGCCGGAACCGCCGATGCCTATCATGTGTATGGCGCGAATCTTGTTGTTCATGAATGACTCGAATTATTTGGAGTTGTCGCCCGCAAGGGCCAGAAGTTCCGTGGCCACAGCATCTGCCGCGTCGGGACGGGCCAGGGAGAGCGCGCCCTGGCGCATGGCCTCAAGACGACGTCCGTCCTTCAGAAGCTCGATGAGCATGGGCGCAAGAGAGCCGTCCGCCGCCATGGCTTCGGCCTTTTTCTGCGGCAGAAGGATGCCGCCGCCCGCTTCTTCCATGGCGCGGGCGTTGCTCGTCTGATGGTCGTGCGCGGCGTAGGGGAAGGGGATGAATACCGCGGGCGTGCCCGTGGCGGCAAGCTCCGCCATGCTGGTGGCTCCCGCGCGGCACAGCGCAAGGTCGCATTCCGCGTAGGCCTTCGCCATGTCGTGAATGAAGGGATGCACGATGCGGTCGGTCTCCTCTTCGGAAACGCCCGCGTCAAGATAGCCGCGGCGCACGCTTTCATACTCGTTCGCGCCGGTCTGATGCAGAATGTCCACGCCTGCTTCCCGCAGGGCGGGCAGCATGGACACGACCATGTTGTTGATGGCGCGGGCCCCCTGCGAGCCTCCCATGACAAGAAGGCGCGGCGCGCCCTCATGCGCGCGGTGCATGGAGCCGAGCGCGGCGATGCCGGCGCGTATGGGGTTGCCCGTGAGCACGCACACCTCGTGCGGGAAGCTTGCGCCCACCGCGGGCTGATTCCAGGAAAGGCACACGCGCTTCACCATTTTTCCGAGGATGCGGTTGGCCGCGCCCGCTATGGCGTTCTGCTCGTGCAGGGCGCAGGGGCGGCCCATGAGGCGGGCCGCAAACACGGAGGCGAAGGCCGCGTAGCCGCCGAAGCCCATGACGGCGTCGGGCGAAAAGCGGCGCACGATGCCCATGGCCCGCACGATGCCCGCGGCCATGGCAAACATGGCCGCGACGGCTTTGGGCCCGCGGCCGATGAAGCCGCGGACGGGCAGTCCTTCAAAGGAAACGCCCGCGCGCTGCACGATGTCCCGTTCAGGGCCGTATTCGCCGCCCACGAAAAGGATCTCGATGTCGGGTCGGCGCTTCCTGAGCGCCTCGATGACGGCAAGGGCGGGGAAGATGTGTCCGCCGGTGCCTCCGGTGGTGATGATGATGCGAAGGGCCATGCTTACTCCCGCGCGGTTCGAGAATAGTTGAGCAGAAGCCCCGCGCATATCATGTTCGCGAGCAGGCTGCTGCCGCCGTAGCTGATGAAGGGCATGGCGATGCCCGTGGGAGGAACGTTGCCTAAGATGACGGCCATGTTGAGCAGAAAGCTCAGGGCGATGACCAGGGTGAGGCCGTAGGCGGAAAGTCTGTCCCTGAGATTCCGCTGACCGAGCACCACACGATAGCAGCGATAGAAGAAGAGCGCAAACAGCACCATGACCACGGTGATGCCCACAAAGCCCGTTTCCTCGCCGATGATGGACATGATGAAGTCGTTGTGGGCTTCGGGCAGGTACACGGTCTTCTGTATGCTGCCGCCGAGTCCCACGCCGAAAATGCCGCCGCTGCCCAGGGCAAGCAGGCTCTGCACGATCTGATAGCCCGAGCCCTGCGCGTTGGCAAAGGGTTCGAGATAGGCGGTCAGGCGGGCCCAGCGGTAGGGCTCCACGATGATGAGGGCCACGACCAGCACGGCCGCAAGAATGAGCACCATGACGAGGTAGCCGCCGCGCGTGCCGCCGCCGAGACACATGAAGAACAGAATGGCCAGCATGATGATGGTGCCGCCGAGGTCTGGCTGAAGCACGAGCAGCACGCATATGAGAAGGGTGATGAGCGTGGGCGGCAGAAGGCCGCGGCTGAACTCCCGAATCATGGCCTGCTTGGAGCTCATGAAGTACGCAAGGTACATGACGAGCGCGATGCGCGCGAACTCCATGGGCTGCACCATCATGAAATGGAAGTCGATCCAGCGCTGAGCGCCGTTGATTCTGGGACCTATGAGCAGGCACAGGACGAGCAGCACCATGACCACGGCAATGCCCCAGTAGTGCAGCCTGTTGATGAAGGAGCGCGGAATCCAGCACAGAAGCGCCACGATGACGCCGCCGAGCAGCATGGTCTGAAGCTGACGGTGGAAGAAGTGGTAGGACTCGTTGTAGGTGCGCTGGCTGATGGGGCCGCTTGCGGAAAGCACGGCCACGAGCCCCACGCACAGAAGAAGAAGCAGCAGCGCGAGCAGCCACCAGTCCACGGGCCCGGGCGGAAGCGCCGGCTCGGGCGCGGGCTGTTTTTTCTTGCGCAGGTTCATGCCTTTCCTTCCTGCATGGCGGTGACGAGGTCGCGGAAGTGGTTGCCGCGCTCGATGTAGTTCCTGTACTGGTCATAGCTCGACGTGGCGGGAGCAAGAAGCACGGCGTCGCCGGGCCGGGCCAGGGTGCGGGCCCGTGCGAGAGCCTCGTCCATGGTGGCGTCCCAGGTGACGGGAACAACGTCCTTCCATGCGGGCTCGAAGTGCTCGCGCGAAGCGCCGTAGAGCGCCACGGCGCGCACGTGCTCTTTGAGAAGCGGACGCATGCCTTCCACGTCGCCGCCCTTGAACTTGCCGCCGGCAAGAAGCACGACGGGCCGCTCAAAGGCGCAGAGCGCCACTCTGAGCGCCTCGATGGTGGTACATTTCGAGTCGTTGACGTACTGCACGCCGTCTATGTCGGCAATGTGTTCCAGACGGTGGGCGATGGGCGCAAACTCGCGCATGGCGCGGGCGGCCTCCTCACGGGTGACGTCGAAGAGCGAGGCGGCAAGGAAGGCGGCCTCGGCATTGCTCTGGTTGTGCGTGCCGATGAGACGGGTATCGGGGAAGGGACGCGCGCCGGGCGTGAGATAGACGATGCGGGCCTTCATGCCGTACGCTTCGGGAATATGCGAGAGCGAGGGCGGAAGAATGGCCACGTCGTGCTCGGTCTGCCGGGCGAAGAGGCGCATTTTGGCGTCGGTGTATTCCTTCATGTCCCTGTGGAAGTCGAGATGGTTCTCGGAAATGTTGAGCAGTATGCCCACGCGGGGATGCAGGGTGCTGCACGTCTGAAGCTGGAAGCTTGAGAGCTCGAGCACGATGACGTCGGCCCTGGGCTCGCCGTGACGCCTCGCAAGCACGTATTCCGAGAGCGGCACGCCGATGTTGCCGCCCGTGAACACGCGCAGACCGTGCGCTTCGAGCATGGCGGCGGTGAGGCTCGTGGTGGTGGTCTTGCCGCTTGTGCCCGTCACGCCGATGACGGGCTCCTTTTCAAGAAGACGCCAGGCAAGCTCGGTTTCGGCCATGATTTCCGCCTTCGTGCCGTCGGTGCGCACGGGCAGCAGAGGCTCTATGACGGCCTTTGCCGCAGCAGGGCTCGGAATGACGAGATCCACGCCTTCAAAATATTCGGGCGTGTGTTCCCCGCCGAAGACGGGCACGTGGTTTTCAGACAGCCACGCGGAAAATTCCGCAGGCATCTGTTCCGGCTTTTTTTCCAGCAGGCGGACGTTTGCCCCGAGCTCGTGCAGCAGACGCACGGCGGCGCGGCCGCTTCTGCCCGCGCCGATGACCGCAACGCAGCGGCGGGAAAGATGGAAGGCACTCATGACAGAATTCCTCAGCGCAGTTTGAGAACGGAAAGAGAGATGATGGCAAGAAGCACGGAGATGATCCAGAACCGGACGATGATCTTGGATTCCGGCAGCGGATGTTCTCCTTTCTGAAAATGATGATGCAGCGGCGTCATGCGGAAAAGACGCCTGCCGTGCGTGGCCTTGAAGAAGCCCACCTGCATGATGACGGACACGGTTTCCATGACGAACACGCCGCCCGCCACGATGAGGATGAGTTCCTGCTTGCAGAGCACGGCAAGAAAGCCGAGCACGCCGCCGAGACTGAGCGAGCCCACGTCGCCCATGAACACCTGGGCGGGAAAGCAGTTGAACCACAGAAAGCCGAGGCCCGCGCCCATGAGCGCGCAGCAGAGCACCGTGACTTCGCCCACGCCAGGCACGGCGGGCACCTGAAGATAGGCGGCGAAGTTCGCGTGGCCGGCCACGTAGATGAAGATGGCGTAGACCATGAAGCACATGACCGCCGGCAGTATGGCAAGGCCGTCGAGGCCGTCGGTGAGGTTGACGGCGTTTGAGGAGGCGATGAGCACCACCACGGCGAAGACCACGTAGAACACGCCGAGATCGGGCATGAACTGCTTGAAGAAGGGCACGGAAAGACGGCTGGAATAGGCCGGTTCCAGGAGCAGCAGGCTTATGGCCGCCACGGATACCACGATGAGGCCGAGCATTTTGGCGCGGGGAGAAAGTCCCTTGTTCTCATGGTGGCGTATTTTGGCGTAGTCGTCCACAAAGCCCACCACGCCGAAGCCCACGAACACAAACAGCGTGAGCCAGATGTAGACGTTGGACAGATCGGCCCACAGCAGCGTGGAGAAGATGACGCCCGCCATGATGAGCAGACCGCCCATGGTGGGCGTGCCCGCCTTGGCCTGATGCTCGGGCACGTAGGAGAGTATGGGCTGTCCTACCTTGAGGGCCGTGAGCTTTTTGAGAAACCACGGCCCGGTGAGTACGGTGAAGAGCAGCGCGCAGATGAGCGCTCCCGCAGAACGGAACGTGATGTAGCGGAAGACGTTCAGCAGGGAAACGTCCTGACTGAAGGGGACGAGAAGGTTATAGAGCATGGCTTTTCTGTTCCATGAAGAGGGTTACGAGACGCTCCATCCGGTTGACGCGGGAGCCCTTGAAGAGTACGAGTCCTTTTTTGCCGTCGTGACGGGTCTCTTCCCATCGTTGCAGCGCGGGCAGAAAGTCCGCGCTCTGCGGCACCTCGGCAAAGAATCCCGCAAAGCGTTCCTCCGCAAGTCCTTCCTTCACCTCGTCCGCATGGTCGCCGGTCCAGAACACGGCCGCGCAGCCGGAGTCGGCCAGCGTGCGGCCGAGTCTGCGGTGTTCGGTCTCCGCCACGTCGCCGAGCTCGCCCATGGCGCCCATGACGCAGACGAACGTTCTGCCCTTGGCAAGCTCTGCGGCGGCCTCGATCATGCGTGCGGCGGAAAGAGGATTGGCGTTGTAGGTGTCGTCGATGACGATCCAGTCGGCAAGGTCGTGCCGCGTAAAGCGCTGGGCAGGGAAGGGCGCGCTTTCCACGCCTTTTCGTATCTCTTCACAGGAGAGTCCGAACAGGCGGGCCGCAGCCGCCGCAGCAATGATGTTTTCTGCGGCGTAGGGGCCGGAAAGGGCGCAGGAGACGTCGAGCTCTTCGCCGTCAAGCCAGAGACGGTAGTTCCCCCGGCCGTTTTCGTCAAGCCCGAGATAGCCCGCACGGTAGGGCACGGCGCGCCCCTGCGTGGAAAAGAACACCGCGTCGGGCCGGATGCTGCGCGCCTCGCGCACGAGATCTTCATAATCCGCGCTCACGAGGGCCTGACCGCCCTTTTTGACGTGGGCAAGAAGGCGCGACTTGTAGTAGGCCGTGCCGCGTCCCCCGAGACCGAGCGAGTGGCCCGGGCCTACGTTGAGTATGACGGCAAGATCGGGCTCCATGATCGTTCCGAGCTCGTCCATGTCGTTCGGATGGCTTATGCCCGCCTCCATGACCCAGAACGTTTCGTCGCCGTCCGCCGCCATCATGGACATGGGCATGCCTATCTGCGAGTTCAGGTTCATGCGGTTCTTCGCTGTCTTGCCGCGCATGGAAAGAATGTGCGCGAGAAGTTCCTTGGTGGTGGTCTTGCCGGCCGTGCCGGTAATGCCCGCCACGCGGCCGGCAAAGCGTTCGCGCCAGGCATGGCCTATGCGTCCGAGCGCCTGCACCGTGCTGTCCACGACAAGCACGGGAGCAGCATGTTCGCCGTCGAAGGGATCACGCTCGGCAAGCACGGCGGCGGCCCCGGCCTGAACCGCGGCCCGGGCGAAGCTGTGTCCGTCCGCGCGTTCCCCGACAATGGCCGCGAAAAGATCTCCGGCCTTTGCTTCACGGTTGTCGGAAACCGCGCCGCGCAGCGTCACGTCGGCGGCGTTCAGCACCTTGGCATGGGCGGCCCTTGCGGCCTCCTCCAGCGTCATCAGCACGAGACAAGCTCCTTGAGTATTTCCTGATCACTGAAGTGATGCTTCACCGTTCCAATGATCTGATAGTTTTCATGACCCTTGCCCGCCACGAGCAGGGCATCGCCCGGCCTGAGCAGGCTGACCGCAAGTTCGAGCGCCTTTTTGCGGTCGCTTTCGCGGTGCACTTCCTTCGCGCCCTCGAGTCCGGGCATGATGTCGTCGATGATGCGTTCCGGATCTTCGGTACGCGGATTGTCGGACGTGACGATGGCGATGTCGGAAAGCTCGGCCACCGCCCTGCCCATGGGCGCGCGCTTGGTGCGGTCTCTGTCGCCGCCGCAGCCGAACACCGTGATGATGCGGGAGAACCTGGCGTGGACGAGCGTCCTGAGCACGTTGGCAAGCGCGTCCGGTGTGTGGGCGTAGTCCACGAAGATGCCCGTGCCCGCGCCGGGAAGCCAGGGCCTGTCCGCGCCGGGCACCGGAATGCGTTCAAGACGGCCGGGCACTCCCATGAAGCCTTCAAGGCAGGAAAGATCCTCGGTGGAAAAGCCCAGGGAAAGCGCGATGCCGCACACCGTGGAAAGATTGCTCGCATTGTGCAGGCCTATGAGGGGACTGTGCATTTCCCAGTCCACGCGCTTTTCCCGGTCCTTCTGCCAGTAGAAGTGCAGCGAAAGTCCCTCGGTGTCGGCCCGGCGCACGTCGGCCAGAAGGAAGGGACGTCCGGAAAGGGGCGTGCGCAGACCCGTGCCGAGCGCCTGCGGAAACTCCTCGAGCAGCCGGTGTCCGTAGGGATCGTCGTTGTTGATGACCATGGCCTTGTCCTTCTTCGGCGCGTCGGCAAAGAGCGCGCGCTTGGCGAGAAAGTAGTTTTCCATGGTCTTGTGGTAGTCCAGATGATCCTGGGTGAGATTGGTGAAGGCCGCAGCGCTGAAGTTGATGCCCGCGATGCGCTTCTGATCTATGGAGTGGGACGACACTTCCATGATGGCGGCCTTCGCTCCTGCCTCGCGCATGGCCGCAAGGGAGCGGTGCAGCGTGAGGCAGTCCGGCGTGGTGAGGGGCGCGGGCTCCTCGTGGCCGGGCCAGCGGTAGCTTATGGTGCCCATGACGCCTACCGGTATGCCCTTTGCGCGGTACAGATGCTCCAGAAGATAGGCGCACGTGGTCTTGCCGTTGGTTCCCGTGACCGCAATGACGGGAATGTCGAGATGTTCCGTGCCGAAGCGCGCGGCCGCAAGTACGCCGAGCTGCGCGCGCACGTCGGGCACGAGAAGCCAGGCGTGCTGTCTGTCGCCGCGCAGGTTGAGCTTCATTCTTTCCACGGTGCGGGCGGAGGCCACAATGGCCCATGCCCCTCTTTCCAGCGCCATGCGGATGTGACTTGCGGTCTTGCTGCGTTCTCCGGGAACGGCGGGGGGAAGGGCCACGAGGACATCGCCTTCGGCGACGAGGCGGGAATCGGTCTGAACGTTGCGGAGTTTCTTGCGAAGTTCGTCGCAGAGCTGGGCAGAGGTTATGCGCATGGGCTTACTCCTTTGAAGGGGGGGTCTCCGCTTCGGAAAAGGGTGGGGTGTCGGTGAGCCAGACGGTGCAGGTGCTGTCGTCGGTAATGCGGCTTCCCGGGGGAGGACTCTGCCGGAGCACGAAGGTTCCGCTGCCCTGCATGGTGGGAATGATGCCGCGGGCCACGCAGGTTTCTATGGTCTTGCGCAGAGTGAGTCCCCTGAGATTGTGCAGCAGGGAGTTGTCGGCCATGACCTTGCCTGCCATTTTCTGGGCGCGTGCGCGCTCCTTCT
>NZ_CALUWV010000025.1 GCF_944324575.1 uncultured Mailhella sp. | reverse complement strand
TCATTCAGCTTGTCATGCTGGCCTTCTTCCTGCTCGTCACGGTGAAGGGCTGGGCCTTTGCCATGCGCGGCGCCATGCAGGTTTCGCCCGCGCTTCAGCTTCCCATGATCTACCCCTATCTGTGTCTGCCCGTGGGCGGCGCGCTCATGGCTCTTTCCATGATTGCCGACATGCTTCAGGACCGCTTCCCCACCGAAGCCGGTTCCAACGCCAGCATCGCAAGCACCGTCATGGAAGACATTTCCGAAGTGGCCGCCACCTGCGAAAACACGCAGGACGTCCCGGTCTTCGACCCCCTCTCTCAGAACCACGACAGCAAGTAGGGATCACGTCATGCTCATGCTCATCTTTCTCGTCTTTCTGGTATCGCTGTTTCTCGGCGTGCCGGTAGCCCTGTGCCTTGCCTTCACCACCGTGGCCGGCCTCATGCTGCACGACACCTCCCTGCTCGTGGTGGTGCAGCGAATGTTTCAGGGCTTCAACTCCTTCTCCCTGCTTGCCGTGCCCTTCTTCGTGCTCGCGGGCGACCTCATGAACAAGTGCGGCATCACGCAGCGCCTCATCGACTTTTCCTACATGCTGGTGGGCCGCATTCCCGGCGGTCTCGCCCATTCCAACATTGCGGCCTCCATGTTCCTCGGCGGCATCAGCGGTTCCGCCGTGGCCGATGCCGCGGCCATAGGCTCCATCATGGTGCCCGGCATGATAAAGAACGGCTACAATCCCGGCTTCAGCGCGGCCGTCACCGCAGCCGCCTCCACCATGGGCCCCATCATTCCGCCTTCCATCCTCATGGTCATCATGGGCGTCACCACCGGCATGAGCATAGGCGGCCTGTTCATGGCCGGCATCGTGCCCGGCATCATGCTCGGCCTCGGCATGATGGCCTACAGCTATTTCGTGGCCATCCGCGAAAACTACCCCCGCGACCCCAATCCCCTCACCATCAAGCGCTTCTGCCGCGAATTCTGGAAGGCGCTGCCCGCCCTCATGGCCCCCACCATCATCATGGGCGGCATCATGTTCGGCATCTTCACCTCCACCGAGGCCGCGGCCGTGGCCGTGCTCTATGCCCTGCTTCTCGGCATCTGCCACCGCACCCTGCGCCTGAAGGACCTCATCGAGGTGCTCGGCTCAAGCGTGCTCACCACCGCGGTTCTGCTTCTCATCATCGGCACGGCCAACGCCTTCGCCTGGCTGCTCGCCGCCGAACAGATTCCCAACCAGCTTGCGGCTCTCATCCAGTCCGTCACCAGCAACAAGCTCGTCATTCTGCTGCTGCTCAACGTGCTGCTGCTTTTCGTGGGCATGTTCATGGAAGGCGGCGCGGCCATTATCATTCTGGCCCCCACCCTGCTCAACGTGGCCACGCAGGTGGGCATCGAACCTCTGCATTTCGGCATGATCATGGTGCTCAACATGGCCGTCGGCCTGCTCACGCCGCCGCTCGGCGTGTGTCTGTTCGTGATATGCGGCGTCACCAAGCTTGACCTCTCCTACGTCATACGCTCCGTGCTGCCCTTCATCGCCGTAGAGCTCGCCGTGCTTCTGCTCGTCACCTACGTGCCCGCCTTCTGCCTCACCATTCCCAGAATGCTGGGCTATCTGTAACACGTCCGACAACGCCGGGGCAGGGGATCTGCTCAGAACCTCCCCTGCTCCGGCGCACCGTTCCGGTTCCGCGGCACGCCGTGCGCCGGTCTTCCTTTCTCCACGCGCCGCCCGCGCACGGAAAAGCCCCTTCTTTCCCGTGCGCGGGCGCAGGCGTTCCCAACCTCAGCCAGGCGGCAGCAAGGCCGCTTTTTCTGCAAAACGGTATCCGTCATGAACACGACTCTCAGCTCCCATGTCACGCCGCTGCGCTTCAGCGTCATCCGCAGCATGCTCGAAAAAGCCTCGGCATATGACAACGTCATTTCCCTCAGCATAGGCGAACCCGACTTCGACACGCCCTCCTTCGTGTGCGAGGCCGCCATGAAGGACGCCATGAAGGGCTTTACCCACTACGCGGCCTCCTCGGGCGATCCCGAACTGCGCGCCGCCCTGCTCGAAGCCGAACGCGCCAAGTCCGGCCTGCCCTGGCAGGGCGAAAACCTGCTCATCACCTCCGGCGCCATGCACGGCCTTCTCGCCGTCATGCGCACCATTCTCGACGAAGGGGACGAAGTTCTCTCTCCCGCGCCCTGCTTCTCCGACTATCTCGGTCACTGCGTCCTTGCCGGAGGAAAGCTCGTGCAGGTTCCCACCAGCTTCGACAACGGCTTTCTGCCCACCCTCGAGGCCATGGAAAAGGCCGTTACGCCGAAAACCCGCGCCCTTCTCATCAACTCGCCCTGCAATCCCTCCGGCATCGTGCTCGACGCCGCCACGCTGGACATGCTCGCCGAATTCGCCGTGCGCCACGACCTCATCGTGATTTCCGACGAGGTGTACGACAGCATCTTTTTTGGCGGCAGACCGGAAAGCATTGCCACGCGTCCGGGAATGTTCGATCGCACGGTGGTGCTCAATTCCTTCTCCAAGGCCTTTGCCATGACCGGCTGGCGCGTGGGCTACGCGCTCGGCCCCTCGTGGATCATGAAGGAAATGATCAAGGTTCTGAGCTATTCCGTGGCCAGCACCGGCACGCCCAACCAGCGCGCCGCCCTTGCCGCGCTCACCGGCCCGAAGGAAGAATTCGAGGCCTTCCGCGAGGCCTACCGCCGCCGCACGCATCTTGCCGCCGCGCGCCTCAACGCCATGCCCGGCGTGCGCTGTCTGGAACCTGCGGGCACCTTCTACCTCTTCCCGCACATCGAGGCCGCCAGGGGCGATTCTCTCGCCTTCGCCCTCGATCTTCTGGACAAGAAGCAGGTCATCGTGGTGCCGGGCTTCCCCTTCGGACCGGAAGAAACCGTGGACGGCTGCATACGCATCGCCTGCACCGTGGACGAAGACAAGCTCTCCGAAGCCATGGACCGCATCGAGGACTATCTCAAAAACAAATAGCGGAAGGCGGAGGCGCTCTCTCCGCCTCCCCATCCCGGCGGACGCGCCGCACGGCAGGCTTCCGGCCTTCTTTCAGGCCGCCTTTCCCCTGCCGCCCGGCTTCCTGCCTGCTTCACATTCTCATCGCAAGGGGATACAACGGGCCGCACCTGCGGCGGACGAGTCCGGCTTTCCGCCCGCATTCCCCACAGATTTCAAGGAGACGTTTCATGAGCCTGCCTTCCGGCATTGCCGACGAGCTGAAAAAGATTCTCGGACCCGAGGGCTTTCTTGAGAGCGAAGAGGATCTGCGCTCCTTCGCCTACGACCTTTTTGCCAATCACAAGCCCGACGCCGTGGCCCTGCCCGCCACGGTGGAAGAAGTTTCGGCCGTCATGCGGCTGTGCAACCAGCATCACGTTCCGGTGTATCCGCGCGGTTCGGGCACCAGCCTTGCCGGTTCTCCGGTGCCGGTGCTGGGCGGCCTCGTGCTGTGCAGCTCGCGCATGAACAAGATTCTCGAGGTGTCCGTCACCGATCGTCTGGCCCGCGTGCAGGCCGGCTGCGTGACCGGCAATCTTCAGAAGGCCGCGGCGGAAAAGGGCCTCATGTATCCGCCGAACCCCACCTCCTGCCTGTATTCCACCATAGGCGGCAACGTCTCCACCAACGCCGGCGGCGCGAGCGGCGCCAAATACGGCGTCACGCGCGATTATCTGCTCGGCCTCACCGTGGTGCTGCCCGGCGGCGAAATCGTGCGCATGGGCAACCGCTGCCAGAAGGACGTCACCGGCTTCGACCTGCCGCGTCTTCTGTGCGGTTCCGAAGGACTTCTCGGCTTCATTGCGGAAGTCACGGTCAAGCTCGTTCCGCTGCCCGAAAGCATCCGCACGGCGCTCGCCTACTTCAAGGACGCCGCCGAAGCCGGTTCCGTAGTCACGGACATCGTGAGCCACCGCATTCTGCCCTGCACACTGGAACTCATGGACGGCGTGTTTCTGAAAACCGTGGCCGAGGTGTACGGCGTGCCCTGCCCCGAAGGCGCAGGCGCGGCGCTGCTCATTGAAGTGGACGGCGCGGACATGGTGCTTGAAGGCCAGATGAAGACCATAGAGACCATCTGCAACGAACATCACGCCATCGGCATGGAATTCGCCCACAGCGAAGAGGAACGCGACGTTCTGTGGAAGGCCCGCCGCGGCGGCACGGCCGCGCTGGTGCGTCAGGCCGACAGGCTGGTCACGCTCGACTACGCCGTGCCCATTTCGCTGCTGCCCCGCGCGCTGAAGATCATGGAAACGCTGGCTGCCGAAACGCACTGCAACGTGGTGACCATCGCCCACGCGGCCGACGGCAATCTGCATCCCATGGTGCTCTACAGCCCGGGCAAGCCCGAGGAAGCCGCGGCATATGAAGCCTTCTGCGACGCCTCCACCCGCGCGATTCTGGAACTTGGCGGCACCATCAGCGGCGAGCACGGCATAGGCCTTGAAAAGAAAGCCTACATGCCCATGCAGCTCGGCGACGAGCAGATGCGCATCATGCGCGGCATCTGCCGCCTGTTCGATCCCTACGGGATCATGAATCCCGGAAAGCTGGAGAGATAGCCATGAACGGTCCCACCTGCGAATACTGCGGCCGCTGCCTCAGCGTGTGCCCCAGTTACCGGCATCACCTGGTGGAAACCTTCGGCCCGCGCGCCCGCATCGACCTTGCCCGCGCCGTGGCCTCCGGCGAGCTTGCGCCCGGCGAACGCTACCACGAAGCCATCAAAAGCTGCATGCAGTGCCTTGCCTGCACGGAAATATGCGGCAAGGGCGTGGACGGCGCACAGATCATTCTCGATGCGCGCCTCGCCGAAGGCGACGGCAGGCTCACCATGAAGCGCCGCCTTGAAAAGCTCGTCACCTGCGCCCTGCTGCCCCGGCGCGAGCTCACGCGCAAGGTCATACGCGCCTGCTCGCTCTTCCAGTGGCTTTTCCCCCTGGACCGGAGAGGCAGCATACGCCATCTGCCAGACGCCTTGTGCGGCGCGGCAGGCAAGCGCAGCATGCCCGCTCTGGCGAAAAAATCCCTGTTCGACATTCTGCCCGAGCGCATCATGCCGCCGGACAACGTCACGCAGATAGGCGAGGTCGCCCTGTTCACCGGCTGTTTCGGCGGCCTTGTGAACGTGGAAGCCTCGCTTCGGCTCGTGAACGCCCTCACCGCGCGCGGCTATACCGTGTTTCTGCCCCGCGCACAGTCCTGCTGCGGCGCGCCCGCCCAGCTCAGCGGCTTCGGCGAAGCCTTTGAAAAGGCGCAGGCCCACAACGCGGAAGTCTTCGCCTCCTGCCCCGACATGCCCGTGCTCACCCTGTGCGCCACCTGCCACCGCACGCTCTCGCGCGAATACACCCTCGCGGGCAAGGAACTTGCCGGACGCATCACGGACGCCGCCGTGTTCCTGCGCCGCCACGACGCGCGCTTCGGTTTCGACTCGCCCCTGCCGCCCCTGCCCGCAGCCGCCCTGCTGCGTCAGCATGAGCGCCCCATAAGCGCCACCGATCCCCTTGTCGTCGCCGTGCACGATCCGTGCCACTTCCGCCTCGACAATCAGGTGAAGCGCTCCATCCGCGAGGAACTCGCCGCAAAGCCGTGGATAAGACTTGTGGAACTGCCCGACCCCGGCGCCTGCTGCGGCGGCGGAGGCATCTCCAGCCTCAAGAACCCCGACATTGCCGACGAACTCGGCGAGGCCAGAGCCAAAGCCGTCATCGAAAGCGGAGCCGACGTCGTCACCGCCCAGTGCCCCGGCTGCGTGCTCCAGCTCAACAACCACCTGAAACGCCTCAAGGCCACGGCCAGAGCCTGCCACAGCCTTGAACTCATTGGAAAATAAAGAAAGGGGGGACAGCGAGGAGCCACGGGGAGCCGCCCCGCACTCCGCCGGGGGGAGATCATCTTCCCCGGGCCCCCATGAAAGGCAGCTTGCGGGGGAAATAACAGCGCTGCTGCGCCATCCGTAAGGAGCTTTGCGCCAACGGCTGCCGCTTCCCCGCGCCCCTCGGTTCCGCCTCCGGGTTCCGCCTCCGGCTTCGCCGTTCGGAAGGAAGCTGCGACCGACAGGTCGACATAAATACCCGGAAAGGCTTTCGTTCAGGAACGCCTGTCCTGAAATCTGCCGACGTTTCCGGAAAAGAGAACATCCGCGCCGGGTGCGGCGGAGCGCAGCCTTTCCACCAGCCATTCTCCGGCCGCGCCCAGAGGATTCACCCAGGCAAGTTCCACCGCCGTGGAGCTTGCGCCGTCGTCAAAGTCCAGCTCCAGAAGCCGAAGCCGTCCATGCCGTACCAGCGGCAGAGCAATCTGCTCCGGCATGACGGCAAAGCCCATGCCCGCAAGCAGCATTTCCTGAAGCTGATAAAACTGACTGTAGTGTATGAGGCGGCTGCTCAGACGAAAGCTCTCATAAAAGGCATCGGAACTGATGACGCCGGGCATGGGAAGAAGCTGCGGATACTGCAGAAGATCATCAAGAGACACCTCGCCGCGCAGACGGCTGAGCGGATGCGAGGCAGAAACCGCCACGCGCCACACGATGCGCCCCGCCGTAATCGACTGACCTCCGTGATCGTAACGCATTCGTGCCGGAGCCAGAAGCACGTCCACGGTATGCCGGGCGCTCTTGTCGAGCAGCCTCAGCTTGTCGCAGTGCAGCACACAGTCCTCGGCGTCATAAAGGAACAGTTCCAGAAGGGGAAACTGCTGTTGCAGCTGCGTGAGCGCAACCATGACCTCCGGCGTCATCACAAAGGCATGCACGCCTATGTGCAGCACTTCCTCCTGCCCCTGCCGACAAAGAGAGGCCATGCGTTCCAGCCCTTCCAGACGCGGAATGATGTCCAGCGCATGAAAATAAAACTGCCGCCCCAGCTCCGTCAGCTCCGGACGCCGCCCCGCCCCGCGATGAAAGAGCGAGGCCTCAAGATCGTCCTCCATCTGACGGATGACCTGCTGCACGGCAGCTCCCGTAACGCCGAGCCTCTCGCCCGCCGCAGAAAAGGAGCCGGTTTCTGCCACGGCCCAGAGATAATGCAGCCGTTCGGTAGTAATGATCATGGCTTTTTCTGTCAGATGCCGGGCGAACGGTCAAGGTCCGCCCGGTGAGTCTCAGGCCATTTTGAGCATGATAACGCCCGTTACGATAAGCGCCACCGCCGCCACGCGCATGAGCTGAAGCGGCTCGCCGAACAAAAGCACGCCGCTGATGAACGCGCCTGCCGCCCCTATGCCCGTCCATACGGCATAGGCCGTGCCCATGGGAATGCTTTTCTGCGCCAGAAAAAGAAGAAATCCGCTCACCGCCATGCAGATCACCGCCATGAGCGTACCGGAAACACGCCATGATCCGGCCTGCGCCAGCTTGAGTCCGAGCGGCCAGCCAATTTCACAGCACCCTGCAAGAATAAGAACAGCCCATGCGTTCATACAAGCTCCTGTTTCGGAATGTCCGTGCCTGTTCACAGCACGCAGCCGACCTGTAGCACGCCACGAAAAAACATGCCTTGAGGGAGCCTAAAGCCCATCTTGCAGGTTGCCTCATCCTCTGCCTCCTGCAATCTTTCCTTATTCCCGAGGCTGCCGCAAAACAAAAACAACATGCGTCCATCGCAGACGGAGCGAGAGCACGCGCCTGCCCAGACTGCACAGCCCGGAAAGCATCCGCCAAGCCTCTGGCCTCTGCGTCCCCTTCCTTCCCTTCCCGCCTTTTTCGGCACGGCTTCCGGTGTCCGCACGACTGCGCCGTTCGGCGGGTCAACCGCTTGGCCTCGCGAGCTTTCCGCTGCCCTCTCAGTGTGAAGTTTGACCAGCTTCGCCGACAAACCATAAAAACAAGGAGCCGGTGCACAACGCTCCGGCTCCTGTGTTTCTGATTACTTTACATCATCATACCGTGCTGAACTACTTCGTTCTTCCCGCCTTTATCCCTGCTACCTGTTTTCCGAAAGCATACATAATGCTTCAAGTAACGGACTTTCTATCTTCTCCGCCTTTTTCAACAAAGAAACAGCTTCTCTTCCATAGTCATCCATAAGTGTATGCAGCTTTCCTCCGACGCTAATACGAAAACATGGTGGAAGTTCATCGTACTCTTTATTCATCACCTCGCACAGTCCCCATTGAAGTGCTATCCTCTTTGAAGAATAATACAGCATATTCTTGAGGTGTGCATCAACTTTTTCCTTTGGCTTTTGGACATCAGTATTCTGAGTTATATAACCGATCATTTCCTGATATCCAATTTTATCTTCAACAAGCAATTTATTTATAACTCGTGATGCTCCTGATATCGCAAAAAATCCATTGACGTTAAAATTTCCTCCTTTGATATCGTGTCTTTCAACTTTAGGCATCCTTGCAAATAAGTACCTCAAATCTCGATATTTAACTTTATATATACACGAGCTTTCACTTTTATATTCTTTATCATTACGATCAAATGGCATATTATACTCATGATAAATGTCATCATTTTCTTTATTCTCCATATTTTTGTCATGTCTTGACACATGAATATTGCCAGTACTGACATCTGATTTATCGATTCTGACAAATCCACCGCGCTGTTCAATAAAGTTGATAACATTCCTAAGCTCTTCTTCTGAAACAAGAATACTTGCTTGAATGAATGTCGGATTAGTCATTGCTGACTCCTTTTGGAGTAAAGTTGTCTTGCTCGAGCTGGAATAAGATGTATGACTATAACCCCACATTGTCAAGTTTATCACCTCAAATTTTTGAGAATAATCATAAATACAAGCTTAAAAATTTATAAAATTTATTGTAATATATTTAATTAAAATAAAAAATATTATATCCTATTTTTTTAGGATATAAAACATTACTTTCCTATAAGCCCCAACTACACCGATGCTCCCGCGAAACAAAACATCGCGCGTCCATCGCAGACGGGCGCTTCCCTCTTGTCGAGCATTGCACACTTCGTCAGCGCCGGACACACTGTACGGACTCCTGACTTGTACGACGGGCATTTCATGGAACGCCGGAAGTGAATGCGGCTGTTCATGTCCGTCGACCGGGGCAACATTTTCCTTCTTCTGAGTGCCGCAAACGCCCGTCTCACAGCGCCCGAGTAACACTGACTCCCGTCTGCGCCGGACACGCTGTACGGACACGAGGATTGCACGACGGCGGCGACGTTTGCCGCCGGAAGAGAATTCCGGCTACTGGCCGCCGTCGCCCGGGGCCCCAGAGCTTCGAGAAAAGGCAGTTCATGCAAGCAAAGGTTTCCCAGAGCTTCAAGCAGACACGCTCCCTTAACCATCTGGAAATCCCTTCAAACCACACCGATGTGACCGCAACGCGGG
Source organism: uncultured Mailhella sp. (assembly GCF_944324575.1). GTDB lineage: Bacteria > Desulfobacterota > Desulfovibrionia > Desulfovibrionales > Desulfovibrionaceae > Mailhella. Next base: position 18,749 of record NZ_CALUWV010000025.1, on the reverse strand, counting down.
AACATCGGTCGGCCACCGCAGGCGGGTGCGGCAGCACACGCCTGCACTGACTTGGCAGCCCGAAACGCGCCATGCCGAGATTCCGGCCTTTGCGTCACTCCCCTGCCCTTCCCGTTCAGAGCTCCTCGCCCGCGTTCCCCAGAGCGTTGTCAACAAGCTGAAAGAACCAAGGGGGCGCGGGGGAAATTATTTCCCCCGCATTGCCTTTCCTGCCTTTCCTGCCTTTCCGGGGCGGCGCCCCGGCTGCTCCGGCCTGTCCCCTTCCTCTTTCCTGCCTTTACCGCCTTTCAAGAACGAGCATGGTCAGCGGCGGCAGGTAAAGGGTAATGTCCTGCATGTCGATGCCGGTTGAGGCGTCGCTGAAGTGTTCGGTGGGCGGGGTATGGGGGACGAGGTTGCCGCAGCCGCCGAAGCGAGGTTCATCGGAGGAGAGAATTTCCACGTACTTGCCGGGCGCCACGCGGAAGCGGAACTCAGGTTCCGGGCGGGTTTCGTGAAAGTTGAAGGCAAAGAGAAGCCTGCCGCGGGAGAAGGCAAGCAGCCTTTTGTCCTCATGGATGAAGCGGAATTCCGGGGATCTGGCGAAGTCGCGACGATGTCTGTCCACGATTTCCTTCATCTGTGCCTTATCCCAGCGGGCAAGGGCGGCGTAGAAGGAAAGCTGGTCTTCGGCAAGCTGCCACTGACGGTGGGCGTGTTCCTGATCGTCGAGCCATTCGGGATGGCCGAATTCCGCGCCCATGAAGTTGAGGTATCCCGCGTCGGCAGACATGAGGGTGATGCCGCGCATGAGGCGATAGAAGGCCACGCCGCGGGTTTCGTTCCAGGTAGCGTTGAAGGGGCTCATGCGGGTGTACATGGCGTCGCCCACCAGTCGCCATATCATGGCGTCGTCGCCGTTGATGCACTGGTCGTGGCATTCCACGTAGCTGATGGTACGGTCGTAGGGGCGATGGTTGGTCATTTCATACCACAGCCGCCCCATGGCGGACGGAGCCTTCACGTACTTGCCCCAGAAATCGGGCAGGCCCATGGCGAAACGGTAGTCGAAGCCGAGACCGCCCTGTTCCGGGCGACAGGTCAGGCCGGGCATGCCGCTGAACTCCTCGGCAATGGTCACGGCGGCGGGGTTCAGCTCGTGCACGAGCTCGTTGGCGAGGCACAGATAGAGCTCGCCTGCGGCGTTGGTGCGGCGACTGCCGTCGGGAGCGTAGAAGCAGCGGCCCACGTGGGCAAAGCTGTCGCCTATGCCGTGATCGGTATAGAGCATGTTGCCCACGGCGTCGAAGCGGAAGCCGTCCACATGGAATTCCTCCATCCAGTAGCGGCAGTTGGAGAGCAGGAAGCGGCGCGTCATGTCCAGACCGAAGTCGAAGGACGGCGTGCCCCACTGATTGGCGCGCTTATCGAAGAAGTAGGAACTCGTGTCGTAGCGGGCCAGTCCCTGTTCGGTATTGGCGCAGGCGTGGGCGTGCGTGATGTCGAGAATGACGGACAGCCCCATGCGGTGCGCCTCGTCCACCAGACGGCAGAATCCGTCCGGCTCGCCATAGCGCGACGACGGCGCAAAATAGCTGCTCACCTGATAGCCGAAGGACTTGTAGAGCGGATGCTCGGGCACGCCCATGAGCTGCACGGCGGTGTAGCCGCAGGCTCTGATGCGCGGAAGCATGTCGCGGATGAAGTCGTCGTAGCTGCCTGTGGAGCCGGGCGTATGGTTTCTGGCGTCCTGCGACATGCCTATGTGCGCCTCGTAAATGCGGGGGAACTTCGGCCTGACGGGACGCGCATGACGGAACACATATGGCGTCTGCGGATCCCACACGCGGGCGCACCACATATCGGGATTGTCCCTGTTCTGCTCCACCCAGCGGGCGAAGGCGGGCACGCGGCGCACAATGCCGGGCTCTCCCGTGCCCTCAAGATGCAGCTCATAGTAATCGCCGTGAGCAAGCGCGTCCTTCGGCAGGTAGATGCGCCAGAGACCGCCGCCGGCGTTCACCATTTCCCATTCCGGACGGCGTTCAAATTTCGTGCGGTTCGAGACCAGCCACACGCGGGTGGCCTGCGGCAGCCACTCGGCCATGCGCCAGGAGTCGCGTCCCTCGGGGTCCTGCGCTCTGTGCAGGCCGAGCCGCTCATGAAGGTCGGCATAATGCACGAGCGAGCCGTACCCGCGGCGCAGACGCGCCATTTCTTCCTGAAAACGCTGCGTTCTCTCGCGCAGAAAGGAACGATAGTCGGAAAGCTCATTATCGGTCAACGGATTCAGAAGCGCCATGCCAAACTCCTTGCCAGGTCGTTCCATCACCGGGTCCCGCCATGCAGAACCCGCCTGTCTGTCGTCTCCGCCCCGGCTTCCGCCGGAAACGAACACGGCTCTTTTGTTGCAGCATAACGGATATGGGACCCGGGGGCAATCAATACGGCTGCCTTACGACCGTCCGGCTTACAACGCCCGGGCGACATGACCGCCCGTTGGCTCCAGACACACTGTGCGGCCCCTTAACTTGCACGACGGGCATTGCGTTTAACGCCGCGAGTGAATCGCGGCTACTTGTGCCCGTCGACCGGGCTCCTGACGTCGCCCGGGGCCCCAGAGCTTCGAGAGTCGGTTATTCCTCTGCAAACACAAGCCCGCCTGAGCTTCGAAAAACGGCAGGTCATGCCAACGACGGTTTTCCAGAGCTTCGAACCTCCACTCTCCCCTTAAAAATCTGGAAATCCCCACAAACCACACCGATGTGACCGCAAAGCGGGAACAACTTTTTCTTGACGCCCGAGTGCCGCCACCGTCCGTCAGTTCTGGACACACTGTACGGACACGGGACTTGCACGACGGGCATTGCGTTTAACGCCGCGAGTGAATCGCGGCTACTTGTGCCCGTCGACCGGGCTCCTGATGTCGCCCGGGGCCCCAGAGCTTCGAGAGTCGGTTATTCCTCTGCAAACACAAGCCCGCACTGAGCCTGCAGCCCGAAACGCGTCCGCCGAGCCTTCCGGCCTTTGCGTCACGCTCCTCTGCCCTTTCCGTCTTTTCAAAGCCCGACATCCGGCATCCGCACGACGCCCGCCGCGCGGCGCAGCCGCAAGGCAAAACGAGGGGGCCCGGGGGAAATCATTTCCCCCGGCGGGGTCCGGGGCGGCGCCCCGGCTGCTCCGGCCTGTCCCCTTCCTCTTTTCTGCCTTTCTGCCTTTCCTGCCTTTTACTTTTCAGCGGCGGCGCGGGCGGCTTCCGCCTCTTCGGTGAGGTACTGCACGGCGAGTCTGGCGGCGAGGGCGAGCTGGTCGTCGCGGGGCATGGATTCGTCGTCCATTTTCGCGGTGAGCACGTCGTTCAGGATACGGCCTATCATGGGGCCGGGCTGGACGCCGAGGCGTTTCAGGTCATCGCCGTTGACGTCGGGCTTCATCTGCCGTCCCATGTATATGTAGCGGGTGAGCTTTTCGTGCTGTTCGGGGTTATCCTCCTGAGCGAGGAGGTAGAGCAGGGTTTCGAGGGGAGCGCGGCCGAGCATGCGGTGCAGGTCGCTGAGGGAGCCCTTTTTCTTTTCCCACTGGTTCATGCCGGAGCGTGCGGCCATGATGGCGGAGCGCACCTGCATGGTTTCGCGCTTGCGCCTGTCGGAGAACTGGAGTCTGTCGAGCAGGGATTCCACGTCCGGGGCGGGGGCGCGGCGGCACAGGGCGATGAGCATGAGCATGAGCAGATCCGGCTCTTCGGGCAGGTACATTCTCATGTACCATTCGAGCACGCGGCGCACTCTGTCGGCCATGTCGCGCTTTTCGTCGTTCATGGAGAGCAGCGGATGCACTTCGGCGAGCAGGCCGAGCTCATCCATGCGGCGGAAGCCGAGGAAGGGATTGCGTTCCTCCATCATGAGCTCAAGCTCGTGGCAGATGCGCGAGCCGGACAGATGGTGAATGAGGTGCAGATCGTCTATGGCGTTGCGCATGAAGCGTTCGCACTGGGCGCCCATGCGGAAGCCGTAGCGCTGCTCGAAGCGCACGGCGCGGAACATTCTTGTGGGGTCTTCCACGAAGCTCAGGGCATGCAGGGTGCGTATGCGCCTGTTGCGGATGTCCTCCTGCCCGTCGAAGAAGTCCACGAGCTGGCCGAAGACCTGCGGATTGAGGCGCACGGCCATGGCGTTGATGGAGAAGTCGCGGCGGTAGAGATCCATCTTGATGGAGCCGCGTTCCACCTGGGGGAGCGCGCCGGGCTCGGTGTAGAACTCGAGTCTGGCGGTGGCGATGTCCACCTTGATTTCCGTAGTGTCGGCAAGGTGCGTGCGGCGATGCTTCTCCACGTCGGCGCAGAGGCTTTCGGCGGGAAAGACGAGCATGGCGGTCATGAACTCGCGGTGTTCTCGCACGCGGCCCTTGAGACGTATGGCCAGATTATGGGCAAAGGCCATGGCGTCGCCCTCGATGACAAGGTCGATGTCGATGTCCGGCCACTTGAGCCCCTTGCCGTCCATGACGAGATCGCGCACGAAGCCGCCCACCACGTACACGGAAGCGCCGATGTCGTGGCCTATTTCACCGGCCATGCGCAGAAAGTCGAGGCAGGGAGCGGAAAGACGCTTGCGCATGACGGAGGTGAGGTTTCTTTCCTTGCGGGCCTTGCGGCTCACGGGAGGGATGTGCGCGCCGTTTTCGCCCATGAACAGGCGGATGATGTCGGTACGCGTGACCACGCCCACCACGGGACGGGTCATGAGTTCGACCTCGCGCGCTTCCTCATCCAGCGTCTGCACGTCGCCGCCGCCCACTACGGGAATGAGACGCTGCTGACAGCCCACCATGATGTCGACGAGTTCCTGAATGCCCGCGCTTTCCGGCACCACGCTGAAACTGCGCTGCATGTACATGCTCACCTTGATGTGCGCCAGACCGTGGCTTGAGGCCTTGGCTGCGGTTTCCTGCGACAGAATGCCTATGCAGCGCTGCGTGCCGTCGGCAAAGATGGGCACGGCCTTGAGTCCGTAGCGGATCATGAGAGACTGCGCCTCGCCTATGGTAAGCCTTTCGGAGGCGCCGAGGGCGGGGCTCGTCATGAGCTTGCCCGCGTTTTCGTCGGCGTTCACGATGAGCGAGGCCTGCATTTTCAGAAAGTCGCGCACCTGCGGAAGGGTCATGTCCTTCACCGAGGCGGAGGCCGCGTAGTAGTGTCCGCCGCCGCCCAGCCTGCGGCATATTTCGCCCACGTCCACCAGGGGCGTGCGGCTGCGGCCCACCACCTGCACCTTGTCTTCCATGGAGGCCACGGCAAAGATTACGGAGCAGTCCTCTATTTCCATGATGCGCGGAGCGAGGGTGGCGAAGTCTTCAAGAAAGGTTTCCGTCTGCATGGAAGATATGGCCATGACCACGCCGCCGCCTATGTCGCGCGCCTGGGTGTTCTCCAGCATGGAGGAAAGCGCCTTGAGCTGCTCGCGACCCATGACGCGGGTGATGAGGCGGCTCACCACGGCCAGATCCGCGCCTCGGGAAATCAGCCACGAGGCGGCGTCAAGATCGCGCGGCGTGGTGGAGCTGTAGACGAACGACCCCGTATCGCCGTAAATGCCTCCGGCAAGGGACGTGGCAATTTCGCACGTCACGTCGAGATTGCGGCGGCGGATCTCTTCCACGATGAAGGTGCTCACCGCGCCCACCTGATCGTCCATCATGAGCGCGGCGGAAAGGCGGTCGTCGCCCTCGTCGTCGCTCAGCGGATGATGGTCCCACACGTGAATGTCGAGATCGTCGCGTTCAAGCAGCTTTTTTGCCTGCGGCAGACGGCTGGCCAGATGCGTGTCCACCACCACGAGCCGCTTCACCTGCGACACGTCCAGCTCGCGCTGACTCACGCAGGGATAGAGCGGCTCCACCACCTCGTCATAAAATTCCTGCACCTGTCTTTCCTGACTGCCGGGGAAAAGCAGCACGGCGTCAGGATACAGCACGAGCGCCCCCACCAGCGCGGCGAGCGCGTCGTTGTCGGCGTTGGCGTGACAGGTGATGACGGTTTCAACGTTCATGAAACATCCTTTCTTGTCTTTCTCTCCCAGAGGAGAGCTGTTCTCATGATTTCTCGCCGCAAAGGCGGTCAGGCCTCCGTTTCCGAAAAAGCGGACTCCGGCGTCCGGGGGACGGCGTCTTCTCCGGAGGCCGTGCCTGTCTGCGCGTTTGAAGGCGCCACGTTCTCCTCGTCTTCGTCCCCGTCTTCGTCGACGCCTCCGGCATGGAACAGATTGCGGGGATGACAGCGGCGGTACACGTCTTCCAGCAGGTCGGAACGGACATGGGTATACAGTTCCGTGGCCGAAAGGTCACTATGGCCGAGCAGCATCTGCACGGTACGCAGATCCGCGCCGCCCTCAAGAAGATGCGTGGCAAAGGTATGCCGCATGGTGTGCGGCGAAATGTCGCGGCCTATGCGGGCCTCGAAGGCGTAGCGGCGGATGAGCTTCCACACGGCCTGACGGGTGAGCCCCTTGCCGGAACGGTTGAGGAACACGCGGCTGTCCTGAGGCATGAAGTCGGGCCGCACGTTCTGAAGATAGTCGTCCATGACGGCCACGGCGCGCGCGTGCATGGGAATGAGCCGCTCCTTGCGGCCCTTGCCGAATACCCGCACCACGCCGCTTTGAAGGTCGATGTCCAGAGGCCGCAGGTTCACGAGCTCGGACACGCGCAGACCGGATGCGTACATGAGCTCGAGCATGGCGTGATCGCGCCGCCCGAGACGATTGTGCCTGTCCGGCGCGTCGATGAGCCGCAGCACCTCGTCGCGGGAAAGCACGTTGGGGAGCACGCGGGGGAGCTTGGGGCCGTCCAGAAGCTCGGCGGGATTGCCGCTCATGAGGCCCTGATCCACGCACCAGCCGAGAAAGCCGCGCAGGCACGAGAGCCGGCGCGCCAGCGTGCGCTTGCCGTCGCCGCGCCGCCTGAGCCACACCACGAAAAGCAGAAGCTGCTCGTCGTCCAGCATGGCGAGCGCCTGCCGGGCCGTCAGATCCTCCGTGCCGCTCTCCTCAAGAAAGGCCGCAAGCGAAGCAATGTCCTGCCGGTAGGAATCCACGGTCATGGGCGAAAGGCCGCGCACGGCAAAAAGCTCGTCGAGCCATCGCTCGCCGAGGGCGCGCAGGCTGTCCGAAGGCGCGCGCCTCGCGGCAAAAAGCGCCGTGGGCTTCGGCGTCTTCTCCCCCTCCACGGCGGCAGCGGGCGCGTCGATTACGGCCTGTGCCTCAAGAACGGCAGAGGTCTCCTCCGTCTGCGCCCTGTTCTTGCGGGGACGTCCGCGCCCGCGCTTCACGACTGCGGGCCACGGTTCCAGACCGGAAACGGTCCCCTCCTTGTCTGCCGTCATGCCTGACCTCCTTCTGCGGGGCGTCGCCCCGGACTGCGCGTCTGAACACAAACGCGCTCTTCCTCAAATTTAACGGCCCGGGAAGGGAGCGTCAACGCCCCTCACGCCGCGTTCCGTCTCTCTCCAGGCAGCCGCTCCTCCCCGTTCCGCACACGCGCCGCCTGTGCACTGCGCCATTTTGTGAATTTTAATTCAACAGAAAAAATATAAAAATATTCAGTGATTTCATACAAAAAAGCATGGCGCGCCATACCTTTGTCCCAGCAGGAAATGTGTGCTGCCGTCATATTTGTCACTATCCTCCCCTTGCCTTTACGCGTCCATAACGGTATTGTGATGGCGCTAAAATTATTCCTCCGCCTCATGGCATGACTCTGTATCTTCCGGGTGTACGATTTGCCGACAATGAAAAAATATCTGCCGATTCTGGGAAAGCTCCTCGTTCTTCTCATCTGTGTGCTGGCCTGCTGGCTTCTCTACGACAAGCTCAAGCGCTACAGCATGGAAGAAATCATCGACAGCATACTCCACATACGGCACAGACAGCTCGTTCTCGCAGTGATTCTCGTCGTCATCAACTACGTCATCCTTGTGGGATACGACTGGCTGGCCGTCAAGGCCATTCATCGCCGCCTGCCCTTTCCCAGAATCTGCCTCGTGTCCTTTGCCGGATCGGCGGTAAGCTACAATCTCGGCGCCCTGCTCGGCGGCACGACCGTGCGTTACCGGCTCTACAGCGCCTGGGGCTTTCATCCCATAGACATCGTGCGCCTCGTGCTCATGCTGGCCGTCACGTTCTGGATCGGCGCGCTCGGCCTTGCGGGCGGCGTGCTGCTCTTTGCCGACGTGCACGTGCCTCCGGGCATCGGCATCGACCAGTCCCAGATCCGCACACTCGGCGCCATTCTGCTCGGCATCTGTCTGCTCTATCTCTTCATCTGCTGGTGGGCCAAGGGACGCGCCGTGCGCATTTTCAAGAAGGAATTCGCCCTGCCCACCCTGCACATCGCTCTGGCGCAGACCGCCGTGGCCTGTGCCGACCTTGTGGCGGCCGCCGCCTGCCTCTATGTGCTGCTGCCCCAGCACAGCGCCCTTTCCTTTGCCGATTTTCTGCCCAACTACCTGCTCGCCCAGGTGTCCGTGGTGCTTACCCACGTACCCGGCGGCGTGGGCGTGCTCGAGCTCATTCTCATGCACATCATTCAGGGCGTGAATCCCAAGCGTCTGTTCGGCGCCATTCTCGTGTTCCGCGTGCTCTACTATCTCATTCCGCTGCTCATTTCCGTAGTGATGCTCTTCATTTACGAATTCCGCCTGCGCCGCCGCACCCCGGAAGAAATTGCCGAAGACGAAAGGGAAACCGAAGAGCTTCCCGAAAAGCTGCCCGAAAGTCGCCGGCCTTCTCCCGACAGCCCCGGACAGCGCTGACGGCGCTCGTACCACCCGGCAAAGGGCCGCCTTTTTTCTTACGCAAAAGCAATGCCCGGTCTCACCTGCGCCAGACGCAGGAGCCGGGCTTTTTTCCTGCGCGGGCCGCAGCATCGCTCGTGGCCGGCCCCCTCTGCAACAGCCCCGTCAGCCTGCGCGCAGGCTGCCTCCTTGGCCTGAGCCGCCAGAATCTCCCCGCCTTCCGCAGACTCCGGCAGTCCGCCACTTGCGGGAGCGCTCTTTCCCTTTCAGGCGCATGAAGGCGTCTTTTCCCTGTCCGTGCCTTCCGCAGAAGGCAAAGGGCGCTCTTTGAATCGTGAGCTCTGCCGTCCCGTCGCCATGCCCGTCGGTTTTCCGTCTTCCGTCCGACGCCTGCGCCGCGCTCATCCCTCCCTCTCCCCCTCAAAAAAAGCCTCCCGGCATCGTTTGCCGCGCCCTTGTCTTCCCGGTTTCGGTGCGCCCCGCCATGCCCTGCGCCTCTCCCCGTCTTTGCATGATAATCATGGATTGCCTGAGCCGTCGCGCTATACCGAAGGCATGACCCAGGGTTGCGCGGCCCTGCCGCGCCTGCAACAAAGGCCCCCGCCCATCCCTGCGCACCGTGCGCCGGAGCGTTCCGGCCTTTCGCACCTCTAACCAGGAGAACTCTTATGTTCAAGAAGTTCGGAATGCTGCTTGTCGCGGCCTGCCTGCTGCTGCCCGCTCAGGCTCAGGCCGCCGATCTCATCGGCGTGTACGTCGCGCCCAAGTTCGTGCTCAACGTCCAGCACTTCAAGGGCATGGGCAAAGATTTCGACGGCGACCGTCTGCCCGGCTCCGGCTCCAAGGACGCGGCCCGCGCCGGCGGCGCTCTCGCCATCGGCTACAACTTCGCTCCCGTCTTCGACCTTCCCGTGCGCGCCGAGCTCGAATACGCCGCCTACGGCAATTCCTCGCGTCATCTCGGCTTCATCGACCAGCTTGCGGGCGACGCTCTGGCCGCCAGACACACCGTGCGCTTCCAGACCCTGCTGGCCAACGTGTACTGGGACATCACCGACTTTTACGGCTTCACGCCCTATATCGGCGGCGGCATCGGCATGGCCTTCGTCACCAACAAGGTCAAGTACAACTACAACAGCCTCGGAGAATCCGAAAACAGCTCATTCTCCGATACCGACACCGTGTTCGCCGGACAGGTGGGTCTCGGCTGCTCCTACGCCTTCACGGAAAACATTGCCGCCGACTTCGGCTATCGCTTCCTCATGATGGGCGACGCCAAGGCCAGCAATCCCGGCATCTCCATGAAGAGCAAGGACATGTATGCGCATCAGCTCACGCTCGGCCTGCGCGTGACATTTTAAGGGGGAGGAGTGGCGCAAAAGCCCGTCTGCCCGGGACACGCTGTACGGGCGCGAGGCTTGCACGACACCCGCTGCGTTTAACGCCGGAAGTGAATTCCGGCTACCGGCGGGTGTCGGCCCGGGCGCTCGAAAGCGCCCGGGGGCCCCAGAGCGTTGAAAGGCGGTTGTTCCCTGCAAACAAAAGCTCCCCCGAGCTTCGGGCAAACGCCCCACCCTAACCATCTGGAAATCCCTTCCCAACGCACCGATGTTGCCGCAGCGCGGGAACATCGGTCGGCCACCGCAGGCGGGTGCAGGGCACACGCCTGCACTGACTTGGCAGCCGAAACGCGCCTGCCGAGCCTTCCGGCCTTGGCGACACTCCCCTGCCCTGCCTGTTCAGAGCCTGACTTCTGCGTCCCCCAAAAACTTCGGCAAAAAGCTGAAAGGAATGAGGGGGCCCGGGGGAAATCATGACATTTTCCTTCTCCCGAGTGTCTCCACCGCCCATCTGCTCCGGACACGCTGTACGGACTGCGGGGCTTGCACGACGCCCGCCGCGCTTGACGGCGGGAGTGAATCCCGCCTGCCTGCGGTCGTCGGCGCGGACTCCTGATGTCGCCCGCGTTCCCCAGAGCGTTGTCAACAAGCTGAAAGGAATGAGGGGGCCCGGGGGAAATCATTTCCCCCGGCGGGGTCCGGGGCAGCGCCCCGGCTGCTCCGGCCTGTCCCCTTCCTCTTTCCTGCCTTTCCTGCGTTTTCCTCCTGAGCGGCCTGCCGGGGGCTGATGCCATCAGCGTTCCGACGGGCCTTGTTTTTTTGTGCCGGTCGGGGCCAAAAGGCCTCGGCGGTTCCGAAAAAATCGGCATCCGGGCAAAAAACCTTTTTCTACGGCATGGACAGGCGGGGCATTGCGTCCTAGAATCCCGGCCATGCGTGCTTTCAAGTCCCTTTTTGTACCTTTTCTTGTGCTGATTCTCTGGCAGGGTGTTTCCGGCGTGGTTTCGCCGTATCTTCTGCCCGGGCCGGCGAGGGTGCTGGACACGGGGCTTGTCATGGCGAAAAACGGCGTTCTTACGGCGCACGTGCTGGCGTCGTTCTATCGCATTGCGGCGGGGTTCTGCCTGAGCGTAGCGCTGGCGTTTCTCACGGCTGCGGCGCTGTATCGCTGGAAAATGCTGGACGAGCTTTTTCAGGGCACGCTTTCCTTCATGCGCATGACGCCGCCGCTGGCGCTCACGCCGCTGCTCATTCTGTGGCTCGGCATAGGCGACGCCACGCAGATAGCGGTCATTGTGCTGGCGTCGTTCTTCCCCATCTATCTCAACACGCGCGACGGACTTTCACGGCTGGATGCGTCCTTTCGCGAGCTGGCCGCGAGTCTTCACCTTTCGCGCTGGCGCATGGTGCTGTTCTTTCTTCTGCCTGCGGCCACGCCTTCCATCATTACGGGGCTGCGTCTGAGCTTCGGCTACAGCTGGCGCGCGCTCATTGCGGCGGAGCTCATTGCGGCAAGCAGCGGCCTCGGGTACATGATCATGGACGCCGAGCAGATGCAGCGGGCCGACGAGGTCATTGTGGGCATACTGATCATCGGCTTTCTCGGCTGGGCGCTCGACGCCGCCTTTTCCTCTCTTTCCTCGGCGCTGCTCAAGCGGCGCTTTCCGGAGCTTGCCGCATGAGCGAGACGACTGTTTCCGCAGGCGACGACGGAATCGCGCTTCTTCAAAACGTGCGCAAGAGCTTCGGAGCCCGCGACGTTCTGCGCGGCACCGACATCGTGCTTGCCGAACGCGGCATCACCTGCCTTCTCGGCGCGTCGGGCTGCGGCAAGTCCACGCTTCTGCGCATCACTGCCGGACTGGAAGCGCCCGATTCCGGCCGCGTGCTCGTCCAGCCCGAAGAATGCGCCATGGTCTTTCAGGATCCGCGCCTGCTGCCGTGGCTCACGGCGGGCGAAAATCTGCGCCTTGCGCTGCCCTCCTCCTGCCCCGATGCCGCAACGCGCATGACTCGGGCCCTTGCCATGGTGGAACTGCCGCCGGATACCCTTTCCGCCATGCCCCGCGAACTGTCCGGCGGCATGGCGCAGCGCGTAGGCGTGGCGCGCGCCCTGCTGCGCTCGCCGCGCATCCTGCTCATGGACGAGCCCTTTGCCTCGCTTGACGCCATTACCAGAGAAAAACTGCAGATCATGCTGAAAAAGCTCATGGCCGACTCGCTGTGCCTGCTCGTCACCCACGACATGGAGGAAGCCCTTCGCGTGGGCAGCCGCCTCTGCGTCATGGACCACGGCGTCATTTCCGAAAGCTTCGACCTTTCCGACACCACAGGCCCCGAACGGCGGGAAACCATCCGCCGCAACATTCTTACGCATCTGAATACTAAGGAGTTGTAATTATTATGAAGATGCCTAAATCTCTCATTCTGGCCCTGGCCTTGTCCCTGTTTGCCGCGCCCTCGTTCGCCGAAGAAGGCGCGCTCAACATCAGCTATGTGAAGTCGCCCTTCAATCTTCAGATGATCGTCATGAAGGAACACCGGCTTCTGGAAAAAAAGCTCGAACCCAAGGGCATCACCGTCAAATGGCATGAAATAGACTCCGGCGCACAGCAGGCTACGGCCATGGCGTCCGGCGCGCTCGACGTGGGCGGCGTGCTCAATACCACCTCGGTGCAGATGGCCAATGCCGAAGGCAATCCGGTCATCATCATTGCCGGAGCCGCGCGTCCCACCGACGTGTTCGCCCTCGTGGGACAGGAAAACGGCGCCAAAACCTTCGCCGACCTGCGCGGCAAGACCATTGCCGGTCCCAAGGGCACCGTGCTGCATCAGCTTCTCGTGGCCGGCCTCGCCAAAGAAGGCCTTACCATCAACGACGTGAAATTCGTGCAGATGGGCATTCCGCAGAGCTTCTCCGCGCTCATGTCCGGCAAGGTGGACGCCGCCCTCATTGCCGCAGGCGCGCTGGTCAAGGCCAAAGAAGCGGGCAAGCCCGTCATTGCCACCGCCACCGGCCTCGTCACCCCCATACTCGCCATGTGCGCCAGCAAGAAATTCATCGAAGAGCAGCCCGACCTCGTCAAAGACGTGGTCGCCGTGCAGGACGAAGCCTACGACTGGATCATGGCCAACCATAAGGAAGCCATCGCCCTCGGCGCCAAAGAACAGAACATCTCCGAAGCCGACGCCGAACAGCTCTACGCCTGGTCCCACTACATGAAGCGCCTCAACGAAAGCGATATCAAAAGCCTCGATAACGACATGACCTTCCTCCTCGAAAACGGCATGGCCCGCCAGAAGGTCGACTCCCGCAGCTTCATCCTGAAATCCGCCATGGAGTAAGAGAGGACGTAGAGAGGGCAAGATTTGCGGGGGAAGGGGGAAACCCTTTTGAAAAAGGGCTTTCCCCCTTCCCCCGCACCCCCATCCCCTTTCCGAAAACTTTTATTTTTCGGGAAACGACATCCGGACATTCTCCACGATTCCCGCGCCCGTGCAAAATGAGGCGCTTCCGGCATCAACGCTGTCCCCTCTACGCCGTCCCGCCTTCTCCCGAATCCCCTCTGCAAAAAACACAAAAGCCGCCGCCCGAATACGGACGACGGCTTTTTTCATGTCATGACAGACATATTTTTAATCTGGAAATCCCTTCAAACCACACCGATGTTACCGCAGCGCGGGAACATCGGTCGGCCACCGCAGGCGGGTGCGGCAGCACACGCCTGCACTGACTGCGCAGCCGAAACGCGTCCGCCGAATCTTCCGGCCTTTGCGTCACTCCCCTGCCCTGCCGCTGTTTCAAAGCACGACTCCCGTCATCCGCACGTTCCCGCCGCGCGGCGAAGCCGCAAGGCGAAACAGGGGGGCGCGGGGGGAATTATTTCCCCCGCATTGCCTTTCGGGGGTGCGGGGGACTCCCCGCCGGGGTTCGGGGCGGCGCCCCGTCTGCTCCGGCCTGTCCCCTTCCTCTTTCCTGCCTTTCCTGCCTTTACAGGATGAACTGCTGCAGATCGACGTCGTTTTTGACGTCGGCGAGGTGTTCGGCGACGTAGGCCTTGTCGATGACGATGTGTTCACCGGCGTGTTCCGGGGCCTCGAAGGAGATGTCGGCGAGGATTTTTTCGAGGATGGTGTAAAGTCTGCGGGCGCCGATGTTTTCGGTTCTGGCGTTGGTTTCCTGGGCGAAGGACGCTATGTCGCTGAGTCCGTCGTTGGTGAAGTGGAGGGTGACGTTTTCCGTGGAAAGGAGGGCGTCGTACTGTTTCTGCAGGGAGTTGTGGGGCTCGGTAAGTATGCGGAAGAACTCCTCGCTGCCCAGGGCCTGGAGCTCGACGCGCAGGGGGAAGCGGCCCTGGAGTTCGGGAATGAGATCCGAGGGCTTGCTGAAATGGAACGCGCCGGCGGCGATGAAGAGTATGTGATCGGTATGGATCATGCCGTACTTGGTATTGACCACGCAGCCTTCGACCACGGGGAGAAGGTCGCGCTGGACGCCTTCGCGGGAGATGTCCGAAGAGCGCTGCTGCGCGGCGGAGCTGGCGATCTTGTCTATTTCGTCGATGAACACGATGCCGCTCTGTTCCACGCGTTCGCGGGCGATGTCGACGATGCGTTCCTCATCGAGCATGGAGTCGCGCGCCTGCTGCACGAGAATGTCGTAGGCGGCGCGGGTTTTCATGCGCTTCTTTTTGGTCTTGGGCGGCATGAAGCGGCTCATCATGTTCTTCATCTGGCTGCCGAGGGAATTGTCCATGCCGGGCATGGCGAACATATCCATCTGGGGGGCCTGTTCGGTGACTTCCACTTCGACTTCGTGGTCGTCGAGGTGGCCGAGCTTCCAGAGATTGCGGAGCTTTTCGCGGGTGGCCTCGCGTCCGGAATCCATGGAGCTTCCGGGCAGAAGCAGGTCGAGCAGACGTTCCTCGGCCTGAGCCTCGGCTTTGGCGGCCACTCTCTGCCCTTCCTCGTCGCGCACGAGCTTAATGCCCAGTTCCATGAGGTCGCGAATCATGGATTCCACGTCGCGGCCCACGTAGCCGACTTCGGTATACTTGGTGGCTTCCACCTTGATGAAGGGCGCGCCGGTAAGCTTTGCCAGTCTGCGGGCGATTTCGGTCTTGCCCACGCCGGTGGGGCCCATGAGTATGATGTTCTTGGGCGCTATTTCGTCGCGCATGGCGGGATCGAGCTGCTGACGACGCCAGCGGTTGCGCACGGCCACGGCCACCATGCGTTTGGCCTGTTCCTGTCCTATGATATATTTGTCGAGCTCGGCAACGATCTGCCGGGGGGTCAGCGTATTCATGCGGGAAACTCCTTTTTTTCAGAACATAGGCCCGATTCTGAAAAAGGGAAGGGCCGCAGCCGCGCGAGTTCACGGAAAAAATGCGGTTTTTGAAAAATTTTCCCGTCTGCGCTGAAAAAGGGACGTTTTTTTGCCGGAAAAAACCCGCCCCGTCCACGACGGCAGCGGGTCAGATACGCGCTCATGAGCCCGGCGAACGAAAACGGCGCTTCGGGCGGAACGCAGGGAGCATTTTCCGCCGTTTTCTGCGGGCAGAAGAATGTCAGCGCGGCGGTTTCGGATTTCCGTCCGTTGCGCGGAACGGTTCAAGGGTGGTGCTGCAGGACGAACAGCCGCCCTTTGAGCAGGAAGAGCAGCCGCACCCGCAGCCTCCTCCGGACAGAGAACGACGGAACCTCCTGAAAAGATAGACGCACGCAAGCGCGAGCAGCACAATGACTATGGCCGTCTGCATGATGTTTTCTCCTCAGCCGGAAAGTCTCCCGGCATATGCTTTCGGGCGCGGGCCCGCAGGGTTTCGATGTGACCGTTTTCCGGGGCAACGGCTTGTCCGTGCGGGGAAAAGGGCGATGAAAGAACACTATCAAAAATGAAAATCATTTTCAAGCATTTCTTTCTGCATTTCGGAGGACTGACGGGCGGAAGCGGGAGGAGTGCAGAAAAGAGCCGGGGGAAGAGGCTGCGGAAAAGTACGAGGGCGGACAGGGAGCCTGACGTCTTGCTGGAGAAGGAAAGACGTTTCGATTACCGGCATTGACCCGACCAGCAACGTTCAATACCATGTCAGGGGTTTCCCCACACGCGTGGGGATGTTTCCGCGCCTATCAATTTGGACGATCCTGTGGCCGTGGTTTCCCCACACGCGTGGGGATGTTTCTTTTAGAACGATCTGGACATTCTGGAGGAAATCGTCTTCCCCATACGAGTGGGGGGTGTTTCCTGGTCGGCCTTGTCCTTGCTGACTTCGACTTCGTCTTCCCCACGCACGTGGGGGTGTTTCCTATTTCAGCATGTGGTCGCGCACGGGGATACCGTTTGTCCCCACAAGCGTGGGGCTCTCTGTAGAGTACCTGCCTTTTAAGCAGAGCGTCTTCCCACTCGTGGGTAGCCGTGGCTCTCGGCACAACCAACACCTGCGGCGAGTTTTCCCCATACGCGTGGGGGTGTTTCTGTCCACCCCCCACAGATGGTCGCTCTCACGCAGTCTTCCCCACGCACGTGGGGGTTCTCTCCGGCGTCGGGGGCTTCCGCTCCCTTTCGCCTTCCCGCGCAGGCCACTCGGGTCATGCCCTTTCATGAAACAGCGCAACATTCTGCCCACCTCCCACGCGCGGGCCCTTGCTCTGCTCCCTCTGCCGCCCGCCGCTGCGGCATGACGCTGGCCTCCGGGCAGGCCGCAGCAGCCCCCCCCCGCCGCCCCTCTTCCCCTCCTTCCCGCCGCACCCGGAGCCACCGCGCACCTTTTCTCCCCCGCGCGACCTCCCCGCGCTTTCTCCCCGTCTCTTCCGTCCGTTCGCCCCCCCCGCCGCCCTCTCCGGCCGTTTCTGCTTCCCCTTTTTCTTTCCGTCCCGCCGCCCGGACGAAGGGACTTGCCCCATCTGCCGATTCTGTATAGTGTAGGCCAATAAACTGTTCGCCGGATAGTCAGATGCTGCGAAAAATACTGCTTGTTCTCGTTCTTCTCGTGCTTGTGGCCGGTGGCGGCCTTTTCGCGCTGGTGGCCACAAACAGCGACATCATCATCGACAAGTTCAACGCCTACGTGGAAAACAGCACCGGCGCGCCCCTCGTGACGGAAAAGGCGCCCGAGCTCACGCTTTTCCCCAATCGCGGTCTGGAACTTGCCGCCAGTTCCTGGAAAAGTCCCGACGGCTCGCTCGAGTTCAGCTTCAGCCGCGCCTCGGTCATGATTTCCTCCCACGCGCTTTTCACGGGCAAGTTCAGCATCAAGAACTTCTCCGTGGATGACCTCGATCTGACCATGCGGCTCAAGAAGCCCCTTCTGGAGTATCTCGACGGCATTCCCGCCAGCGTGGAGC
Organism: uncultured Mailhella sp.; assembly: GCF_944324575.1. Lineage (GTDB taxonomy): Bacteria > Desulfobacterota > Desulfovibrionia > Desulfovibrionales > Desulfovibrionaceae > Mailhella. The sequence goes on along the minus strand of NZ_CALUWV010000025.1, from coordinate 1,295 downwards.
ACCGGCGCGACTTCGACGATCTCATACAGACCATTCTGCACGCGCTGCGCATCGCGCCCGACAACATCAGCATTGCGCGCGGCCGCGTCTGCCTCATCCAGCCCGACGGCTCCACGGTCGTCTTCTCCCCGGTCACGCTGAGCGCCACCAACGTGCATCCGGGCACGGCCACCAGGTTCAATCTGCAGACCGACATCGAAGGTTCCTCGCCCTTCTTCCACGCGGGGGTGGAACTCAACTGTTCCGCCCTGCTCGACAAGAAAAAGGCCTCCTTCGCCATTGAAAAAGCCATGCTCACGCCGGGCAACGGCGTGTCCTTCCGGGAGTATCTCAACCTTTCCGGCGAGCTCGACTACGACTTCGACAGCGACGCCCTCACGCTTTCCCAGCTGCGCTTCCAGGGCCCCGACCTCTCCGCCCCGGCCTCGGGCAGCGTGGACTCGCTCGCGCGCATGTACAGCGATCCCGTGCGCGGCGACGCCTCGCTCAAGGTGGAAATCGAAGGCGATCCGCAGCGCATAAGCGCCATCATTCATCAGCCGCTGCCCTTTGCCGATCACAGCATTTTCAGCGACTGCGCCTTCAGCGCGCAGATGCGCTGGTCCGGCGGGAAAATGACCATGACCGGCATTCAGGGCAAGGCCGACGATCTCACCTACAGCGGCAATCTCACCATTTCGCCGAATCCCTTCGTCATCACCGGGGATCTCATGCTCGGCGACCTCAACATCGACGACTACCGCAGCAGCTATTCCTCAATCTCTCCCCAAACGCTGGAAACCCGCGATTTCACCCGCTGGCCCCGCGTCAATCTTCAGCTCAGCGCCGAGCACGTGCGCTGGAACCGCGTGCACCTGGAAAGCGTGCACACGCGCCTTGCCGGACAGAACGGCACCTACGAGTTCAATCCGCTTTCCGGCATTGTGGCCGGCAGTCCGGTCACGGCGTCCATGAAAATGGTCATGCTGCCCACCACGCCGCTTTCCTCGAGGCTTTCGGCCAACTTCAGCGTGCCGCAGGCCAACCTTGACGATCTGTCCCGCGCCGTTGCCGAGCGTCCTCTGCTTTCGGGCAGCGGTTCCATCAACGCATCCGTTTCGTTCACCACGTCGCGGGGGCTGCCTTCGCTGAGCGGCAAGGGCAGTCTCACGTCCTCGCAGGTGGAAACGGCGTTCAGCATTCTGCCTTCGAGCATTCCGCTGGCGGGCAATCTGCTTTCCACCAACCGTTTCGACCGTCTGTTCCTCTCCTTTGCGGCGAAGAACGGTCAGGTCACGGTGGACAGGCTCACGCTG
>NZ_CALUWV010000024.1 GCF_944324575.1 uncultured Mailhella sp. | reverse complement strand
CCCAGACCATTTTGCTTTCCGCCTTGCGGCCGGAGTCCTTGAGAAGTTCGGCATAGGCCATCATGGGCGTGAGCAGCTCGTTGACCACTTCCCCGGCCAGCGGGCCGACGGGAGAGACTTCGTTACGCATGGCAGGCCTCCGGGACGCGGGACTGGAAGGGCAGCAATGCGGGAATGAACTCAGGCTGGAGCCGGCGCATTTCCGGCAGGCCGGGCAAGTCTCTTTCCTTTTTCGGGCGGCGGTGCTGCACCAGGTGGAGTGCGTCAAACACGTTCTGGATGAGGGCGGCTTCTTCGTCTGGGCTGTGATGGGCGGAGCGGATGCAGAGAATGGTGTCCAGATACGGATCGTAGGCGGGAAGGTTACGCATGGGCCACCTCCAGATCAGAAGCGGCGGGAGCGTCGTCCGAGCGGGCAGGGCAGAGCGTAATGACCCAGGTGCCGCCCATGCGGGCATCCTGAAGAAGCTTGTCGTGCATGGCCTTCAGGTTGTCCACGATGGAAGAAAGAGAATCGGAAGCTTCGGCCATCATGAGGCAGACGCCGTCAATGTTGGCCAGACCGCCTTCGTTGACGATGTCCATGAGCTCCGCAGAAAGACGGACTTTGGTTTCAATGGTTTCCAGCTGGTCCAGAAACTGGGGGAACGACTTGCCGATGCGAAGGTCGGAAAGCTGGGACATAAGGCACCTCGTGAAGTTTTTCGATGGGCCTTCTGCCGGATATGACAAAAGGCCGGGAGCTCGAAAACGCTTCACAACGCCCAGGCCTATTCCCCCGAAGGGTATTCTATTAGCCTACTCCCGGCCTTAAATAGCCGATAGATATACCTCTGCTTTTCAGGCGCAGGGTACAAAAACAGCCACACTTGCCGGGGTGACTTTGGCCGGGTGAAGGAGGTTTCGAGGCTCCGTGCAATCAGTGAATTAAATTTTGCGGGGAATGTCAAGAGGGGGGAGATTGACAACGTTTCATTCGGTATTGTTTTAAAATTACCCTCAAAAAAGCTTGGGCAGCGAGAGGGATAAAATAACTGGGCCCAAAGGATATCCTATGAGGAAAAGTAGTGTAATTACCAATGTGTTAAATTTTGTAGATGATGATTACTTCAATAATTACTATGTGGGTATTGCAACTGATGTAAAACAAAGACTTATTGCGCATCAAGTAAATATTGGAGATAAGAGTGCTTATCGATATTATGTTGCTGATAGTGAAGATGAGGCACGAGAAATCGAAAAGTACTTACTGGATAGATATGATTTTCAAGGCGGAACAGGTGGAGGCGATGCCCCAAGATGGGTTTATGTGTATCGAATCACCAAGCAAACCCGTGAAGATCGATAGTCATCCATGAAGTGCTTACCATGACAGCATGAGTTTATCATGAGTCAAAATTGGGGGCCCTTGCTTTTGGCAAGGGCCTTTTCTTTTTCTGTCAGTTTTGCTGCACCAGATGGAGCACGCCGAACCCGTTCAGGATGAGCGTGGCTTCCTCTTCGGGGGAATGAGCTTCGCCGCGGACTGCCAGGATGTTATGCAGATAAGGGTCAAGCATATGATTTCCTCTCTCGGATATAGGCGTAATCCGATTGCGGACATTTTCAATATGCGGAACATGTTTTCCGGTAGTCCTCGAAGCCAGTAGCATAGGCGGCGTTTGTCAGAAAGTTGGAGCGCCGGGCCATGTCTTTCAGCTTAGGAAGATCGTAGCATTTCAGAAAGACTGTTAATCGAGGGGAGACAAAATTGAGGATTAGTAGGATTCATATAATGCAAATTGATTAATATGATTACTATATAATTACCTAAAATAGTATGAAAATTAAAAAAAGAGGAGAAATATCGTTAAAATAGTGAAGGGATACTTGTCAAAAAATGAGTAAGGTGTCATGAGAAGGACATAGATCAAATGGATTATAGAGATTTAACCTTCTCAAAGGATATCGCATGAGTAGGAATTTCATATCAGAGATTAATGCTACGGCAGCACGATTTCGTGACCCTATTTATGGCTTTATACCGGTAACAGATGCTGAACTAAAAATAATAGATACACCAATTTTTCAAAGACTTAGAAGGGTTGGACAGCTTGCTCTAACAAAGTATGTTTATCCTTCTACAGAGCATTCAAGATTTGTACACTCTCTAGGTGTAATGCATTGTGCTACCCTTGTATATGAAGGTATTATTAATAATAAACTAAGTGAAATATCATTTAATCCAAATGAAAAAATGATAAAAACTTTAAGATTTGCTGCATTACTACATGACGTAGGACATCTTCCATTTTCCCATGCGGTTGAAAAACATTGGTTAAAAAGTCTTACTCATGAAGATGTTGGAATATTTATTATTAAAAATCATCCAGATATATCTAATATCATAAAAAGTGATGGCGTTGATTGTGCAGATGTAGCATCTCTTTTAACTAAAAAACCCAAAAGAAAGCATCAGTTACTTCATGAAATTATTTCTGGTCAGCTTGATGCTGATAGAGCAGATTATTTATTAAGAGATTCTTATTTTTCTGGTACACAATATGGCAAATATGATTTTTTACGTTTCCTTAGTATTTTTGCAGCAAAAGAAGATGATAATGGGACATTAACGCTTTTTGTGGATGAAAAAAATCTTCCAGTTGCGGAATCTTTACTTATAGCTAGATATCATTATAATCTTCAAGTTCCATATCATAGAACAAGAAGTGGATATGATATTGTATTAAAAAAGTTTGTTGAAACTAATATTGATGTAACAGATATGTTTAAAATCGATGAGAATAAAATAGAAGATATTAACTTTAGTAAGTTTGAGATAACAGATGATGGGACTATTTTTGAGCAAATAAAAAATAAATTTGTCCAAGGTGAGTTTTGGTCTGAATTTTTGATGAGAAAAAAACATTTAAAACCTATTATTGATACAAATAATATTGCCCATGGAGGAAAATTTTTCAAAAAAGTGGTTAGATCTTTGGAGAGGGACGGAAGATTTATTAAGGATAAAGACTACTTTCTCCAAGAACAAAAAGTTGAAATGCTGAAGAAGGTCATTTCTCCTTTCGCCGGAGAGGGGGTGGAAGGAGAAAATCAGGAGTTGCCAGAAGGTACGATTCGGTTATACTCTCCCAACCCAGAAAGCGGAATTCTTGAGTTTGCTGATATCCGGGAGCGTTCTTGGATATTTGGACGACTTAAGGAAGAGCCTCATTTTATTTTCAGACTTTATGTTGTCCCAGAACAGTATGACGCCATGAGGAACTTCATATCGGATGAATTAAGTTGCGGCGAAAAGGAGTAGACTATGGATGATCAGCAAAAACAGTTAGTAGCTGATATATTAAGAGTTCTTGATAGCCATAAGATTCATACCACAAAGATTTTTTTACATAAATTTATTTATTTTTTAACCATGCAGGGGATTCCTGGTTTCCGTTTTGAGCCATATACATATGGACCATATTCTTTTAATCTTGCAAGTACTATTGGTAGTATGATTTTTTGGGATGAAATAAAAGATGATGGAAAAAATATTCAAATATTAGATTTGAATAATTATCCTAAAAATAATGAGCTTGAAAAGAATATAAATAATAAATATATATTATTTGATAAGATATTAGATGCTGATTTCAGTTTTAAAAATCTCGAGTGTTTTGGGACAGTACTATATTGTATGGATGTTATTTCTAACTCTAGTAATAAAATTTCTAAAAAAGAAGTAATAGATGAATTTAAACAGTGGAAACATGATAGATATAAGGATGATGATATAATAACTATGTACTATAAAATAAAAAATGGTTTGCATGAATTAAATAGTGTGACAATTGAGTAAAAGAAAAGCCCGGCCAAACACCGGGCTTTTTTTATTTTCATAAATTTTTTAATGGATACTTGACCCATAACATATTGGTGATTATTTTACACATATAGATTACTTTTCAGGGGGTGGATATGGATATTTCTCAGTTTGAGTATGAAAAAGATATGGAGTACGCTGCTCGATATGTACTAGAGAATGAAGAGCTCAGTGGTCCTGCAGAAGGTATATCTAAACAAGTTATTGATAAAGGATGGGAATCTTTATCTGAAAGGCAAAAAAATGTATTTCAAAAATATGTTATACCATTAGCTACAAAAAGATGTGAAAGGTGTGAAGCTCCCATTCCATATAGCGAATTAGATTCTTTTGAAGGCCTGTGTGGTGAATGCATCTACAGGTGGAATAAAATAAAAGAAGAATAAGTTACTAGAAAGAAGCCCGGCCATTTGACCGGGCTTTTCTTTTACTCAATCCGCGTCAAGAATCCTGCGGCAATGAGGTCTTCCACATGGGCTTCGGGGGAGCAGGTGCGGATGACGCTGCCGTCCCACATGGCGGCCCGTTTGGCCGAGCCGCGCATCCAGTCTTCAAGTGTTGGTTCAGGAATAAATTTCGTCTGCCAGAGAATTTCGGCGAGCTGCCGGAGGCTTTCGGCCTCCAGCACTTCACCATCTTGGGTTCGGAATTTCATGCCCCTCCTACAGAGTCGCCAACACGGCGGCCCGGTTGCGGTAGAATCTCACCACGCTTTCGCTGATGCCGTTCCAGAGGCTTTCCTGAGCCGGAGCGGCTTCCTGCATCATGCCTCCCGTGAGGCGGTAGGCAGCCTGACCGCGGATGGGTTCAATCTGCATTCCGGTACGGCGCAGGCGGGTGATGGCAGCCCGTGCAGTATGGGGCAGCCATCCGAAAGCATCGCATATGGAAGCCAGGGAGACAACTCCCTGGGCGGTAAACATTGCTGCCAGTCTGGCTTGAACGCCGCGCAGAGCAGGGTGATCAATGACCGGAGCAGAAGCCACAGGCGCGGTGTTCATGGCCTTGCAGGCGTCAATGAACTGACCGAGGAAGCGTACCCAGTTGGCGATTTTGCGGGCATTCACGGTGCCGGAATGCTGGCGGAACTCGATGGTGCCGTGGCGGCGGAACGCTTCCAGATTGACCTTGTAGTAGCGGCTGCCCATGATGACTGCCATCTCGGAGATGGATTCGGCCTGCATCATGCGGGGGAAAGAAATGCGGGCCAGAGTGTTGCAGAAGGTGTTGGCACCGCCGCGGCGGCTCGGCGGCATGATGGCGTCAATTTCCGCTTCGTGGTCGGCATAGCGGCGAAGGATGGTCTTGACGTCGGCGACAGACAGATCGGAAGCATCGAAGTGGACATGAAAACCACAGGTGCGGTTGACGGTGGCTCCGGCATCGGAAAGCGCTTCGGCCACGGTCATGGCTTCGGCAATGCCGTCTTCGCCATGCAGGACAGGACTGACCACTTCAAAGCCGCCCTGCACGCTGGAATCACTGACCAGCTTCCAATGAGTGCGGGTCGTGTGGTTGTAGCCTTCCTGACGGACGGTAACGCCGACGGCCTGGAGCGCGGCAAGGGCGTGTTGCGTGGAGATACCGGCGATTTCGAGTTCAATGCCAAAAGAGCGATTCATACCTTCAACCTCTTGTTTTTTATTGTTTTAGCTGCTTGATGTGCTTGTGTGTTCGCTCTTGTGGCAAAAGGTTGCAAGTCTTTTGTTTCTATTTTTGATTGTTATAAAAAAAGATGGATATATAATGCTATATCCATCTTGAATAATTTTTTAGCTATGAACAATATTTCTCTTTATAAACAATATTTTTTACATGGACGTGCTTCAGACGATCTCTTTCTTCCGCTCTTTTTGCGTCGTTGAAGCGTTCCAGACCTCCGACGAGGTATCCGGTAATCCGTCGGATACGCTCGAAGTGGATACCTTCTCCCACAATGGTCTTCATATCTTCTCCTTTGCAGACAACCTACCTCAATTCCGGCGGGAGCTGTCTGCCTTCGCGTTCAGACAGGTATGACTGATAACAGTGCTGCTCTTCCCAGAAAAACAGGTGGTCAATATATCGACGTAGCCAGGAGCGCACCCCGTGCTGTTCCCATCGCCATGCCCGTGAGGAGAGCGTTTCATCCGGCCAGCCCGCAAGCAATGCGTTTGCAAGTTGATCTACCGCGATAAGCACATTTTTGCCGTATGCCATACCGTCAGCTCCCCTCTATCGTCAGCCCCTCCGGCATGACGTACTCGGGTACAATGGCCTCGACTTCCTCAAGCGTTTTGGCCTCGTCCAGCAGGTCTTCGTATCTCTGGCGCTGCCCGGTCAGGTATCCAGTGGCCAGCGCAAAGGCGTCTGCCTTGGCGATGATCCGGCGCACCAGTTCCGCCTTGTCCATCTGCCTGCCGGCGGCCAGCATGTCCACAAGGGGAGTCTCAGCAGCGCTGTCCTCCGTCCATGCCCGGGCCTCCTGTTCCTGCTTGTCGAAGGTGAGCAGCTCCGTCTGCGGATAGGTGGACACAAGCGCGGAAGTGGCGGCGTCATAGGTCGCTTTGATCTCCGAAAGCTTTGCAGTCTTTGCCCGATCAGGGTCGGGCGTCCATGTCCCGTCGGACTCCGCTCTGTGGTACTCCGTGGGCTGCGGCTCCTGCATTTTCACGGCGTCCTCAGGCGGAAAGCAGCCGAAGTTCCCGAAGCGGTCGAAGGTCTTTTGAACCATGATCTCTGAGAAGGTTCCGGGCACGGCCCATACTTCCGGAGGAAAAGCCTCGTCGATCTCCTCCTGTGCCATGCGGACAAGTTCGTCATCTGTCGCGTTGACCTTGAAGCCCTCCGGGATGGTCAACAGGCCTTCGGCTACCTGCTGAGATATCGGTTTGACACCGGAAAGGTCATTTTTCAGGGCTGCAAACAGCATTCCGATGAAGCCGGGGAAGCCTGCGGGAACTTCTATGGCATCTTCCGGCTTCTCTTCGCCGCACAGGTGGTCAACAATGCGTCCCGTTTTTTCATCAACAATGATGTATTCCATGATCTCACCCCCCTTATGCAGTGCGCTTCCAGATTCGTATGGTCGAGTTTATGGGACGTACTTCTTGGGCTGATCCATAAATTCCGTTATATGCTCCGGCATCTAATCGCATACCGCCCCCATAATGTCCTGTTCTTGTGGATGTCGATGGGAGTGAAACTGTTCCATCCGCTTGCATATAACCTAAGGCTCCCCCTGGAGTATCTGCAATCAGAGGATAAAAAGAACCGCTAGACGCGCCGATGCCTAGTTCGCCGACGATATTTGGCAATCCGCCATCCTGACTGCTTCCGAATGCTGCCGCGTTTCCACCTTCCGCACGGAAGAATCGTCCGGCATAATTTGACGAGATGTTGCTCCATGTTCCGCCGAAAAGGTCTGAGGGCGTACTTTGCCCAGAGAATTGGACGTAGATAGAGCCGACAGGCATAGCAAAAATGTCAATCGCCTGTTTTACCCGCAGCGGTGACATCGCCTTGGTATTGTTCGTACCGGCTTCGGCTTCGACCTGCGTTGCGATGGACAGTTTTGAGTCGGTATCAATATCCCCTACGAGCTGCCAGTAAGAGCCGTCGTAAACGAATTCGTAGGTTCTGTTGGCGGCAAGATATCCTGCAGAAATGGCCGAATTTCTGTAGCGAATAGCCTTGGCCCCGGTAGAGTTCACATTGAGTGTGGGGTTGGAAGCGGTATTTGTCACGGTAAAGCGCACGGTGATGCGTGCACCGGTCACAAGAGCGAATCCGCTCAGAGCGACAACTTTTGCTGCGGTAGACGCAGCCGTGGAACACGTCCCGTAGTGCGTGATAGCCGCAGACCCATCGAAGGATATACCGTCAATGGTTCTGGCGTTCTTCAGTTCGGTAGCGGTGGCGGCATTGCCAGTGCAGGAACCGGAGGAGCCAGTCACAGAGGCCTGGGCAGGATGTACATGATCCTCTCTGGCATATCTCGTTGAAGAGCCGACAGCACCTGTTCCGGCGACCTTCGGTGTTGCTGTTGCCGCCGTGTATTTCGTATCTGTATTGATATCCCCCACGAGCTGCCAGCAAGAGCCGTCGTAAGCGAAGTCGTAGGTTCTATTGGCCTCAAGGTATCCTGCGGAGATGGCCGAATTTCTGTAGCGAATGGCCTTGGCCCCGGTAGAGTTCACGTTGAGCGTGGGGCTGGCCGCCGTGTTTGTGACGGTAAAGCGCACGGTGATGCGCGCGCCGGTCACAAGAGCGAATCCGCTCAGAGCGACGACCTTTGCTGCGGTATCGGCATCTGTGGAGCACGTCCCGTAGTGCGTGATAGCCGCAGACCCATCGAAGGATACCCCGTCAATGGTTCTGGCGTTCTTCAGTTCGGTAGCGGTGGCGGCATTGCCAGTGCAGGAACCGGAGGAACCCGTCACAGAGGCCTGGGCAGGATGCACATGATCCTCGCGAGCATATTTCGTTGAAGAACCGACGGCACCGGTTCCGGAGACCTTCGGAGTTTCCGTGGCACTCCTGCCGTCAAAGGCGGCCTTGAGCTTTTTGGGGGAAACGATGCGCGAGTCGTCCGTTCCGGCATCGACTTCCGTCTGCGTGGCTATTTCCGCTATTCCGGATCTGGATTCCGTGGCGGTCCTGGAGGCAAGCCCCTTGGGAGTCACAGCCCTGGATGTATCCGTACCCGCCTGCACTTCGGCAGTCGTGGCCAGCTCGACAAGGCCTGTACGCGTCTCCGTGGCGGTTCTGGAAGCAAGACCTGCGGGGGTTACTGCTTTGCCTGTGTCTGTACCCGTCTGGACTTCCTCATTGGTGGCAAGTTCAACAAGACCGGTTTTGTCTTCCGTCGCGGTCCTGCCATCAAGAAGTGCCTTGAGCTTTTTGGGGGAGACGATGCGCGAGTCGTCCGTCCCTGCTTCGACCTCTGTCTGTGTAGAGATTTCCGCTATTCCGGATCTGGATTCCGTGGCAGTTCTGGAAGCAAGGCCCTTGGGAGTCACGGCCCTGGACGTATCCGTCCCTGTCTGTACTTCCACATCGGTTGCCAGTTCCACGATGCCCTGAGTTTCCGTCGTCGCAGACGGGAGAACAAAATTCGTATCGCCGAAAGTCACTGAGGCTTCGGGTATGCCCACAAGAGCGATATCCAGAGAGAGCATCATCCAGGAAGCCGAAGCCTTCTGGATGATGGGCTGCGACTGAGCATAAACGGCAAAAAGAGTGCCGCTTTCCGTAAATACTCCGATTTCATGCACCGTATAGGTGTCGCTGCTTTCATCGGTGACAGAAACATGAATGATATTATCGCCGATACCTCCTCCAGAGATAGTATCCAGACGTTTGACTTCATTTACCAGCGCAGTCTGGCCCGTGGCGGCAGTGTACTGGCCGGAGCCAAGGCCAACCTCCGTGAGCTTGACCGGGGCGGTACCAGAGGCTTCGGCATTGATGACTTCCGCAATACCGGCATCGGTAACAATAAGAGGCACAGAAGGCATAATTTCTCCTAGTTGTTATACAGCTTTGCAAAAACCAGAGGACGGGCGGCGCCCACCATTCCTATCTGTCCGCGTCCCGTATGCTGCAGAACGAACTCGTAGTGCGAGCGCACGGGCTTATTGTCATCAATGAGTGCGAACAAATCTTCCTGAGTTTCAGTGTCGAGCACCCCGTCTATGCCGGAAAGTGTGGCGTAAACAGTAAACGTGTGAGGCGTGCCTTTCGGTTCTTCCTGCCACCACTCGCGTATCGTGGCTATGGACGAGATGGACGCAAGGGCTCCTTTGACGGCAGAGACGGTTCCTTTTTTGCGCTTGTCGATGATGGCCGTGGAAAGCACGGATCTTTTCACATCATCCGTCCACGTTTCGCGCCATACGCTTACATCCCACTGCTTCGCGATGTGGTCGAGCTGTTTTGCTGTGAGACGAGAGAGGCTTGCATATATGGCCGGCATCTCTCTGCCGGAAGCCACAGCCTCAAGGTACGGGTCAATGGCCGCCGCCGCAGCCGAAACCTGCGCATCCTTTGCGATGCTGTCAGGCAGGACATCGGCGAGTCTGATATCATCCAGCTTCTTCATAGGGCCTTGTACCCCTTGAAGTTGACGGTGACGCCGGTGCACTGGGCTACTTCATCTTCTTCCAGCTCGATAAAGCTCGCCGGGGAAAGCGTGGACGAATCCACTCTTGCCGCGCCGGCAGCGATGACGCCGCGGATAAGCTGATCGGGCAGAATGTCACGCCCGATTCTTCCCTGTTGCCAGAGACGGTAATTCTCGACCGCCGCTTCAACGTCTGTCTTTATCTGTTCGGCACGGCTCTGATCTTCGCTGAAGATCCAGTAGTCCACCTTTATGGCGTAGTTTTTTGCCGTGGGGGCCAGAGTGTGAACTTCATCGGTAAGCGGTCTGATATCTTCAGAGGAAAGATAGGCTTCCACATCGCCCAGGAGTTCTTCTCCGGGCAGTTCTCCGCCGTCCAGCAGCGGATAGACGTTGACCACGCCTGGCGTGGGCGACGTGACCGCCACGTCGATGATGGCGGAACTCACGCTGTAGGTATGGAAAATGTAAGCCTTCGACGGCCCGGCCACGGAAAAACTGTTGGGGGCCAGACGAATACGTTCCGCAAACGCCGCGTCTTCCTCGGCCTCGGCACCGCCCGAGGTTTCGGTCAAATTGACCGCTGAAGCCAGATAGGGCCTTGGAGATACGATAGTCGCTATCTGTCCTTCCAGATACCCGTTTCCTGCTTCTCCCGGCGTGGTACAGGTGGCGACGGCATCCACAAAAAGCTCGCCGGGGCTGATGACTGCTTCCGCATCCGTGGCGAAAGTTATCGCTCCGTTGGTTACCTCGAACCCTGCAGGAATGGCATAGGCTTCTGCCAGCTCTTCCGAGAGCGTGAAGCGAAACGTGGTCTTTGCCCCGCTTGCCGGAAGGCGCGTCACAGCCAGATACCGCCCGAGTTCATCGAGATACTTGCCTGTCGCGTAGGAAAGCAGATTCTGCTGTGCGGCCACGTTCACCGCATTCCTGAGCTGGATGATGGCCGCCGCGACAGAGAGCAGAAACAGTCTTACGGGATCGCCGTCGGCCAGTGTTCTTCCGCTGGCCTCTTCGTATCCTGCCACAAGGCCGGACTCTATGGCGGAAGGGTCAGTCTCCATGAAACTGACCTCCGGCAGACTCCAGCGGGGAAGAGTTTCACTCATCTTCTTCTCCCATGTTCAACATTACCCGCAGACGGCCGATGCCCTCCATGGCTTCCGATGCCGTCTCCTCAAATTCCACAGCCTCGATGTTTGCCCTTGGCTCATACCGCGCTATGGCCTCAATGACTTCCGCCCTCATGAGTGAGCGGGCCACGGGAAGCGGTTTATCAAGGTGTTCCCAGCTCAAGCCAAAGGCCCTGTCCAGCGGCACGGTTCCCACGCGCGTGGCCAGAATGGTGCGCACGTTCTGCACCACTTCGTCTCTTTCGGACGCCGGCGCGAAATTCACCTCGCTCAAAGCAGTGACTGCAATTCGTGCCATAGCGAAGTTCCTCCGCATTCCTTCAAGCTGATTTTAGCCTCTGCCACCTGGCACACGCCGAAGCCGGTATGGTGGCGCCTCTCTTCACTCACGCTTTCCATGATGAAACGCCCGAAATATTCTCCGCCGATAATGAGCGCACGGGCAGTGCCGTCTTCCAGCATCCCCTTGAGCTTTTTGAGGCCCAGAAGCGGCGCCAGTCCAAGGGTGGAATCAAAGCGTATGGTCATGGAGATGGAAGCCAGATCCGGTCCGATGTACTCCATGACAGGCTTGGCGCCGATGACATCATGTTGTGCCCATCGGACGGAGAGTTCACGACTGAGGCCGTCGAAAGTGAGCACGAATGCCGACGAGCAGACGAAGGGCAGAGTTCCGAAAGTTCCTATGACACCCATGAGCTTCTCCTATCAGTGCGGCCCACTGGTTCCTCCATCCGGGCAGGTATGCGTATGGGACTTCAAAGAGATAGAGCCTGCCATCACATCACCTTCAGCCTCGATATCTCCCGAGACTCTCTGAGACCCCGTCTGATCGATGTTGCCCTTGATGGTCATGGTGCCGGCGCCGCCGCCTTCCGCCGCCGTGTTGATCGCCCCGTTCAGGTTGATGACCGGCGCCTGCAAAGTGATGGACGTCGAGCTTTTTACCGCCACGCTATCCTGCGCATGCACGGACACCGTGCCCGATACGGCAAGCTCGACCTTCCCCTTCACGTTGCCCGTGAGCGTATGAGAGGAGCGGTCATAGGAAAGCTTCGTTCCGTCGGAAAATTCCACCATGCGCACATCGCCGCTGTTCGAAGGCGGCTGAACTTCTCCGGCATAGAAGCTTCCCAGGATAAAACCTTCTTCGATTCCGGTGGGCAAAAAAAGACAGAGCACGTCTTCGCCCACGTCCACACAGCAATGGTCGTGATTGTTCAGCGTGTTGCGCTGGAGTATGGGCAGATCGAAGCTCGTCACGCCGTCATCGTCATCAAAGGTGACTCTGGCGGTCATGGCGGCAGGGTTCACGCTGGTGACTTCCCCCACGCGGAAGAGATCGGAAAGATTCGGCTGATATCCTTTCATGAAGAATCCTCAGTAGTTGTTGTTCACCCTGCGCAGCAGAAGAGATGTGGTGTATCCGCCGCTCGAAACGCTGTGCGTGGCTTCCTGCACGATGAAATTTCCGTCGAAGGAGCCAAAACCGGACACCGCTACCACAACTCCGGCAACCAGAGAGGGGTCTCCGACAAGCGATATGGAACCAGTGACGCTCCGGGCGTTGAGTTCCCGGAGTTTTGCTTTGGCAATACGTTCCGCGTCCGAGACGGACTTCGCCCGACGCTTGAGGGAGTATTCCTGCCACTGGTCATTGGCGTCCGGGTCCGTGTAGGTGTAGGTCATGACAGCCGGATTCGATGACCTCTTGGTTCCGGCTTTTTCCAGATCCATGTTGTACCCGGCAGCCGTTCCCTTCTTTTTCTGCTTCGGATCACGATAGGCCACAGTCACGGACTTGTACTTTTCCGACTGCGAGCTTTCAAAGCTCCAGGACAAGATGGGGGAACTTTTCAACGTCAGAACCTTGACCGGCTCTTTTTTTTCGTAGGATGCCTGATCGAACATGACGATTTTTTCATCCGTTACCTTCAGGGAAATGCCCATTTCCCTGCTCAGGCGTGAAAGGAACTGAAGGTCGCTCTCTCGCTTCTGGTCCTGCCGGTCATAGACGGGGTTATCCTGGGCATCGTACAGAAGCTCCATGTCCGCCTCTTTGGCTATGGCGGCGGCGATATCCTGCAAGGCAGTCTTTTCCCAGGCGCGGGTCTTGAGCTTGCGGCGGATGGGTTTGTTCAGCGGAATGGACACCGCGCGTATATTGAGAACGCGGGGAGAACCGGACGTGCTCAGGGAGTCCACGAAGAACTTCCCGCAATACAGGCGGGAGTCTTCCTTGCCAGAGACATCCCCGGCATAGATGTACGCTTCCATCTTTTCCCCGCCGTCGGGAGACCATGTGCCCGCCCATATCCCATGGGGATCTTTCAGCGTGAGGGAGAGTTCATCGGCTTCATCCGTCTCTTTGTCGGTATAGGACAGGGACAGAAGGTCCGTGATGATATCCTGTGTCACGTCCTTTCTTTCGCCGGTGAAATACAGCATGAAGGAAGTCTTTCTGGGGTCCATAGTTACTTCCTTTTCCACGGAGGCAGGTTGATGTCGTAAGCGGTGGAGCTGGTATCAATATCCGGTGTCTCGATCTCCACGCCGTAAGGGAAGAGCACGATATGCCGCAGGTCGATGTTGGCCGTGATGAGCACGTTCATGAAATGCTCATCGCCATACACGCGCTTCGCCACCATGTCCCAGGTCTCCCCCATACGGCTCAGTGTCGTCTTCATGTCCATCCTCTTATGCATAGGACAGGCGTTCTCTGTCCCGCATCATTCTGTCGAACTCACGCCGGAAATCTGTCTGCGCTTCCTTCATGCCTCGCTTCACAGACTCGTAGGCATCCGTTCCGCCGCTGATGTTGATGACGGGAGAGAACGTGATCTGATACGAGGACGTGCCTGTTCCTGTCTGGTGGAGCAGGGCAGACAGCCGGGAGAGAGGCAGCACGGCCTCCGGTTCGGTTCCTTCACCGATGGCTGCAAGCGTGGGGCCGGTAACAACGCCGCCGGATGCCATGGCAGGCACGGCCAGAGCGTTCAGGTCACCGCTCTCGATGGCTTCCATCTGTTCCTGGCTTGCCCAGGCCGGGCCGTTTCCGTTACCCATGGCGGAATAGGCCTTTACCGCGTCATCCGCGCCGCCCAGGATGTCTCCCAGAAATTTTCCGGCCTTTTCAAGCATCTCGATCAGGCCAGAAATTTTGTCGACCGCAAGAGAGATCGCAGCGTCCACCATATTCCTGAACGCCTCACAGTTTTCATAGGCGAGCGCAAATCCGGCGGCTACCGCTCCAACTGCGGTGATCAACAGCCCTATGGGGTTGGCCTTCATGGCGATATTGAGCGCGGTCATGGCGATCTTCATTTTCTGCCATGTCTTATAGACGGAGACCAAAGGCGATATCGCAAAAAGCACACCGAGACGCAGGGCATGGAAGGCTATGACGCCGGTCGTGAGCGCGGCACCGAGCTTCATGGCGGTGGAAACCAGGGGCTTGTTGGCTTCCATCCATGCCCCGGCAGCTCTTGCCGCCTTGACGGTTTCCAGAGAAATTTCCCGAATGGGCTCCAGAAGCGGAGACCCCATAACCGTAGCGACATACTTCCCGGCGTTACCCATGAGCGTCAAACTGTTGGAGGTCGTGGCACTTCGAGCCTCAAACTCCTTCAGCATGGAATCGGCATATCTGACGGGATCAGCTATGCGCTCGAAGTTCTTCCGAAGAGCTTCCGTGTTCTGCATCATGGGGCCGATAGCGACAGCCGCTTCATCGCCGAACATCACGGACAGATACTGGTTCCACTTCTCCTTCGGGATCTTCTTCTGTATGGCCTCAAGCGTCTTCAGAATGGTTTCAGGAGCGTTTTTCTGAAGGTCTTTCTGAAGCTGCCTGTAGTCGAGACCGGCGTTCTGGAAGGCTGCTTTCTGCACATCGCTCATGGAGCCGCCCTTGCCCATGGCACGCATAAAGGCCTTGATACCGGTCGCCGCGACTTCCGCCTCAGCACCGCTGGCAATCACCGTGGAAGCAAAGGCGGCAATATGCGTCTCTGTCAGACCGGCAAGCTTACCCAGCGGTCCGTATTTCTTGAGCACTTCTCCAATCTGCTTCGCCTGGGCGGCGTTGGCGTTGGAAAGAAAGTTGACGGCATCGGCCAGGGCATAGGTCTTTTCCAGTGACAGGCCCATGCCGGACTGCCATTTGGCCATCATTTCGCCGGACTCTTCGGCGGAAATATCGAAGGCAACGCCCATTTTGGCGGCCTGTTCGGTGAAGGTGGCCAGATCCTTTTCCGCAATGCCGGACTGTCCGGCTGCGGCAGCAATCATGGCAAGCTGATCGGCAGCCATGGGAATGCGAAGCGACATTTCCTGAAGCTGTCTCTGCAGGTTGATCAGACCGTCAGGCGTCTCGAAGTCCACCACCTTGCGGACTTCAGCCATGGAGTCTTCCAGCTTCATGGCTTCCCGCACGGGAAGCCCCATGGTTCCAGCAGCAGCGGCTCCGGTGGACGCCATGGCTCCCAGACTGCTTGAACGCATGGCGCTCATTTTTTCCTGAGCGCTGGAGGCCGCGGCGAGTCTTTTCCGCGTTTTGGCGAGTCGTTCCTGGGCGGCTCTTGCTTGTTCTGCAGCACGGGCCACTTCCTGCTCACGCCTGGCCACATCATGAAGCGACGCGCCCAGCATACCGGCGGCCAGCCTGTTTTCCCGCAAGGAGGCCTGCTTTCTGTCCAAGACCGTCGAAGCCTTTTTCACCGCTTTTTCCGAGGCCTCGACATTCCGCCTCAAGGCGGCTTCTTCCTTGGTTGCCGCACGAAGAGCTGCGCCCAGTTCCTTTGATTCGGCGACGTTTTTTTTCAGGGCGGTCCTTTCCGCCTCCAGCGCCTGCTCAAGCCGGTTCACTCTTGCTCCGGCCTGCTGGTAGCGAGCGATCATGTCCCGCGTGGGCGCATCTGCCGCTTCGATTTCTCCGTTGACAAGGGAGAGTTCTGCCCTGGCACGCTGAAGCGTTTGCGTATGTGAGAGCACAGCGTTGCGGGCACGCTCTTCCTCGGCCCGCACTTTTGTCAGAGCCGCCTCCGTATCCGCAAGAGAAGCGCCTCGTGCCTTGAGCTGCGCACTGACGGCTTCCGACTCGGCTCTGGCACGTTTCAATGCGTCCTGCTCGGTCTTCAGAGCTTTTTCAAACCGGCTCACAGCGGACTGAGCCTGCCGCTGTCTGGACGCAAGTACCTGCGTGGAGGCACTCGCAGCCTGAAGTTCACGGCTGGAGAGGTCAAACTCCGCGCGCGCCATCTGAAGCGAAAGATTATGCGCGTCTACGGCTTTTCTGGACGTTTCCACCGCAGACCGGGACTTCTGAAACTTCTCTTCCAGAGCGGTCAGCGAGGCCTGCCCGGACTGAAGCTTTGCGGAAAGCTCGGTGAAGGTTGCCTGAGCCCGTCTCAGCTCGACATCGGCGTTCCGTACCTCTTCGGAAAGTTTGCTCATGCCGGACAGCGCTGCAGTCTGCTCATCCAATGCCTTCGTGCGCTCCGCGAAGGAACGCATGAGCTTTTCCCCTTCCCAGAAAGATCTGGTGAAGGCGGGAGAAAGCTGGCCGGCCAGCCTGAACGCTATTTCATAGACTTTTGCTGCCATTTCTTTTCCCGTCTGAGCTTTTCTTCCGCTGTCTCAATCCATCCGCCAAGGTCCACAAGCGGAACCTTCATCCAGTCCAGCACGCAGCCGCCGCACACCTGTGAGAGAGCCATGCTTATCAGCCTGAGCTCTCCCGCAGGATTTTCAACTTTCAGTCCGAGGCGAGAAAAAAATTCGACACCTTCTGAGTCAGCCACATGTATTCCCGGGCCGGAAGATGCTCAAAAAACTCCAGAGGAAGGTGTGCGGCGACCGCAGCACAACGGGCGCAAAACGCCATATCCAGCACGGGCAGGGACGCGACATTTCCGGCGGCCCGCCACTGTTGCTGGATGCGTTCCATATCTTTCCCTTCCAGATTTTCGAGCGGGATATCAAGCTCGGTATAGGTCTTATCCTCGAACATGTACTCTTTGGCGAAAGTATGAATCATGGAAGTCTCCTGTTGGAGGTTTGCCGGGAACGGAGAGAAGGGAACCCGCTCCCGGCGAGTGGAGGAGGAAAACTCAGCTCAGACCGAGATCAGCACGGACGGAGGAAAGGATGTCTTCATCTCCGAATTTGCTGATATAGTTATACTTGTCGATTTCAGCGACTTCCTTGCCTCCCACGGAAATCTTGATGTACACCACCTCGAATTCCTGAGAGGAGTCGGTACTTGCGCCGGTCTCGAAGGTGCCCAGCGTCGTCGTTTTGGGGATGGCCCGCAGCGTAATGCGGACAGCTTCTGTGGAGTACACGCCGCCGCCAGCGTCGTAGACCTGCTGAGAGCCTCTGAGCTCCAGCGCATGAGCTTTGTGCGCGGTAAGTTCCAGGGCCTTCTTTTCGATGACGCGCCAGTTGAGCGTGCAGGTCATGGACTGGTAGTGCCCGAGCACGGGCGAATCCACTTCACCTGCTATGCCCGCGCCGGTCACCGTGTCCGTCATGGAAGACAGTTCAGGAAGATCGACCGTGGCAATGCCGAGAAGATCATTGGCGTCGTTGTACACGCGGAACGCAATAAGACGCTCTTTTACCTTGTTTTCACCAGCCATGGTTCACTCCTATGCAAAAAGCGTGGAAAGATAGTCCGCGTCGTATTCAAGGACGAAATCGATTTCTCTGTTCGGGCTCGGCGGCGTGACGTACACATGGAAGCGGGCGATGCCGTCCATGAGGTCGGTCGTCGAATTTTCCTCGCTGTTGAATTCGACACGTCCGCCGAGGATGTACTGGCGGGCGGCAAGACCGTTCAGCCAGATGTTCACGGAGTCGACGATGGTATCCACCTGCCTGCGGTTCAGCGGGAAATCGACTCTCTGCCAGTATGTCTGGACCAGCGTGTTGCCGATCCAGTTGAACATCCGTCGCAGAGGAATGAAGGCATCCTTCGGGTCGGTCACAGAGGGATAGCAGGCCGTGCGGTTGCCCCAGCATTTCCATCCGCCGATGAAGTTCAGGGCGGTGACCACGCCTTCGCCGTTCAGATAGGAGGCGTTTTCAGGAGTCAGCCAGACCTCGGAGCCGTCTTCAAGCACCGTCGCCGTCATCTGGAAGTTTTTGTTCGAGGGGCTGACATAGGGAACATCGTCGTTTTCGCTGTCTACCTGACCCAGCAGACCGGCAAGCTGCGTGCTCATATGGTAGAGCGTGCCGTCCATGCTGATCATGGGCCAGCAGCAGATCTGATAGGGGTCCGTCACATTGTTCTGGTTTTTCCAGGCGGCAACACCGCTGTACTGCTTCACTGTGTCGGCAGGGGCATCGACAATGGAGATGGCCTTGAAAAGTTCGTTGATGTTGGACGCCTTGGCAGCCATGACTGCGGCGACTTCGGGAGCGGAAGAGTAGCCGGGAGAGAGGAGAATGCCGGGCACCAGGCGGAAGCGCGGGAAACAGTCATTGACGAGCTCAAATCCGGACTTGTTGCCGGAGACATCGACGCCGCCGACGATGTCATCGGACTCGACCATGGACGGATCAGTCTTTTCTGCCGAGAAGGTGATCACCGTACCGGTCTCGCAACGGAATACGCCGTCATCGGAGAGACTGGTAATGACCAGTCTTCCCTCATCATCATACGTCAGCTCAAAATCTTCTCCTCTGTCATACGGTTCTCCGCCAGAGGCAGAGAGCGTCACAGTGGACGCGATGATGCCGGACTCTGCCACGATGGCGCTGCCGGTAATGGAGTCGAGAGTGACATTCTGCGTCGTTGCGCTTTTCTTGTGCGTCTTCGGGTCGAGAACATTGACGATGATGACCGGGGCGACGCCGAAAAGAGAGAACTGACTCTTGATGAACTCGCTGATGCTGTACTCGAATTTTTCCAGACCGCTGGCAGCATCGAGAGCAGGCGGCACATAGCCGAAGGCCGCCACAGCCTCAGCATAGGAATGGCAGAGCACAGGCTTGTTGACGTTGCTTTCATCAGCCATGCCTACGGGCGCCGTGCCGACGATGAAGGGAATGCCGGCCGCCACTTCCACAGTAGGAAGCAGAGCGGTTGCCTGTTCCGAAACATAGACCCCATGTTTATAGGCCATGAACTATTCTCCTCTGACTTCCTTGCGTACTTTCGCCGCGTACAGGTTGAGCAGGTTGCCGTTGGTGCTGAGGTCTCGTCTTGCCTGACTGAGCCTGGATACCGGAACAATGAGATGCCGCAGAGAGGGACTTTTTCCCATGAGATCCGCGACATATGCGGGAAGCTCTCCCCGGAACACAGTGAACTGGGGAAGAACGCCACCCGGAAGTGACGGCCCGACATAAATGCGGGCAGACCTATTTTTGAAAATATCCATAGATTTCATCCTCTTTTTCCGTGCGCACATCAGGCGTGCGCAGAATCCAGTCCGTTACCATGACGGCCGTCCACGAAGGGTAGGGCTGGTCCGCCTGCATTTCCCACCTGATGGGGAACGCCAGGCGAAAACGGGAGTTCAAAGTTCGGGCCGGAAGCATGGTGAGCGCGTTGCGTATTCTGCTCAGGACATTGAGGCTGTACTCATAGCCTTCAAACTCCCTTGACCAGCACCCCACGATGATCTCAACAGAGATGCTTGTTTCTTCCTCATCAATGGAGCCTTCCACCGGCCTTACCACCACAAAGGGCCAGTCCCTGCCGTCGGGTTCCTTCTTCGGCGGAAGAAAGCCGTTGATGATTTTCGGAGACCCTTCCGTTTTTCCGTCCTGTGCCAGATAGGAGAAATCCTTGAGAGCGTCGGCAAGGAAGGCTCGAAGAGTCTGGGCAAGGTGGTTTTCCGTCATGGCTTTATTTCTTCCTCAACCGGTTCAGCTGATGCTCGACTCGTTCTTTCAGGGTATCGTCCATATACGCCCTGAGGAACGATGCCGTTTCATGGTGCTGAAGGGCCTGAATCGGGCTGGGACCAAGAAGTCCCTCTGTGGAGATGGTGTCTTTTTTCCGATAACCGAGAAGGATGTTGTTATTCTGCCGGGAGCGGAACCAGAACGTCTTTTGGCCTTCCGGGCCGTGGACATATGTCCAGGCGCCTCCCTTTAAAGGAGCGTATCGAATGCCGTTTTTCGGCTTGCGGCGCTTCGGAGGTATGCCTTTCCAGTTCGGGATCGCGCGTCTGGGATTCGTTTTGAAGTACCGAACAGGAACACCCACATCGCCTGTGAAAGTCACGGAACCGTCCAGAGTGTCGGCGGCAGGCACTTCCACTGCGGCCAGCGGTAAAAGACGCTTCATCTTGTCTTTCTGGATGGTGTAGCGCTGTGCCGCAAGGTAAAGCCCTTTCTTTTTCGTGCGGATGACGGTTTGCTTTACCGCCAGCCTGACGGCCTTTTTCACTTCTTTCTGAGTAAGATCGACAACATCCGTCATGCTCTTCAAAAGGCGATTCACGTCTGTGGCTACCATGGTTTTTGCCATGTCAGTATCCCCTTCGTGTCAGCTCAAGCCGGCTCATACCTCCCAGATCATCCTCTCGGGACACCACCAGGCAAAGCTCTCCATTCAAGGTGACGCTTGCCCCCATAGTCATCTCAGGCAAAAGCTCAGAAGTCTCTGCATAGAGAACGATGACACGTTGCGGGAGCTCCGGCTCCAAAGAAGCCGCTTCAAATTTTCCGTCTTCAGTACGAACAGCTATGATTGTCTTGCCGTCGATTTCGATCCTTTCTCCGAATTCATCGAGACTCATAAAGACGGCCCGGACGTCGTCCATGACTTCATCCCGAAACATCAGCGTTCCTCCCGGCAGGCTTCCAGAGAGGCTTCAAGAACTCCGACCCGCTGGGCCAGAGCGCCGTTTGCCGCAACCAGTTCATCCATGCGCGTATGGAGGCGAGAAACGGTTTCTTTCTTCGCGTAGAGCGATACGCACAGAACACGCTGGTTTTTCAGCTCATCCACGGCCTTGGAAATCATGTCGTGCTGACGGTCGTGCCGGCGCAGATAGTAGCTCACCACGGCCACGTTCACGCCCAGGAGCGCACAGATGAGGTTGTACATGATGTCGGGACTCACAGCAGACCTCCTGCCTGTTCCATCCAGAGTTGCAGTTCTGCCGCTTCGGAGGCAGGCAGATGTATCCATTCGCCGGGCACAGTTACCGTTTGTCCCTGATACTCATACGACCATGCCTCAGTCGCTATGGCTCCCGGAGTTGTCGGCAGGACGCCGGTCTTTGCCGCCGAAGCGTTGCAGCCAGCTGCCAGCACCATCGGAACGCACATTGTCAGCATGATCCTGACGGTTGGTTGCCCGACATTTTTCCAGTGCCGCAGCCAGAGCGGACACGATGACCGAAAGGAGCTCCAGAAATCGGTCCACACGGCTATTCCTGTTTCTTTTTGTTTTTCAGCGTCTGAATCCATCCCCAGATGAGAGAAATCATGCCGCCTGCGCCGAAGATGGCCGTGAGACCTTCCATAAGCGTCTGCTGTTCTTCCGTGGACACGTCGATGCCGAACCAGGCCATGACGGCCACAAGGATGCTGACGACGCCAGCAATCACACCTTTATTCATCGTTTTCCTCGGTAGCACGTTTCAGCCAGCCCGCCAGAAATTTTCTCTGTACGGGATTGGCCGCAGCAAGGGCAATGTAGTAATTGCCCTGCTGAAGATTGAGGCAGCGGAGCACATCGCCGGCGCTGTGCCCGATCAGAACGGAGTCAAGGGCGGCAAGCGTTTTTGCTCCCATGGTTCCATCGACGGAGAGATCCTTGAAAAGCGTCTGTCCCTGCCTGAAGTTCAGGGCATTGCAGGTCTTCTGCAGAAACATGACTGCCCTGAGAACGCCGAGATTGACCGCCTGCTCCAGCATTTCATCGGCCAGGGCCTGCGGCATGGTGTCGGCACAGGCCTTGCTCCAGAAATTCTTGAGGTAGAACTGAGACACACGGGCATAGAGCGTAGGGATTCCGGCCAGATGCTTGCTGAAGGCAGCGGGGCCTTCCTCATAGGACTCATGAACTTTCGCCTTGGCGATGATGCTCCAGCCGTCCCAGGCAGGCCAGGAGCGGCTGGAGATGCCGCAGTAGGTCTCTCCGCCCTTATCCCCAGGCACGTTGCACCAGCCGCCTTCCTTCTGAAGCAGTTTTTCCAGAGCAACGTCGAAACTGGCCATTACGCGGTTACTCCGGTGATGATGTAGCCGGCTCCGGCGAACTGAATGCACTCGTCCGTGTACTGACGCACGCGATAAATGTCGCTGCGGGTCTGTTCTTCCCGGTACTGCTCAGTCACGATGATGTCGGGGGCATCGTTTTCCCACACGAAGGTGCGGCCGAGACTCGGTTCCTTGAGGTCGTTGCCGCCGCTGGAAATGCAGGCCAGCATGACCTTGTCGACGGGCCAGACGGATTCGATTTTCTTTGTCTGCTTCTTGGCGGAACTGTTGTAGACGGCCCCTGCCACAAGCAGATGCTCCACGCCGAAATAGGCCTTGAGCTGCTCAACGGTCAGCGCTCCGCGGATGGCGTTGGGGCTGGTGTATTTCACGCGCTCGATGACGGCTTCGCACAGCGAAATGTGGTCGAATACGTCCTTGTCCATGATGAGAGCATTGGGCTGCAGGCCGACGGTATGGCGGAAAGTTGCCTTGCCGGCGCTTACGTCGGCCAGCGGATCTGCCGAGCCGTAGTTGTTCCAGGCGGCTTTGGCGGCGGCATTCGTGAACACCTTGGTATCCATGACCTTTTTGGCCACACGGCTTTCCATGGACCGGAGCACGATGCTGGTAGCCCGTTCCACGGCTACGGTCTCAGCATCGAAATAGTTGCGGAAGTGTTCAGCCTCGGTGTCGTCCAGAGGTTCTTCCCAGCCGTTTTCGGTGCAGCTGTAATCTTCCATCACGAATTCCCAGTCACCACGGGCGTAGGCCGAGCGGGCGGCGCGTCTGGTATCGGCCACCTCCAGGATGGCTTCAGCGGGAATGACGGGATACTGAGCACTTTTCAGCTGGGTATAGAAGGGCGGAAGCACAAGGGAGCCGATGAAGCCCTGTTTTGCCGCGTTCATGGAATATTCGTAGGCCAGAGCGCCGAGGTCGGGGCGAAGAATGGCAGAAGTTCTGGGCATGGGTTACTCCGTTGCCTGAAGGTTGAGCAGCGGCATCATTTCCACCAGAGAGCCGTCTTCTCCGGCAGTCAGAGCTATGCCGCACACAGGAAGGGCCGTGCTTTTTGCCACAGCGCCGTTGGCCGCAGGGCTGAGTTTGTCGCCGACGGCCACGGCACCGCTGCACAGCACTTCCACGGTGCCGGACGCATTGATGAGGCGCACGCCGACAACATCTTCGGCATCATGCGCCTGAGTTTCGGCCACACCGACAGGCAGCGTTTCCGCCGTGCAGGGAACTACGCCGTCCGCCGTCAGGCTCACCAGCGTGTTGCATTCGATGGCCGCGCCGGCCACAAAGGTTTTGCGTGGAATTTCAAAGTAGCTCATGTGTTCTCCTAGTTCTGAAGTTCTTTCAGCCACTTCTGATGGGCTTCCGGGTACTTTTCCGCGATGGCCCTGACGGCTTCGCCGCGCCTGGCGTTGTGTTCCACCATGTAGTTGTCCACAAGCTGTTCAAAGCCGGCGGCGCTGCGCGGGGTCGATCCGCGGGGGGCGACGTCCGTGCCGCTGTGTGCCTGACGCAGGGCATCGAGTCTGCTGCCGGAGCTTGCGAGCACCTTTTTCACCTTGTCGAACTGCTCCGGCGTCATGTCGGATTCCGCAAGTTCCTTCAGCGTGGCTCCGGCCTCTTCGCCGATGGCGGCCGCGGCCAGCGCCACCATGCGTGCGCGTTCCTGTTCGCATCCGATTTTCATGCCTTCTTCCTTTGCCGCACTCAGGGCGGCCCGGTGTTCCTGTTCGAATTCCGCTTTGAGATCCGACACCGCTTCGGGGTACTGAGCCTTGAGTTCCGTCGAATTCATGGGGACTCCTTCTTTGAGGTGTTGCAGGAATTCCGACCGGGAACAGACCCGGTCGATAAGCCCGTGGGAAAGGGCTTCACTTCCCGAAAATATTTTTCCGTCGGCCATGGTCAGAGACTTTTCGCGGTCCACGCCGCGGCCTTTTTCCACGGCCTTCAGAAAGAGATCGTAGGTTTCATCCACGCCGGCCTGCAGGTAGGAGCGCATTTCTTCCGAGAGCGGTTCCACGGCATTGCCGGCGGCCTTGTAGTGACCGGCGGCAATGATGTTGCAGGCAATGCCGTTTTCTTCGAGGGCCCTGGAGTATTCGCGGTGAATCAGAATGACGCCGATGCTGCCTACCTGAGCCGTGGCCGGTGCGGCGATTTCACGGGCGCTGCAGGAAAGCCAGTACGCGGCGGACGCCATGAGACCGTCGGCAAAGGCGTACACGGGCTTCATAAGACCGACCTGCGAGACGGCTTCCGCCAGCTCTTCGATGCCGTCCACCGTGCCACCGGGAGAGTCCACATCCAGCATGATGGCCTTGACCCTAGAATCAGCCGCCGCACGGCGCAGGCAGGAGGCAATGTCGCGCATTCCGTCGCACAGCTTCCAGCCGAAGAAAAACAGGCCGTTCTTGGCCAGAGCACCGTGAACAGGCACAATGGCCACGGAGCCGTCGAGCTGATAGTCCAGGTCGCCCGTCGGCTCCGGGGTTGTGCGGGCATTCTGCCGGGCCACACGGGCCGCCTGATGAAGGAGCACATCAAGCGTTTCCGGCAGAATGGCCCATTCGCGGGGGAGGGTGGGTGAAATATTATTGTTCGTCGGCATGGGCGTCGTCCTTTGTTGCTGACGCAGGAGAAGGGCTTTCTGCGAGGCCGAGTTTTTCCATCAGACGTTTTTCCCGCTGCCTGGTGCGAATCACGGTTTCAAAGTCCAGACCGCGGGCATGGCAGATGGCCGAGTGGGTTTCCGTGAAGTTGGCCAGAGCAAGATTGTCGGCCTCCCGTTCCTTGACGGGATCGATCTGTCCGCGGGGCGGCCGCGTCCATACGCAGTTGCACCAGGCGCGAAGCGTGAACGGGTCGGAATCCGGAGCCTTGGCTTTGGGGGGAATAACCAGCATTCCGCGAATCCAGGCTTCCTCCAGCACCATGCGGTAGTAGGGCGTAAGCACGGCGCGGACGAACCAGTCCTGATAGAGCGCGTGCAGCTTCCACACTTCCAGAAGAGCAGCACGGGCGCTGGAGTAGTTGGTCTTGGAAAAGTCTTTAGCCACGCTCTCGTAAGGCTGTCCGGTAGATGCCGCGGCCGCCCGCAGGATGCGCTCATAGAACTGGTCGAACATGGAGCCGGGCCGGTTGCTGGATATGATGTGCGGCTTGTGACCGGCCTGGCCGAGCACTACGGTGCCGGGCTGAATCTGCTGGGTGTAATCCGGCGGAACTGCCGAGGACGTTCCGCCGAAGCCGCCGCCGGGGAACGAGGGGTTTGCGTCTTCGATGAACACCGTGAAGCTCGCCGCAATGAGAGCTCCCACCAGCTCGTAGTCCACATAGTCGGCGAGATCGCGGAACTGCTTCATGGCCGGAGCCAGAATGCTGGTGCCGCGGATGGCCTCCGGCATGAGCGAGCGATAGCGGTGCAGGCAGATGATGCGACCGGCCTTTTCCCGTTCAACGCGGATGAAGTCGCTGGAACTCAGGCCGTTCAGGGGCTGGTCATCGTCGGGAGTGGCTATCCAGTAGGCGAGCGGCTCCCCGTAGCGGCCGAGTTCAATGCCGTTCTGAATGGAATGGTCGCCGGTCTTGTCCGTCGGGGTACGGAGACGGGCCGGGTGCAGCGGCTGAATGCAGAAGCCGAAAAGCCTGTTGCCATCCTCGCGCCAGGCGGAAAGATGGAGAATTTCCCCCGTGGTCAGCATGGAGCGCATGGCCTGGTACTGAATGTCCTCAAAGGAAAGAACGGCTCCGGCGTCGGCTTCCTCGCTCCAGAATTTCCATGCACGCTCCATGGATTCCGCAAAGGCCGCGCCTTCATCTTCCGAAATGCCGAGCGTGGCGCAGTCCGGGTAACTCTGGGGCTTGAGGCCTCCGCCCACGATGTTCAGGGCCAGAGCGTCAATGGCGGAAACGGCATGACCGTCGTTGGCAAGCAGCGATTCCGCCCGCTCCATGGCCTTGAAGAAACTGAGCTGCTCCTCGTGGCGGTGCAGGCGGCGCGGATGCCAGTTGCCCATGGTGCCTTCCCGGCCTCCGGCGGCATTCCGTACATTGGTAATACGGCCGGAGGCCGCCGCCATGCTCATTCTGGCGAACATACGCTGTGCGCCCGCCCTGGGAGAGATCCAGGAAATCATGCGGTCGAGCATATTCATGGAGACCTTCATCAGTAGCCTCCTCGGCCGCCGCGGCCGGGTATGCCCTGCAGAAAGAAAGGCAGACCGCGACCGGCCTGTTCGTCTTCCACCGTGGGCTGAGAGTTTATCCAGTCCAGCGTCTCCCGAATTTCAGGCAGGTCGGCATAGCGCAGGCGGCGGGAGCCGATGGTGTATTCCTGACCGGAACTCACCTTGGCCAGAGCCTTGTTCCAAAGCTCAAGCTGCCGTCTTTTTTCTGCTCGTGTGAAAATAGCCATGTGCTTTCCCTGCGTACTTGTTCGCAATTTTCGCCCTCTCAAAGTCGAAGGGCACTTTTGCGGGGATATAGCACGGCTGGAAAAATCCGTCACTTGCGTATGTGGCGTATGTGGTGAATATGGCGTATGTGGCGTATGTGGCGTATCTTTTTTAAATTTTTATCCCCATGAAATTGTTGTTCTTTTTTCGTATTTTAGTATCACAGGGGAAAATAACAATTTTGTCACATAAATAAAATCAAATAGTTACACTATGCAAAAAAGTGCAAAAAATGCAAAAATTGACAACCTGTTGAATTAATAGGTGGTTCCGCTTTTAAAAAAATAAAAAAAAATTAAAAAAAGTGCGGACACCTCAGAAAAAAAGGTGTCCGCACGCTTGAACTGTTGTTTGAGGCTACGCGGAAGGGCGGTATGCCTGCGCCGCAGCCTGCAGAAAACCGGAACGGCTCATGCCCAGTTCGCGGGCCCGGCGATCCACGAAGTCGCGCATATAGCGGGGCATGGTGATGTTGCAGGGAACTGTTTTTTTGTCCAGAAAGTCGAAGTTGACATCCACGAACATAAGAACGCCGTTCTGAGCGTCTTCCAGCTTTGCCACTTCATCGAAGGTGGACGGCACGGCAGGAGTAAAGCCGTCTTCACCTTCGGCATAACACTGAATGGCTTCCTGCACGTGTGCAGGGATGTCTTCAGGGGTAGAAGCGCTGGAAAAACAGCCCGGATAGTCGGGAACAATGATTCCATAGTCGGATTCGGGGTCCTTGTGGACGATAACGACATATTTCATGGGAACTCCTGTGATGACGGGGGAGCTTTCCCCCGCCTTGCAGCTAAAAGATTTTCAGGCCCGTCTGACGCTCAATGGCTTTTCTGGTGCCGACAGGGATATCCTTGACCGGGTGGGTGACGATGGTTGTTCGTCCATCCGGGCTTTTCCACTTCTGGTGGTCGCCTCTGGTATGGACTTTAACCCAGCCTGCCTCAATGAGTGCCTTGATAATCTTGTCGCTGTCTTTCATAGGAATTTTTATACGCATGATGCGCATTAAAGGTCAAGATGTTATACGCATAATGCGCATTTAGAGCAGATCCGGCAGATGCAGCCGTACCTGCGGAGCCTGCCGGTGGATGTCGATGAACAGGGCGCAGAGCCTGCGGTCAAGGGTTTCGAGCATGGCCCAGACCATTTTGCTTTCCGCCTTGCGGCCGGAGTCCTTGAGAAGTTCGGCATAGGCCATCATGGGCGTGAGCAGCTCGTTGACCACTTCCCCGGCCAGCGGGCCGACGGGTGAAACTTCGTTACGCATGGCAGGCCTCCGGGACGGGCTTTCCCCAGGGGAGCAGCAGGGCAGGCATGAAGGAAGGCAGTTCTTCCATTCGGGCGGGTTCTACAACCGGAGCGGCCCTTTTCTGGCGGCGGTGCTGCACCAGGTGGAGCGCGTCAAACACGTTCTGGATGAGGGCGGCTTCTTCGTCGGGAGTGTGATGCGCAGAGCGGATGCAGAGAATGGTGTCCAGATACGGATCGTAGGCGGGAAGCTTACGCATGGGCCACCTCCGGTTCGGAAGCGACGGGAGCGTCGTCCGGGCGGGCAGGGCAGAGCGTAATGACCCAGGTGCCGCCCATGCGGGCATCCTGAAGCAGCTTGTCGTGCATGGCCTTCAGGTTGTCCACAATGGAGGAAAGGGAATCGGAAGCTTCGGCCATCATGAGGCAGACGCCGTCAATGTTGGCCAGACCGCCTTCGTTGACGATGTCCATGAG
>NZ_CALUWV010000023.1 GCF_944324575.1 uncultured Mailhella sp. | reverse complement strand
CCTGCATTACCTGGCTGGCCTTCATTGCACTGTTTTTTGCTCTGTGCGTGCCGGAGCACTCGTTGTTCCGTGCTCCCGACGGCAGTCTGACCAGCCCCAAGGCACCCGTCATGCAGGCTATTGTTCCGCTGCTTTTCCTGTTCTTTGCCGTTCCCGGTCTGGCATACGGCTATGCCTCCCGCACGTTCAAGAACAGCACGGACGTCATCAAGTCCATGGAGCATGTGCTGACCATGCTGCTTTCCTTCATCGTGTTCGCCTTCTTTGCCGCTCAGTTCCTTTATGTGTTCGGCAGATCCAACATAGGTACGCTGCTTGCCATTGCCGGCGCTGAGTTCCTGAAGAACATGGGGCTGCCTTCCGGCATGACGCTTTTCGGCATCATTCTTCTGACCGGCATGCTGAACATTCTCATTACTTCGGCCACGTCCAAGTGGGCCATTCTTTCCACCATTTTTGTTCCCATGCTCATGATGCTGGGCATTTCCCCCGAACTTACTCAGGCGGCCTTTCGCGTGAGCGACTCCGCCGTGAACGTGTCCACGCCTTTGTTCCCGTTCTATCCGCTGCTCATCATGTATTGCCAGAAGTATGCCAAGGCTACGGGTGTGGGCACGCTTTGTTCCATGATGCTGCCCTATACCGTGGCGCTGCTTGTGGTGCTTACGCTGGTGCTGTATGCGTACTGGATGATCGGTATTCCGCTTGGCTTTGACAGCGGCTATGTGTATCCTCCCGTCAAGTAACCTTGTAAAAAATTAAAAGAAGGCAAACTGTCATGGAACATGAATACGCTGCAGAGTTGACCGAGCGCTTTTTGCGCTATGTCGCCGTCCCTTCCGAAAGCGACGCGTCTGTGGGCGTCGTGCCCAGTACGGAAGGTCAGCGCGAACTGGCCCGTCTTCTGGAAACAGAGCTTCAGGCCATGGGGCTGGAAGACATAGAGCTGGACGAACATTCCATACTTACGGCAAAGCTGCCCGGCAACGTGCCCGGAGTTCCTTCCATCGGCTTTGTTGCTCATCTGGATACGGTTCCTGTCTCTCTTTCTCCTGAAGTTCATCCTCAGGTACTGCACTATGAGGGGGGAGATGTCTGTCTGAATGCCGAAAAGGATATCTGGCTGAGACTCTCCGAACATCCTGAACTTGCGGACTATAAAGGGCAGGACATCGTTTTTACCGACGGAACCAGCGTGCTCGGCGCGGACAACAAGGCAGCCATTGCCAACGTCATGACCATGCTGCATACGCTTTCGTCCGGCGACAGACCTCATGGCGAGATTCGAGTGGCTTTTGTGCCCGACGAAGAAATCGGCCTTTGCGGATCCAAGCTTATGGATCTTGACAAGTTCAAGGTGGATTTCGCGTATACCATTGACTGCTGTGCCGTAGGCGAGCTGGTATATGAAACTTTTAATGCCGGAAGCGTGCTTTTTGAAATTGAGGGCGTGACGGCCCATCCCATGTCGGCCAAGGGCGTGCTCGTCAATCCGTTGCTTGTCGCCACGGACATCATCAACTGCTTTGACCGCAAGCAGACGCCGGAACATACTGACGGCAAAGAAGGATACTGGTGGTTTACCGGCATGGAGTCCAACAGCAGCCGCTGCACGCTTCATATGAACATTCGTGATTTCGACAAGGAATGTTACGAAGCCCGCAAGAAGTACGTGCAGGATGTCGTTGACTTCATGCGTATCCGCTATAAGAGAGCCAGAATCAAGGTTACGCTTACGGACGTATACGGCAACATTGCGTCGTCTCTTGGAGAGGACAGATCTCCCATTGACCTCATGTATGAGGCTGCGCATGAGATCGGAGTACAGCCGAAGACCATTGCCATGCGCGGCGGGACCGATGGTTCGGCTCTTTCTGCCAAGGGACTCGTTACTCCCAACTACTTTACCGGCGGGTTGAATTTCCATTCCAATGCGGAATTTCTTCCTGTACCTTCTCTGTGCAAGTCTCTTGAAATGACGCTCAAGATTCTGGAGCTTGCCGTAAAGAAGTCCGGCAACTGATTTCATCAGGGTCAGCAGAACAAGGCCTCACTTCAGAATTTCTGGAGTGAGGCCTTTTGTATTATGTATGCGTAAGAAGAGCTTCAGTATTGAGTGAAGGTGGGCAGAAGCTTGAACGGCGTTGCTGGGGCGCAGGCAGGCCGGTGGTGTTTTGGGAAAGTATCCGTGTACCGGACCATGGCGAGCGGAGGATGGATGAGGCTCCGCGCCCCGGGCAGGCTGCTTTTGCTGGAAAAGTGGAGTGCTCTTTTAGAGAATACGGAAAAGTGTTGAGCTCAGAGTGAAAGACTGATCGGAAACTCGGAACGTTCGATAGCTCGATGAAACGGCAGACCGTTGGCGGCAGAAAGGCCGGATCCTTGAGACTCCGGCCTTTCTGCACAAGTAAAACTGGTAGCTGGTCTTTTTTGCCGGAGAGCTCAGGCCCCTTTGCGGGAAGAGCAGCAGACCTTGAAGAAAGCAGGCATCCTGCCGAAATGAATCAGGCACAGCATGACGCCCATGAGAATAAGGACTGTGCCGACCCAGAAGGAAAGGGAGACAGCCTCGCCAAGGAAGAGAATGCCGAGAATTGTAGCGGTAAGAGGCTGCACGGGATAGAAGGCGGAGCAGGTTCCGGCTTCTATGAGGGAAAGACTTTCATTCCAGAGAACATGGGCTACGCAGGTGCACATGACGGCCATGTAGAGAAGTGAAATAATTACGCCCGTATCCCAGACGGCAGGCGTATGCATAAGCTCAATGGCAGAGGCGGGAATCGTGAAGACAAGCGCTACGCCCATGCTCCATGCCGTGATGATGAGCGGGTGATACAGATGTCCTATTTTACGGATGATGATGGACACATACGACCAGATCAGAACGGAAATGAGGGAAAGAACGATACCCGTCATCATGTCGCTGCCGTGAACGCCGCCGATGATGAAATAAACGCCGGTAATGCCGAGCAGCAGTCCCGCTCCTTTCTGTATGGTGAGGCGTTCATGCAGGAATATGGCCGCCATGATCATGATGACGATGGGGTTCAGAGAGTTTACGAGGGCGGCAAACGAGGCGTTGGAAAATTTGGTTCCGAGCAGTTGCAGGACAAGGGCTGCAAAGTAGCCGAAAAAACCTATCAGAAAAATGTATTTGTAGTCCTTGCGTTCTATGGGGCGGAATTTTTTTACATGGATGAGCGCCAGAAGCAGCAGGAAGGAGATGGCGTACCGCACAAGCGAGACGGTGAACGGCGGTACCTTGTCGAGCACGTATTTGCTGACGACATAGAGACTTCCCCAGAGAAAAAAGGTAAGGAAGAGATAGAGATAGACAAATCTTTCATTCAAGGATTTCATGATGAACCTCCTGAAGGGTCGGTCAGCTTCTTTCGTCGACAAGAGAAAGTTTTTTCCAGTTGCCGCGGCGGAAACGGACAATGAATATGCCGGCCCGGCACAGCTCGTCAAAAGCCATGGCAACCCATACGCCGATGATGCCGAGTCCCAGCACGCTGCCGAAGAACCATGAACCGCATACCGCTACGGACCAGCAGAAAATGATGGCCAGCATGGTAGGAAAAAAAACGTCTCCGCAGGTTTGCAGAGCCCGCACCATGACGATGTTGACGGCTCTGCCCAGCTCGAGAGCTACGTCGATGAGCATGACTATCCTGCAGAGGCGAATGACTTCGGTGTTGCTGGTAAGCAGGCCGAAAATGCTGTTGGAAAAAATGGCTATGGCGGCCGAAATCGTTGCGGAGGCCAGGCAGGAAACCAGCGTTACCCATATGACGAGCTCTTCGGCTTCCTGATGCTTTCTGGCTCCGAGCGCGCGGCCGAGGAGAATCTGCATGGCCTGGGAAACGGCGGAAGTGAAAAGATAGGAGCACATGGCCAGCATGGTGGCATAGGTTTTTACCACGGCCTCGGTTGTGCTGAAAGTATTGATGATGGCAAGAATAACGATCTGGCTGAAGGAATAGGAAATGGATTCACCGCAGGAAGGAAGACCGAGCTTGAGTATCTTGACGAGTTCTGCCTTCTGACAGCGGAAAAGGCGCCGGACGGAAAGACTGATGCGCAGATATTTTTTTACCTCATAGAAGAGAATGAGGGCTCCAATGAGTCTGGAAAGAACGGACGGAATGGCTACGGCCATGGCGCCCTCCATGCCGAAGCCCCACAGAAAGAGCGCGTTGCCGCTTATGTTGATGATGTTGAACAGAAACGCCACGAGGAGGCACTGTTTCATGTAAGTATTGCTGCGAAGGTAGGCGCTCAGCGAGAGCATGACAGCCTGAAGGAAGAGGCCGCCGCCGGTAATGCGGAGATAGATGACGGCTTCGTCCATGATTTCCGGCTGGACGTGTATGGCCGAGAGTACAGGGCGCGCAAGAACGGCCAGCATGACGCCTATGCCGAGACTTACGGCCAGGTTGAAGTAAAAGGAAATCACATAGATCTGCTGCTCCTTTTCCTTGTTCTGCGCTCCCTTGTATTGGCTTATGAGAATGAGCGATGCGGCAGACAGAACGGACAGGCTTACGGCAAGCATGTCGAGAATGGTATTGGCCTGGTTGATGGCGGTAGCGCTGTAGTCGTTGCCCACCATGACCTTGTCCACATTGCCCACGAGAAGTTGAAGAACGAGTTCCAGAAACAGGGGAAGCGTGAGGCGGAGCAGAAGACTGATGTCGATGTGATCTTTGTGAAGTGGAAACATGGAAAATTCATAGAGTCGGGCAGGACGACCCGACGGGGACGAAAAATGGATTCGTCGTAACCTGTGCGACGCAAGGCGTCCGGATGATCTTTTTCGGAGACGGACGGTTGAAAGGGAGATTCAGGACGGGGCAACTCTGCTCCTTCATGGAAGAAGTGTAAAGAAAAAACTGCAGATAGTTCCGGGAAGGGCACACCGACGTCTCCGGACGCATGCCCTTCCCGGAATGGGAGCAGAGTCTTTTGTTTTAAAGCCCTGTGGCCACGGCTGCAATCATGACGACGATTGCCATGATCGTCCAAAGCAGAAACAGCGGCAGAACCCAGCCGGCCCACCGTCTGTAATCGACTCCGGCCATGGCAATGCTGGCCATCATGGTACCGTTAGTGGGAAAGATGACGTTGGAGAGTCCGTCACCGAGCTGGAAGGCGAGAACGGCGGTCTGTCTTGTCATGTCCACAACGTCGGCAAGGGGAGCCATGATGGGCATGACGACGGCTGCCTGTCCGGAGCCAGAGGGAACAAAGAAGTTGAAGAGAAGATTGAACAGGAACATGACGGGCGCTACAAATACGGAATGGAGGCTGTTGAGAGCGACGGCCATGCCGTAAATGATGGAATGAAGAATGTGTCCGTCGCTCAAAACGACGGATATGCCCGTGGCCAGGCCTATGAGCATGGCCGAAAAGGTCATCTGGCGTGCCCCCTGAAGGAAGCCGGCCACAAATCCATTCATGCCCATGCCCGTCACCAGCGCGCCGAACATGGCGACGATCATCATGATGCCGGCCATGTAGTTCATGCCCCAGTGAAGGGAGAGAGAGCCCCATACATAGATGCCGAGTCCGGCGACAAGACCGAGCAGAGCGAGGGCGTGGCGGGCATTGAACTCGGCGACGGGGGTACTGGCCGGAGCATTCTCATCCATACCGGCAGCTCCATGTAGGCCGGCGCACACCTTGCGCGCGTAACGGATGATGAAAAGGGTCGTGGGCAGCAAAAAGACCAGCCAGACCACGCAGCGGAAACCGAAACCGGACAGCATGGGCAGGCCTGCAATCTGCTGGGCTATCTGCACGGTCATGGCGCATACGGGGCTTGTGGCATAGCCGCTGTATGCGGCAAGAAACATGATGGCAACGCCGGTAATTTCGTCGGCCCCCAGTCTGCGGGCAAGAATGACGCCGATGGGAATGGTAGCCACCACGGGATTGGCCATGACGCCGGATGCGCCGAGAACGCTCATGATGACGATGATGGCCGGCAGAATGAGAAAGGACTTTGTGCCGAGTTTTCGGACCAGCCAGCTGATGAAGGCGTCAACGGAATTGCCGGCGATGAGGACCTGAAAATAGCCGCCGACAAGAAAGGTGAACACAATGATGGGACCGGCCTTCACCATGCCCTTGAAGACGGCGTCCACCAGACCCCAGGGGGAAACTCCCTGCTGGGGAATGGCATGATAGGTCATGGGATCGAGCATCTTCGTGCCGGCAATAAGGTCGTACATGCCTGCCGGAATGATGTGCGTGAGCACGGCGGCAAGCACCATCATGGCAAATACGATGACAAGTGAATTGGGGAATTGAAATTTTTTAGTGGTCGTGTTCATGGCTGCAGTATTGCGGAAAGAAAATACGGGAATTTCAGTGCCGGTCGTCAGGCAGGGAAAGAATGGTCGTTACCAGCTTGCGGCACTGGGGAAGAAGCGAGGAGAGCAGCGCGTGTTCCTCCCGGCTGTGTGCGCCTGCCCCGGCGACTCCGAGTGCGCATAGTGTCGGAATACCCATCTGCGTGGTGAAGGCGCTGTCGGAGCAGCCCCCTGTGGAAAGAAAGGATACCGGCCCGAGACCGAGCCTTTGCGAGGCTTCGTCGTATATTGCCGCCAAGGCATCGGTCCCCGGAGTTTTTTCCATGGCGGGATATTGTCCCAGCACGAAGAATTCCGCAGAGGTTCCGGGCAGCGGAGTTTCCTTGCACAGAGCCTTCAAGGTCTGCCGGGCGGCCTCAAAGTCGGCGTTGGTTCGGTACCTCAGCCCCAGGGAAATGACGCACTCGTCGGGAATGACGTTTGGACCGGTTCCTCCTTCAATCCTGCCGCAGTTGAACAGGTTGCCGTCAGGCCGGGAGAGCGATTCGATCCGTTCCACAAGCCGTGCGGCCGTACGTATGGCGCTGGCTCCCTTTTCCGGGTTGCGTCCCGCATGGGCAGCAATGCCTCTCACAAGAATGCGGATGACGGCGCCGCCTTTTCGTTCGATGACAATTTCGTTCCCCGTTGAGCCGCTTTCACAGTTGAAGGCAGCTGTACACCCGGAGCATTCCTGTGAAAAAAGCTGTCCTCCCAGGCCATTGGAAAGCATGTGCGCCGTTTCTTCGTCACTGGCAAGTGCCAGGCGTAGCTGGCGTTCTTTGTAGCCGCAGGCGAGGAGTGCCTTGATGGCGAAGAGGGCGATGACTATGCCTCCCTTGCAGTCGAACACTCCGGGGCCGTAAAGGCAATCCCCTTCCTGGCGCAGCAGTTCCGGCCAGCTGCCTGTCGGGTGAACCGTGTCCAGGTGGGCCAGAAGAGCCACCGGCTTCTGTGAGCCTTCAGCCGTGCGGGCTGTGAGAGCGTCCCCGGCTTTTTCATAGGATATCTTGCGGCAGGTCATGCCCATGGCGTCACAGTAGGTGTCGATGTGACTGGCAAGACGGCTGACCGAGCTTTTGTCGGCGGAAGGCGTTTCCAGTTCCACAAGATTTTTCAGCAGTTGGATCATTTCCGGCTGTTTGCCGTCAAGGAACTCCATGGCTGTATGCCACAGTACTTCGTTTTTCATCACTTCCATCTCTCTGTTGCTGGAAAAAGAAGTTGTCAGCATAGCCACGTCTTGTAAAATGTTCAAGAGTCATTGCAATACGGAAAAATTTTTCATGAGAGAGGAGATTTTTGAGAGAAAGCTTGCAATTTTTTTTCACAAGATATGCGCGCAGTGAGGAAGAAAATGGAGAAGAGTAGTTCATGAAGGTGTCGATACATCAAAATTTTGGAAAATTTTGACGCATGGTCAGAGCAATTTTGTATTATGGTAGGGGAAAACGTCTTGTTCCTATATGGATATGCAGGGTGCTGATGCAAGAATCATGATGACAAGACTGATATAAAAGTCTAACTATTTTTGAGGAAAAGCGCTTTTTCATGGAATGCCCGGATGCGGCATGGCCGACTCTGTGCTGTCTCCAACAGGAAAAGGGCGATTCGTGCGGATACGCAGGAAATGCGCGGCATTTTGGTCTCTGTCCGCTTGTTGTTCATTGAAAGGCTTTTCGGTCGCTGAGACTTCCCCTGAACCGGGGAAATCTGTCGTTTGTCGGAGCTGTGCCCCGACAGGACGGCTCATGCGTACCGCAGGGGAGGAAAAATTGAAGGATGTTCTTTTCGGACTGACCGTGGAAAGCGATAATCAGTCCATTCTCGACATGGTTTTCAACAAGGCGCATGAGGCCAGATATTTCAGTATGGCTACATTGCCTGCTCAAGGCGACGTTCCGGGATCTCGGTTTCTGGATTTCATGCGGAGTGAAAGCGATGGACTTCTGTATTTCGGCGTAGGAACCGGCAAGCCTTGCAATGAGGATATCGAAGCCCATCCCATAGTGACGCTCAACGGTTCGTTTGTGGGAGACGACACAGGGGAATCGGAGCATCGTCAGCTTATTTCCTTCCGAGTTACCGGCAGAGTTCGTCGATGCGACAATCCGGAGGCGGAACGGGAATACTGGGCAAGGAATCCCGGATCCCGGAAAATGTGGGAAAAAAGTCTGGACAGCTTCGTCATTTATTGCCTGTGGCAGGGAGAAGGGGAGCTGTATCAGGTATATAAAAATGACCGTATCTATCGTCTTCGTTTCGGCTTCGGGGGAGTGGAGCCCCGACCTTTCCACTATTACATAAACGAAACGTTCTGCACGGGCTGCGGAACGTGTGTTGATGCCTGTACGGCAGGCATCATCACCATAGAGCACGGCACGGCCAGGATTCCCTTTCAGCACTGCTATGAGTGCGGTGTGTGCCGCACGGCCTGCCCTCATGGGGCTATAGAAATGTCGGATCGTTCCGTCTGGCAAGGAGAATGACCAATGTTTGCATTATGGACTCGTTACAAGAATATTCCTCTGCTGAAAAAAATGTTTGTCGCCATGCTGGCCGGCATTGTCGCCGGCATACTGCTGGGCCCGAAGGCGGAGGTGCTGTCTCCTCTGGGCACACTTTTTCTTCAGCTTCTTCAGATGATAGCTCTGCCGCTCATCATCGTTAATCTGCTTTCGGGTCTCTGCTCTCTTGACGATCCCAAGCTTTTCGGACGAATCGGCGTGCGCGTGCTGCTTTACTACTGCCTGACTACGGTTTTTGCCATGGTTATCGCCGTCTTCGTCGGCAGTCTCATTCGTCCCGGCCTCGGGTTCATTTTGAGCGGCGATTTTGTTCTCAACAACAAGGCGACACCGTCCATAGGCGCCACCATACTTTCCATGATCCCCTCGAACGTGTTTACGGCGCTTGCCGACGGCAAGTTCGATCAGGTGGTCATTTTCGTGGCCATTTTCGGCATGGCTGCGCTTTTCCTTCCTGCAGCGGATCGTGAACGGATCCGCAGCATGTCGGACATTTTTGTCCGGGCGTTCAACAAGATCATGGCAGCCGTCATGCTCTATGCACCTGTGGGCATTTTTGCCCTCATGGCGCGCACGTTCGGTCGCTACGGCCTTTCCATGGGCGGACCTATCGCAAAGTATGTCGTCAGCGTGTATATTTCCGTTGTCTGCATGTTCTGTGTGTATCTTCTTCTGCTTTATATCTTTGTGCGTATGAAGCCGGGATATTTTCTGCGTCGTTCCGGCCCGGTTATTGTATCGGCGGCCAGTACATGTTCCAGCATAGCCACGCTGCCGGTGAATCTTAAGGCCGCCGAAGACCTTGGCGTGCCGAAGGGCATCTACAGCTTTACCATCCCGCTGGGCAATCAGATAAACCGTGACGGCATGGGCATCTTTTTTGCCATGTCGTTCATGTTTACGGCACAGGCCGCAGGCGTGGATTTCACCTTTGCCGAACTCGGCAAGATGATTCTGCTCAGCTTGCTTCTCACCATGGGCGGCGGTGGCATTCCCGGCGGTGCCATGGTCTTTCTGGCGCTCATTTTTGAGACCTTCGGACTTCCCGTGGAAGTGGTGGCCGTCATCGCGGGCATCCATACGCTCAATGAAATGGGGCTGACGACCATGAACTGTCTGGGCGATCTCGTGGGGACTGTCATAGCCACTTTCAGCGGAGAAGACAGAAAGAAGCTGCCTTCTGTGCAGGACTGATACCGTCGCAGGTTGCTGTATCCCATATAAAAAGGCCGGAACTCGAAAGGGAACCGGCCTTTTTCATGTGACACAAAAGAGCCGGAGTTGCCTCGGACAGAGGTGGGCGGAGCCGGAGAAAGTTTCAGCGCTCCTGGGAAACAATGGTTTCAGGTTCGGGTTAAAATATTCTTTTAAGGCATAATATTATATTTGATATAAGTATTTGCTATATTTTTTCGTTGAAGATACTTGAATACTACGCTGTAGCAAGGACATTGATCCGTATACTCACATTGGAAACAACGGGAGAAACTGATGAGCAAAATAAAGAATGTGGCTGTCGGTATTTGCGTCGGTGTAGCGGCGCTTGCAGAGAGCGCCATGGCGGCACAGGAAAATGCTCCTGTTCTGATGGTAAAGGAAGGCAGAGAAATGAAGCTGGAACAGCAGTGGGACAAGACGTTTCCCAGAAGCAGCAAGGTCGATCATAAGAAGGTGACGTTCAGGAACCGCTACGGCATCACGCTTGCCGCAGATATGTATATTCCCAGAAATGCTGGGGAAAAGCTGGCGGCCATTGCCGTGAGCGGTCCCTTTGGCGCGGTCAAGGAGCAGGCCTCGGGTCTGTATGCCCAGACCATGGCCGAACGAGGTTTTCTTACCATCGCGTTTGATCCCTCCTATACCGGTGAAAGCGGAGGAGAGCCCCGCAACGTGGCTTCTCCCGACATCAATACCGAGGACTTCAGCGCCGCCGTGGATTTTCTTTCCACGCTCGACAATGTCGACGCGGACCGCATAGGCATCATCGGTATATGCGGTTTCGGCGGCATGGGGCTCAATGCGGCCGCCATGGACACCCGCATAAAGGCGACGGTGACGTCGACCATGTATGACATGAGCCGGGTCAATGCCAACGGATATTTTGATGCCATGAATGCCGATGCCCGCTATGAGCTGCGCAAGCAGCTCAATGAGCAGCGCACGAAGGATGCCCGTTCCGGCGCCATTGCCCCCTCGCAGAACAGACTTCCTGATGCCCTGAGCGGCAACGAGCCCCAGTTTGTGAAGGATTATTTTGACTATTACAAGACGCCTCGCGGGTTCCATCCGCGTTCCATCAACTCTAACGGCGCATGGAATGCGACCTCGCCGCTTTCGTTCATGAACATGCCCCTTTTGAGCTATGCCGGAGAAATCCGCAATGCCGTTCTGGTCATCCACGGAGAGAAGGCCCATTCGCGGTACTTCAGCGAGGATGCCTTCAAGAAGCTTACCGGAGACAACAAGGAGCTGATGATCATTCCCGGGGCAAATCACGTCGATTTGTATGACAGCGTTGATGTGATTCCTTTTGACACGATAGAATCGTTCTTCAGAAAGTATCTGTAGTCCGAAGAATTTCATGAGAAAAGAAGCGGGGAGTCGCACAAGGCGGCTCCCCGCTTCTTGCCGATGGGGGATAGATTCGGAAGGCAGAACGCGGCAGTCTTTTTGAGAAGAGACGTCTCGCTTCTTCAGCCTATATGTCTGCCGGCCCCAAAGACATCGAATGGCGTTGAATGGGACAGTCGGGAGAAAAGGCTTCCCTGTCTGGCGACTCGAGAATGAGGAGACGGGGAAGATTTTCTGCAATTAGAAGTTGCTGTTGCGCTTGGGCATGAGCTTCAGAGCATCCATAATGTGCAATATATGAATTTTCATGGCGTTTCTTGCGCCTTCCGCATTACGGCTGACCATGAAGTCAAGGATGAGCTGATGGTCATAGCGACTCCGGTGCAGGGCTTCGGGGTGACGTGGTGCAAGATCCATGGCCTGCTCAAAAGCTTCCTGAAGTACGGGCATGAGGCGGTTCATGAACTCGTTGTGCGTGGCGTGGGCAATGGCACGATGAAAGGTCTTTTCATCTTCCAGAAGCGTCGGGTCTTCGGGATCTCCGGAAGCGATACGCTTTGCGAGTTCGCAGATGTGCGTCATTTCGTTTTCCGTGGCCCGGAGTGTTGCATAATAGGCGACTTCCGGTTCAAAGATCATGCGCATTTCATAGACGGATTCGGCGTTTCCCTCGACGGGAGGCACATCATGGAGTTCCGTGAAGGAACGTTCCCTGAAGTCTTCTCTCACGTAGGTGCCCCGGCCGCGACGTATTTCAAGTACGTCTCGGGCCGCAAGCATTCGTATGCCCTCACGAAGCGTGATGCGGCTCACGCCGAGTCGGCTGGCGAGTTCCAGTTCGTTGGGCAGTTTGTCGCCGGGCTTCAGCGTCCTGTCTACGGTAATCATGGACAAGATGCTTTCGGCTACTCTGTCGGACAGTCGTTCTGTTTTTTTCAAGGTCAGCTCCGGCAAGAGCGTTTCCGCTCGGTGTTTGCCAGGCTGCCGGACATGGCGTTTACTATCGTTCATGTCCGGTAGTCCTGACATGCGTTTTATGTAAGGCTTGTGGTCGAGATGTGCATAATCGGCATTCTCTACAGGCTCTTCTTGTATTCGCGGCCGCAGCGGTTCTGTTCCTTCATGCAGGCAATGAAGTCTTCCAGCGTGACGCCTTTCGGACGATAGGCCCACTCCGTGGCCGTGAGCACCTTCTGACCCATGGCTTCAAATTCGCTTTCGTCGACTTCAATGTCATCGAAGCAGACGGGGAAGCCCATCTTTGCATTAAAGGCCATGATGGCGTCACGTTCCTCGTACTTTTTTTCAAAGGTAAGCAGGCAGAGCACACCGAGAGACACGATTTCGCCGTGCAGATGCTTGTGGCCGTTTTTGGTGACGGTGGCT
Organism: uncultured Mailhella sp.; assembly: GCF_944324575.1. Taxonomy (GTDB): domain Bacteria; phylum Desulfobacterota; class Desulfovibrionia; order Desulfovibrionales; family Desulfovibrionaceae; genus Mailhella. The sequence goes on along the minus strand of NZ_CALUWV010000023.1, from coordinate 15,991 downwards.
CCATAGTACACGCAATGCGCGAGAGAGGAGTTGTAATAGTATTCCGGGGTGTGCGTGGTCATGTTGGAAACGATGCCCGTGGAAATGATGATGTCCAGAGTCACCTGCTCCAGTTCATGTGAAGGCTTTTTGGCTCGGCAGGCTTCCAGCGCCTTGGCGCCGAAAGCGATCAGCGGCTTCGTGCACACATGAGAAAGCTGGACGCCCATGAGAGGCGTATGGCTGAGAGTCACGTCCCGGCTGGAGAATACGGCTTCGCATTCCTTGGACAGGGCGTCGCCTATGCCCGCCCAGAGAAGCTGATAGGGGGAATCGGCAATGATGTCGGAGTTGATGAATGTATGGTTGGCAAGCTTGGGATAGTAGTATTCACGGAAGCTGCCGTCAGGATTGTAGATGACGCAGATGGCCGTGACGGATGCGCAGTTGCTGGCAACGGTGGGGAAACAGAACAGCGGCTTGTCCAGCTCATTGGCCACATATTTGCAGGTGTCGCAGGCACGTCCGCCGCCGACGGCAAAGATCATGTCGGCGTTTTTGACGGCTTCGTTTTCCATGAGCATCTGGCCGTTTTCATAGGTGGAATCCCCGCCGAACCACACGAAGTCTGTAATGGTCACGCATGAGCCTTCCACAGCCTTGAGCAGGGCTTCGCGTGCCTTGGACATAGCCGTTTTGCCGCCGATGACGACCGCCGTGCTGCCGAAGTGGCGGGTCACATGGGGTATTTCATTGTAGCAGTCGGAACCGATGGAATAGCTGGGAAGAAACATATTGTAATGAGACATGATGCGCTCCTGTTGATGACATCGGATTTGTAAAGGGAAACGTTTTTCCGAACACCTTCCAGATGTAGTTGCTTAGATGTCTTATGTCAATATTTGTTGTAAGTTATCTTGGGATTTATGGGACAAATTGTTTGGGAAAGAGGCGTGGAAAAGAACAGGATATGGTTGTATCCGACAGGAAGGTTGACAGCAAAAGGCGCTGACGAGGTCAGACAGGAAAGAAAGGAATTTCTGAGATGCATGGTCGGGAGGGGAGATGTTTTGAGAAGCGGTGAGCTCTTTTGCCGGAAGGAAAGCTCTGGACGGGGGCATGCCGGAAAAGCTGCGTGGTGTCGAGCGGACGGAGGCGATGATCGCTGCAGTCTGAAAACGGAAAAGGCAGGGACGTGCATTAAAAAGGCCGACGCCATTGAAGGCTCCGGCAATGTCGGCAGAAGGAGAGCTGATTATCAGCGGATCAGATACGTCAGGGCTTTCAAATTCCGAGAGCCTGAGGATGACTTGAGAGAGCACAGCAGGAATAGGCTGTGCTTCTGTGGGGCCGTGTGCAGATCAAACGCGGCCTCGGCTACCGAAAGGTGGGCTCAAGCTCGCTTGCAGTGTCGGAAGCAAAAAGCGTCTTTTTAAGAGCCTTGCATGCCGGATCCGTCTTCCCTGCTGAAAATGACTATCGGATGACCGGGATTTTTTCCAGAGGACTTACCAGTATGCAGGCGGTCAGGTATCCCGTATTTTATAGGCAGGAGGCCTTGCGTATCTCGAAGCTGAGCATATGATGAGGGGGACTGAGAGCCTCTTGCAGAAGGGAAGGAATCTGCTCGGGCAAAGCCGGGAGCAGACGCCTGTGTCATGACGGCAGGAGAGCTCGGGGACCGACAACGCGCGACACTTAGCCGTCGGTGCGGCGGATGCTGAAGGCGTGCCGAAAACATAACAGAAAAGGCTCCGTCGAAAGACGAAGCCTTTTCTTACAGTCGTATGGTGGAGATGAAGAGATTTGAACTCTCGACCCCTGCCTTGCGAAGGCAATGCTCTCCCAGCTGAGCTACATCCCCATAGTCGGTGTCTCACCAACGGGAGGAACTTTAGATAAGCCCGCTGTGATTGTCAAGCATTATTTGCAGCAACACGCAACTTATCCGACAGACACCGCAGAGGAACGCGGGATCCTGACCCGCTCAGCCTGTGCTCAGGCCGTAATGTCGGAAGGGGAAGCTCCCTGGCAGGACCGGCAGTACAGGGCCAGCTCGTGAAGTTCTTCAGGCACATCAAGTTTATGTTCGGAGCATGCTGCATGGTTCTCCGGGAACATAAAAGGAGCATCTGGTATCGCCTGAGGAGCCGTGCTTCCGTCCAGCGCGCGACATGCTGCGAGAGCGGTTTTTTTTGCGGAGGCCATGGATTGAAGCGCCCCTTGAAGCTTTTGATTTTTGACGCAGGTACCTGCGGCAAAAAGGTTGTCTCGCACTTTTCCGTCGGCATCCGTCGGCAGAACTGCGCCTTTTCCGCATGCGCAGAGGATGAGATCGTATTCTTTGCACAATGCATCGAGCATGGTCTGTCCTACGGGATGGGAGCATTGGAACTCAATGCCCGACAGAGTAAGCATGGCCAGGGTTTTTTCCACGATGTCGACCGGGACGGCCGGAGAGGGCGCAGCCGGAGTCGAACTTGACTCCTGCACAGGTTCGCGCAGAAGAGTCATGCCCGGAGAAGGCGCGGCTTCAAGCACGGTGACAGCGTGTCCGTGCTCCCGAAGCGTCCATGCCGCCTGAAGACCGGCAGGACCTGAGCCGATGACAAGGGCCGTCTTTCCAGAGGAAGGCGGCTGTTCGGGCGTTGCATACAGAATATCGGGACAGATATGCTCCAGGTGACGCAGAAGAGCAGAAAAGGTATTTTTTTCAGCGCTATGCGGACAGGCTGTTCTTGCCGCTGGATCGCCAAGAGCGGACAGAATGCCGCCGAAGGGGGTGGCTCGACGGAGCGCAATGCAGGCCTCGTATGCCTTGCCGGCACGTACAAGACTGAACAGAAGGCCGTAGTTTATGTTGAACGGAGAGGCGGTCCGGCAGGGGAGAGAAAGGGGCGTGCCGTCGTGCTGCGGATCGGAAGGAAGGGAAACGTCAGTGGAAGAGGTATTCATGGCGGTGAAGATTCTCCTCGAGACATGGAAAGGGCACGGAGTGCGCGCCGGAAAGATATCGGATGTGCCGCAGATGTTCCGCGGTCTGCATAAGGTTCGTTGCGTTGCGGATCAACGTCTGCACTTAGAGCCTAAACTCTGCTTCCGTCAAGATGTCGAGGCGAAAAAAGATTTCTTTTGTCAGAAAGAGGAGCCATGAAGGCTTTCATAATCTCAGAACGGGGATTTTCCGGCTTGTGCGCCATCTGACAGTCTTTTCTGTGGTTTTTGTGAAAAAAAACGAGTGAATTTAATGTATTGCACAGAACTGTGAGAGGCTCCGACCTGTGCAGCTTTGGAATGAAACGCGTGGATGCCTGGGAAAATCAGGACTGGCTCATTGTGTTTTTTTTATTCCTGCGTAATTTTTAAGGCAAACTTGGAGGTTTTCCATGTCGAAAAAAACGTTTCTGGGTATTTGCGGTTCTCTCAGAGCTGCTTCGAGAAACATGGGGCTGATCCGCTGTGCCAAAGAAGTGATGCCGGAAGAAGCGTTGCTTGAAATTGCCGACATTTCCGAACTTCCTTTTTATGCGGAGGACAGGGAGAAGACGGCAGCCGTCAGCAGATTCATCGAGCAGGTCAGAAATGCAGATGGCTTCGTGCTGGCTGTGCCGGAATATAACTACTCCGTGGCGCCTGCACTGAAGAACGCACTTGACTGGGCCTCGCGGGAAAAGGGGGACATTTTTGCGGGCAAGCCCGCCGCCATGCTTGGTGCGGGCGGAGGCATGGGCACGTCGCGGGCGCAGTATCATTTGCGCCAGATCTGCGTGTATCTTGATCTTCGCGTGCTGAACAGGCCGGAAGTGTTTGCCAATGCCTTTTCCGATGCGTTTGCGGAAAACGGAGATGTGGCCGATACGGAAGAAGGGAAAAAGCTGCGCGCGAAAGTGGCCGCGCAGATGAAGGCGCTTTGTGAGGCGCGATAATGCGCAGTCGGATGCACTTCATTTTCGCCGGAGAAGTAATTTCTGACAGGAGTGAGATCTCCGGCTTTTTTTGCTGCTTTCCCGTCGAATACAGACAATCCGTCTGAAATACGGCAGGACATGAGCTGCTGTTTTCGCGACAGGAGGTATCGCGTGATGTCCTCCAGTCGCGGCGCGGCGTTCATTCTGGCAGGTTCTGTTTGCCGCATATGGACACTATGTCGATGCGCATGACAGCCGTGGCGTTCAGCATACCGTCCGGGACGGGCAGTGTGCAGCGACTTTCATACTTGTGGGCCAGCGCCGCCAGCGCTGCCTGTTTTTCTTCCCGGTTGTCGACAAGCGAGGCTGTGCCTTCTCCGCATATGCTGCGGTAGCGGGTTGTTGCCTTCTCCCGGTCGATCTCGAGCACTTCGTGCACACAAAAACCTGTGCCCGGGGCGACGTTCAGACAATCCAGCTTGCGTCCGTCCTTTGCACAGTGGACGTACAGAGCGCCGTTCAGGAACACGAAGTTGACAGGAATGACATAGGGGAAGCCTTCGGCCTGGAATGCCAGACTCATGACTTCGGCCCGCTGAAGCAGATCGGAAAAAAATGAGGGATCGTTGCGTTCTCGGTCTTTGCGTCTCATGATGTTCTCCTGAAAAATGTCGAGTTATGCGGCGTAGTGGGGGAATGTCCTGTTTTTAAAAGAACGGTGCCTTGTTGTCAATGCATGCACTATGTCGACATTTGCGTCGACAAGGTTTCATCGGAGGGAAAGAGTTCTGCCTGACGGCAGTGCGCATGCAGGGGGTCGCTTTTGTCATGTCTCCGGGAATGCCCCGGCCTCTCCCTGGCGGAGCCGGGGAATGCTGAAAAACTTGAAGTTATGGTTTAATGCTGCAGAAGCAGGAGCGCGGTATGCCGAAACAGCAGACCTGCAGACGTAGGCGGGCACTCCTGGAAACGCAGCATCAGGAGGAGAGATCGTATGATCGGAGCTCTGATCGGTGATATTGCGGGATCCCGTTTTGAAAGACACAACTGCAAGAGTCGTGACTTTGCATTTCTGACCCCGGCGTGTCACCTGACGGACGACAGCGTCATGACGCTGGCTGTGGCTCATGCCATACTGGAAAGTGACGGTGACAGAGAGTCGCTTTCGCGGCAGGCCGTGGAGGCCATGCAGCGTTTCGGCAGGCGCTGGGCGAAGGGCTGCTACGGAGGGCGTTTTACCCGCTGGCTTTACAGCGAGCACCCGCAGCCGTACGGCAGCTACGGCAACGGCTCGGCCATGCGCGTGGGTCCCTGCGCGTGGGCGGCGGAATCGCTGGAAGACGCTCTGGACATGGCAAGACGTGTCACCATGGTTACGCATGATCATCCTGAAGGGCTGCGGGGAGCAGAGGCCGTGACGGCAGTCATATGGTTTGCCAGACAGGGAGAAAATCTGGAAACCATACGAAAGCGCGTGGAGGCATCCTGGTACAGGCTGGACTTTACGCTGGATGAGATCCGCGACACCTATGCCTGGGAAGTCAGCTGTCAGGGCTCCGTGCCGCAGGCCATTGAAGCATTTCTTGAGGCGGACAGCGTCGAGAGCGCCGTACGCAACGCCGTTTCCATAGGTGGGGACAGTGATACCATTGCCGCCATGGCGGCAAGCATGGCCGAGGCAAGGTTCGGAGTGCCCGAAACGCTCCGGGAGCGTATTCTTGCATTTCTGGAGCCGGAACTTGCCGAGGTCGTGGCCCGCTTTGAAGAGCGTTTTCCCGAAAGCCGCGTATTGTCGAAAAGCTGATGTGTCCTGCAGGAAGACTGTCCCGCGGAATACTGTGAAACAGCGGAGAACAGCCTGTCAGGCCCGCAGATAAAGCCCCGGACGAAGATCCTCGAGCTCGCAGTAAAGAATGCCCTCCGTGCCCGGATTGAGACGGTCCGTCAGCTCTCCTCTATGATTTTCCAGCGTATAGGAGCCGGACTTCAGGCATGGCCTTTTCATGCCGGGGAGAAGCAGAACGGCATCGTCATGGATGTTCCACGGCGCACGGACCTGAATGCGCCAGCCTCCATGTCCGGCCGGTTCCAGAATACGGGCCGCCACGGGGCGGGCTCTGAAGTCACGGGGGCGTTCTTCCGTCAGGCGTTCAGGCAGGAAGAAACCGGAACAGAGCGGTCGCGAAGCCGTATGAAAAAGTTCTTCGACAAGAGCGTCTGCGGAAGGGGCATTCATGTCGGCAGGGCCGTCCGATGCCGCAATATTCAGCGCCGTGCGGTATACGTCGGTCACCTGAGCGACGTAGCCGCCGCTTTTGGTGCGTCCTTCCAGCTTGAGCGCGGTCGGTCCCATGCGGACGATGTCGCGTATCCACCGGACGAGACACAAATCCATGGGAGCCCACATAGCACTGAAGTCTTCACCCTGTGTGACGGTCAGAAAGGGGCCGTCGTGCCTGACAGCCTCTTCGACGGTAAGGGAAAGTCCCCGGTATTCAAAGCGGCAGGGCTGTGTGCAGAGTCCGAGATTGGCCGGTCTTTGGTTGACCCATGCGGAAATGAGGCAGTGCCCGGAAAGGGAAAGGCACATGGCTCCGTGAACGAACACCTCAAAGTTCATGGACGGAAAACGTCGGATGAGTTCAGTCATGGCGTCCCTGCCGAGCTCCCGCGCCAGATTGATGCGGCGTACGCCGTTTTCCTGCCAGAATTCCACGGCTGAGGCATTGACGGAATGAGCCTGTGTGGAAAGATGCAGCTCAATGGAAGGACAGAGCTTTCGGGAGAGATGGATAACGCCCGGATCAGCTGCGATGAGTCCGTCGACACCGAGGTCCGGCAGGATTTCAAGCTGTTCCTCCACCAGAGGAAGCTGCTTGTCAAAGGGCATTGCGTTCAGACAGTAGTAGACGCGGACGCCGGAGCGGTGTGCAAACGTTACGGCATCTTCCAGCGCCTTGCCGTCAAAGCCCCGGCATTTTGCACGAAGAGAAAGGGCGCTTCCTCCAAGATATACGGCGTCGGCTCCATAGAGTATTGCGGCTTCAAGCTGCTCCCGGCCTCCGGCCGGGGCGAGCAGTTCCGGTAGAAATTGTTCCGTCATGGCATGAAAGATGGGTAAAGGTTGCAGGAAAACAGCATCGTCCATGCAGGTTAGGTATCGTTCCTTTTGGGGAAAGACAAGCACTGCATGCTGGACAAAAGCTGTTCCTGTGCTTAATTATGGCCCTTGCCGCAGGGACGGCAAGGGAGAATTTTTATGAAGTATATTCAGACAGTTCTTTTTTCTGTGCTGTTTGTTTTTTTCGGGACGGCGTCCGCTTTCGCGGCGGGAGCCTTCGGTGTGGAACTCGGAGCCGAACTGAGCCGGTACGAACACGGGGCGCAGCCCGTCTCCGAACGATGGCAGCTCAAGATGTACGAGATTACGCCTCCGTCGCCTGATTCCCGTTTTGATACCTATGCGGTGGATACCTTCCAGGGCAGGATCATACGCATCATGGCTTCTTCCCCTGATGATCCCAGCGAGAACGGGGCTTCGACGCTCGAGGTTCTGGAAAGTCTGAAGGATGAGCTGATGAGGAAGTACGGAGAGCCGTCGCTGAATCTGGAAGACATCGAGGATGCCGGCGACGACCTGCGCGGTTATCTGGCCGACGAGGGCGGTCTGGAAGTGCTTGAGTGGAATTTTTCCGGGGCCGGGAACGATGCGGACAGGCCCGGGGCAGCGTACGTTTTTCTTGCCGGTTCCGAGACGGATTCCGGGAAGCAGTCCACCTATTGCACAGTCTATCTTGAGAGCGAGGAATACCCCTCCGTCAGCGATCAGGCGTCGCAGATGGAACAGAGCGACGAGGCGGGACAGGCGGAACCGTCTGAATGATGTCGGAGCGATATGCCTGCGTTCCATGAATTTTGAGAGGAATTGCCATGAAAAGAAGTGCTGCCGAAATACGTCGTGCCTGGGGCTGTCTGCTCGGACAGATAGCCGGAGATTCTCTGGGCAGTCAGGTGGAGTTCAAGGACGAGGAAAAGGTGAGGGCTCTTTATCCTGCGGGCATGGATGAGCTTGAGGGAAGCCTTTTGTACCGTACGCTGCCCGGTCAGCCTACGGATGATTCGGAAATGGCGCTGGCCCTGGCCAGAACGCTTGCAAAGGACGGAGCTTTTTGCGCCGATCATGTGTTTGCCGCCTACAAGAGCTGGCTCGGCAGTCATCCCGTGGACTTCGCGCATTCGGTCTTCCGTGCGCTGCACGGCAGACCCGATGCCCGAAGTGAATCCAACTGCGGACTCATGCGTGCCAGTCCGCTCGGCGTGTTCGGCACGCGCTTTGTGCCGGAAGCGGCGCTTCCGTGCGATGACGGAGGAGAGCCCGACATGAAGGCCATGGCTGCTGACGATGGCATGAAGTCTCTGGCCCGCATGGCCATGGACGATGCGGCGCTGACGAATCCGCATCCTTTGTGCCGAGCTGCCGGCGCCGCGTATGTTTCTGCCCTTGCCTACGGTATACGGAGCGGCTCCAGAAAGGGTATGTGGAAGGCGGCCATGGCAGTGGCGGAGTTTCTGCCGGTCTGGTGTGAGGATATTCCTGAATCAGAGGCGGAACGGGTGAGAGTATGCCTTGAGCGGGCGGACAAGGAGCGTCCTGAGGACTATCAGAGTGAGATGAGCCATCTGCTCATCACGCTGCAGAACGGTTTCTGGCAGCTTCTTCATGCTGCCGATGCCGGGGCGGGCGTACGCGATACCGTCATGAAGGGCGGTGATGCCGCAGCCAACGGCGCGGTTGCCGGGGCGCTTCTCGGAGCGGCGCTGGACATTGATTCCTTTCCGCAGCAATGGGCGGACGCCGTGCTTGCCTGTCGTCCGGCTTTCGATCGCGAAGATGTGCCTCAGCCTCGCCCTGAAAGCTGCTGGCCGCTTGACTTCATGCCGCTGGCGGAACGTCTGCTGGGCTGAACGGTCGCTTCATGGGACAAAGAAAAAGCGGTTTTTCAATAAACCGCTTTTTTTGTCCCCGAGGGCAGTGTTTTTTCATGACTGCGCAGTCTAAGGCAGGGCGTTCCTGTTCATGACACGGTTGAAAAATTCCTGCAGCACGGAAACGAGGCGCGCATGAACGGCTTCGCGTGTTTCATCATCGACGCTGTTGCAAAGAGAAGCCAGAGGCCCTGCGGGGTCGGAGTCCGGACAGGATGCCTGAAGAGATGGCGCGTCTGCATGATGCAGCAGCATGTATTCCGGCTTGTTGTTCAGCATGATCGCAAAGCGTTCCGCCTGCTCGGACGGTCTGTTCCAGCGCTCCGTTTCAGCGCCGATGAAAAGACAGGGAATGCGAACGGCAGAAAGACTTTCTTCGTTGAAAAGCATGGAAAAGCCGGGAGAGACAAAAGCCATGGCCCGGAAGCGCCCGTCAGCTACGGGACTGTCATGGGAGAGCGGAGGCAGAAGCGGCAATGCCACAGGGGGCGCAGGAATGCCGCGGGCCTTGGCAAGACGCATCTGACGCTGATGGCTGCGCGCCACTGCGTCGGAGAGGCGTCGGAAAAGTTGTTCTCTGGCTGCCACGGCGGTATGCATCATGACGGTTTTTTCTTCTCGCTCCAGCGTACGATTCTTCATGCCGGCCACAAGCTCGTCCATTTTGCTCGCAAGAAAGGGCGAGCACCAGGGACTGTCGCTAGGGCGCAGAAGCGCGCGTACATCCGGAGACAATGCTTCATCAGCCATGGCCGGTGATACGAAAAAGTTCTGAATCGTTCCCCGGTTTAATCCGTCTGTCCTGTCGTTTTCCGCACGGGGCTTCGGCGGAACGGCCTGCGGAAGGGAAATGGGCGGAACAGCATTGTCCGGCCGGATGTCGGGCAGAACGGGAGCGGACGAAGAGATGTCGGACGAAGACGCCTGCGAGGGCCGTTCATCGGGAAGGTCCAGCGGATTTTCGAGACTGTCCTGCTCCTGTTCCCTCGACAGGCAGAATCCCGGCCAGGCATCAGGCGTCATTTGTCCGCCTGCCAGAAGCAGTCCCGCAGACGCCGGCATGCCGAACCCGAGAAAGGCAATGCGTGACGCGTCCGCCTGTTTTCCTATCTGCGGATGCTCGAGCACGACATCCAGTGCGGCTCTGAGCTGCAGAGCGCGGACAGGCAGCTCTCTGTCGGAAAAAAGCAGCGTCATGTCCTCGCCGTTGTCGTGATCATGGGTGGGGGCTGCCACAATGAAACCGCGGGCAGCCAGTGCCGCCGCAATATCATGATGCGCCCAGGCCGATCCCGTGACGTCATGAGAAAGAATGATGACCGGCCACGGACCTTCCATGACGGGGGCATTGCGTGCGGCTCGGAAACTCCAGTCTCCGACCTTTACCGTGCCGGCCTTGCGCCTTGTGGGATACCAGACTCCCATGTGTATCATGAGCCTCTGGGCGGGAAGACTTGAGGAGAGTGTCCGGTACCCGGCGTATATGGTCTGATTTTTCTGCCTGGCTTCGGCGCAGGGCGCAAGCAGAGATACTGTCAGAACGCACAGCATGATGTGTCGGATCAGACGACCCGTGACGGACAGAATCGGAGCGGAGAAAAACCGTGTCATGCGCGCAGCCACGCCGGAGCCGTGTCTTGCTTTACGCTTCGGGATTTTCACGGGGAGCGGCAAAGTCCACGGCTGCTCCGCGTTCTTCTTCGGGTTCGGCGGCCTTCACTTCGTTCCAGAGTTCATCCTTTTCGTCCAGGCTGAGGGATTTGAAGTCAAGTCCGCGTTCACGGGCAAGACTTTCCATGGCTTCAAAGCGGGATCTGAACCGATTGGCGGCAAAGTCCACGGCGGAGCCGGCCTTGACGCCCATGCGGCGACCCAGCTCCACGAGGGTGAAGATCATGTCGCCGAGTTCGTGTTCCTTGGCCGCATCACTGCCCGAGGCTCTGGCATCGAGCAGTTCCAGCCATTCCGCTTCCACCTGGCGTTCCACTTCTTCGTCGTCGTCCCAGGTGAATCCCGCACCCGCAGCCTTGGCGTGCAGACGATATGCCTTGGTGAGAGGCGGCAGTCCAGAGGGAACGGAGGAAAGAGTGCCCTTTGATTCGGCGCTCTCTGCTTCCTTTTCCGCTTTCTTGATGGCTGCCCAGTTCTTCATGAGCTCGTCCATGCTCTCACAGTGATTTTCTCCGAAAACATGGGGGTGACGGCGGACCATTTTATCGGCCCCCATCTTCAGCGCGTCACCGAGAGAAAACTGTCCGGCAAGCTCAAAGCGGCGGGCCATGAGCAGAAGCACGAAGAGCAGGTCGCCCATTTCATCACAGGCATGGCCGGGCTTGCCGGAACGTATGGCGTCCACCAGCTCATGACACTCTTCGATAAGATATTCGCACATGGAGACAGGGGTTTGTTCTTTGTCCCACGGACAGCCCTTTTCAGGGTCGATGAGCTGGTTGATGACGTTTTGAAAACGAAGAAGCTGTTCCTGCTCGTTCATGATGAACTCCGTTTGAAGAAGCGCGAAAGTTACAGTTGAGGAATGTGGAGATCGAGAGAGCCGGCAATGGCCTGTATGAACCGCATGAGCGGGGGCAGTACCTGCGAGTGTCTGACCACGTCCACGTCCGGCAGCAGGCGGATGGCGATGTAGCCGATGACGCCGGCAAAAAGCAGTCCCTTGGCCAGACCGGCAAGCAGACCGAGCATTCGGTCAATGCCGCCGGCAAAGGCGGATTCAAGCATGTTGTGGAGCGCATGGGCCGCCAGACCGACCACAAGAATGCCCGCCACGAACAGCAGAGCCATGGAAAGCATGGGGGCAAAGCCGGCGGAAACACCATACTGGGTAAGCACGGGGGCAAACTGGGCACTGAACGTGCGGGCAAGCACGATGCCGGCAGCAACGCCGAGCAGTCCGGCAACCTCCTGAACGAGCCCCCGTATCAGCCCCTTGACGCTGAAGAAAAGCAGAATGATCAGCAGGGCGGTATCAAGCAGATTGATTTGAAACATGGAACCTCGACAATTCCTGAAGGAAGGTGTCTGGGTATTGTAGAGAAACCGGCGATACTGTCAAGAAAAAGCAGGGAGGCCTTCTTCCTGAAGCGCTGGGGGCGTCTGGCGGGCGCTTTTTTGCTGACCGCTTCCTCATCTTGCCTAAATGGATAAAAGAGGGGAAAATGAAGAGCGTTTCGAAAGGGAACTGCTTTCGGATGGAAACATTCAAGGAGATAACAAATGAAAGAAACTTTGCAGGATATCAAGACTCGTCGCAGTTGCCGCAAATTTCAGTCCCGCCAGATCGCCGAGGACGAACTGAATGCCATTCTTGAGGCTGGAACCTGGGCTCCTACCGGCCACGGCTATCAGTCTCCCGTCATGGTGGTGGTACAGGACAGGGACGTCATTGAGAAGCTTTCCAAAATGAACGCCGCCATTCTCGGTGTGGACAGCGATCCTTTCTATGGTGCCCCTACGGTAGTCATCGTGCTTGCCGACAGAAGCCGTCCGACCTTCAAAGAGGACGGTGCTCTTGTCATGGGCAATCTCATGCTTGCCGCGCACGCTACGGGCGTAGGGTCATGCTGGATTCATCGCGCGAAAGAGACGTTTGAGACCGAAGAAGGAAAGGCTCTGCTCAAAAGTTGGGGAATTGAGGGCGATTACGTCGGCGTGGGGCATTGCGCTCTCGGCTATGCCGCTGAAGGTGGCGAAGCGCCTGCAAAGCCGCGCAAGGAGCATTACATTATCCGTGTATAGAACTGGAGCAGCCTGAAAAAGCGAGGCATATCGGAACAAAAAGATGCCGGCTTGCCTTTTTTCCTGACGGACGTTAGAGAACATCCTGAAAATGAAGGCTGTTTTATGATGGTTCCAGGGCAAGGATGCCCGGTTTTCTGATTCGGTCCGACCTCGCCATGGGGTCCGGTTTTTTGTGCGGGATTGTCGGAACCGTGCCTGAAGAAAACATGAAGCGGCTTTTCTTCGGAAAGGCCGCTTTTTTTTGAGGCGGAAGCGCATTGCTGCCGCCGTGTTCGGAGAAAACATGAGTGAGTCTCGTCTTGGGACGGTAGGCATCGTCGTGGATGACCTCGAAAGCACGTCTCTCATCAATGCCATTCTGCATCAGTATGCTGATATCATTGTCGGAAGACTGGGAATCCCGTATCGCAGTCGGGGTGTTTCCATCATCGCGCTTGCCGTGGACGGAAGCATGGACGCCATTTCCGGCATGACGGGACGCCTGGGCAAGCTGCCGGGCGTATCCGTCAAGGCTGCTATTTCCAGGCGGTGAGCGTATGAATCTTCAGCAATGTCTTGACGTAGTTCAGACACTTTTCGAGGGAAGACTTCCGCAGGCTTCGGAGCTTTCTTCTTTTATAGATGCATGTGCCCCTGATGCGTTTTCCGGTCCCGTGCCTGCCGAAGCAGCAGCAATGGAATCCTCGTTTCTGGCGGAGGCCGGTCTTTCGGAACGCGTGTTTGAGCCCGCTCCCAAGGAGAATTCTCTCTCGCCTGATGATGCGCGCCATCTGCGCGACGTTTTGTTCAATTGCGCCCGGCGCAGAGCGCAGGAACATTTCGGCAACAGGATTTATATTCGCGGACTTATTGAAATATCAAATATTTGTCGCCAGAATTGCCGCTATTGCGGCATACGTGCCGGCAATGCTCAGGCGGAACGCTACAGGCTTTCTCCCGAACAGATTCTGGAATGCTGCGAACATGGCTACGGACTGGGATTCCGAACGTTTGTTCTTCAGGGGGGAGAGGATGCCTGGTTTACGGACGAACGGCTCGCAGATCTTCTGAGACGCATCAAGTCATCCTGGCCCGACTGTGCGGTGACGCTTTCTGTTGGAGAACGCTCCCTTGCCTCCTATGGTCTTCTTCGTCAGGCCGGGGCAGATCGTTTTCTTCTTCGGCATGAAACGGCCGATCCTGTCCATTACGCCAAGCTGCATCCGGCAGCGCAGTCCTGGCAGAATCGTATGAACTGCCTTCGCGCTCTCAAGGCGTGCGGTTATCAGACCGGGGCCGGATTCATGGTCGGCTCTCCGTGGCAGACCACGGATTGTCTTGTGGAGGATCTGCTTTTTCTGCGGGACTTTCAGCCGGAGATGGTGGGCATAGGACCGTTCATCCCCCATGCACAGACGCCTTTTGCCGGATTTCCGTCCGGAAGCGTGGAAAGAACGCTCGTCATGGTGGCCATGACAAGACTTATGCTGCCTTTTGCCATGCTTCCCGCTACGACGGCGTTGGGAACGGCCGCAGGGGACGGTCGGGAGCGAGGCATTCTTGCCGGAGCAAACGTGCTCATGCCCAACCTCTCTCCCAGAGAGGCCCGGGCCCGTTATCGTCTTTACAACAACAAGTTGTCGGAAGGGGCGGAATGCGCCGACAACATCAGGGAGCTCAGGAAGCGTATTCAGGCTACAGGCTACGAGATCGTCGTCGACAGAGGCGATTTCAAATCCTGCTGAATCGGTTTCGGAGCATGGGCATTCAAGGAGATTGTCATGTCTGACACCATTAATGATACGCCCCGTTCCGGGCGTCTGCACATAGGCATTTACGGCAGGCGCAACGCGGGCAAGTCTTCTCTCATCAACGCCATTACGGGGCATGAGACCGCCATCGTTTCCGATACGGCGGGAACGACGACCGATCCGGTTTACAAGTCCATGGAAATTCACGGCCTCGGTCCCTGCGTGCTCATAGATACGGCCGGCTTTGACGACAGCGGTCCCATGGGAAAACTCAGAGTGGAGAAAACCCGCCTTGCGCTGGAAAAGACGGACATGGCGCTGCTCGTGCTTGCCGATGACGCCGATTTTTCCTCGGAAAAGGAGTGGGCAGCGTCCCTGAGGGCCAGGAAAACGCCGTTCATCGTGGTTCTCAACAAAATTGATGAACATGACGCTTCCGAACTTGAGGCCATGCGTACCCGTCTGGCCGACGAGCTTGGACAGGAACCGGTACTTGTCAGTGCCAGAGAAGGAACGAACATGGCCGCTTTGCGCGAGGCCATGCTGCGTCTTGTGCCTGCAGACTGGGGCAAGCTGGAGCTTACCGGCAGACTCTGCGGCGAAGGGGACGTGGTCATGCTTGTCATGCCGCAGGACATACAGGCTCCGCAGGGCCGTCTTATTCTGCCGCAGGTACAGGTTACCCGCGAACTTCTGGACAAGAAGTGCATCGTTGCCAGCTGCACGGCAGACAAGATTGCTCAGACGCTGAAGGCACTTTCTCAGCCCCCGCATCTTATCATTACCGACTCTCAGGTGTTCGGCGAGGTATGGAAGCTCAAGCCTGAACAAAGCCTGCTTACGTCCTTTTCCATTCTTATGGCTGGTTACAAGGGAGATATCGAGGAGTTCCTCAGAGGCGCGGAAGCCATTGACCGCCTGACGCCGCATTCCCGCGTACTCATTGCCGAAGCCTGTACGCATGTTCCCCTTGCTGAGGATATCGGTCGGGAGAAGATCCCCAGTCGTCTGAGGGCACGTTTCGGAGATACGATTGAGGTTCAGGTGGTGAGCGGGACTGATTTTCCGGCGGATCTCACTGCATATGATCTTGTCATTCATTGCGGAGCCTGCATGTTCAATCGTACCTATATGCTCTCCCGCATAGAAAAGGCGAGGGCTCAAGGAGTCCCCATATGCAACTATGGCGTGGCTCTGGCCAAGCTTACGGGTATTCTGGACAAGGTTGTTCATGCCTGAGATGCCAGGGGGCGGTCGGAAAAGAGAAGAATGTACGGATTGTCGTCGACTGCATCGTACGGCCTCTGATGAGAACGGGATATGTCTTCCCGAGACGGGAAAAGAATAAAGGCATATTTTTTCTCAAAAACGGGAAAGAAAATGCTTGCCTTTTGAAGAATGTCCGGCTATATTCCCCTTCGTTGTCGGGATGTGGCTCAGTTTGGTAGAGTACAGCGTTCGGGACGCTGGGGTCGCTGGTTCAAATCCTGCCATCCCGACCAGATTAAAGCAGAAAGCCTCATAAGGAATTATAAATCCTTATGAGGCTTTATTTTTAAGCCTTCAGGCAGTTGAGGGAGCGGAAGCGACCGAAGCAGAAAACCACCCGCTAAGCGGGTGGACCACAAA
>NZ_CALUWV010000022.1 GCF_944324575.1 uncultured Mailhella sp. | reverse complement strand
AGGCTCCCGCAGCTGCGGCCGAGTCTCCCGGAACGAAGGAACGGGAATCCGCCCACGTGGTGAAGGCTGCTGCGGAAGCTGCCGCTCCCGAGGCTCCCGCGCAGGAGGCCGCCCCTGAAAAGGCTGCCCCTGTGGAAGATGCTCCCGTGCCTGTCGTCGAGGAAAAGGCCGCGCCCGCTCCCAAGGCTCCGAAGAGCGCCCCCAAGTCCTCCACCAGAAGCAAGGCCAAGAAGAGGTAAGGAGAGAATATGAGTGAACATGACTGCGGCTGCAGCAAGAATCCTTACCTGCCTGAAGTCGCTACGGTTCTGGAAGTCATCACGGAATCTCCCACCATCAAGTCCTTCCGTGTGCGCTTTGACAATGAGGAAGCATGGAACAGCTTCACCTACCAGCCCGGTCAGGTGGGACAGCTTTCCGTGTTCGGCGTGGGCGAATCCACGTTCGTCATCAACACTCCGCCTTCGTGCAAGGATTACATTCAGTTTTCCGTCATGCGCGCAGGCGAGGTGACCACCGCCATCCACAAGCTCCAGCCCGGCGACAAGGTGGGCGTGCGTGCTCCTTTGGGAAACTATTTCCCTTACGAGCAGTGGAAGGGCAAGAACATCGTGTTCGTGGGCGGCGGCATAGGCATGGCGCCCATCCGCACCATCATGCTCCACGTCATGGAGCATGCCTCTGAATACGGCAAGCTCAGCCTGCTCTACGGTGCACGGTCTCCCGAGGACATGGCCTACAAGGCCGATCTTCCCGGCTGGCTTGAGAGCGACGTGCTGCACACCACGCTTACCATCGACCGCGAGGCTCCCAACTGGCCTCACCGCGTGGGCATGATTCCCAATGTGCTCAAGGAGCTGGCCCCCAGCCCCGACAACACCATCGCCGTGCTCTGCGGCCCGCCCATCATGATCAAGTTCACGCTGGCGGCGTTCCGCGAAATGGGCTTCAAGGACGAGAACATCATCACCACCCTTGAACGCCGCATGAAGTGCGGCATAGGCATCTGCGGTCGCTGCAACCTCGGCGGCAAGTACGTGTGCCTCGACGGTCCTGTGTTCTCGCAGGCCCAGCTCAACGAGCTGCCTCCGGAAATGTAGTCCGGCGGAAAAGGTATGAACAACGAAAAGGCCCCTTCTTCGGAAGGGGCCTTTTTATGTCTGAAGGAGATGAACGGCTTTTTGTGTTTGAAAGATCGCTGTTCAGCTCTGAATGGAAGGCGGCGAGGGGCGCTCTTGTCGTCCGGCTGAAAAAGGCAGACGTCTCAGTGCGAGGATCGGGAGCAGTTACAATGATTCCGTCCAGGGGCCAGTGTGCTTTTGGGTCCCGCTGAAGAAAGGACAGAGAAAATCATGGGATACGAGACGCCTGCAAGTGTTTCATGTTATTTCTTGCCGATGCCTATTTCTTCAAGCAGGGCCTGTGTGTCGGCAAGTTCGGGGTTGCCGTAGACGTCGAGATCACAGGGCGGTTCCTCCAGCACGCGTCTTGCCGTCATGTAGTGGCGCTTCCAGTAGTCGGCTTCCAGATTTTCTATGCGCACGCGGGAGCCGGCCGACGGACTGTGGATGAAGCGTCCGTCGCCGAGGTAGATGGCGGAGTGTCTGCCGTTGGGCGTGTTGGCGATGCGGAAGATGAGAATGTCGCCGGGAAGAAGGTCGGCCTTGGCCACTTCCTGTCCCGCGCGGGACTGGCGCACGGAATCGCGGGGAACGGAGACGCCCTGTTCGGAAAAGACCCAG
The DNA here is from genome assembly GCF_944324575.1 of uncultured Mailhella sp. GTDB lineage: Bacteria > Desulfobacterota > Desulfovibrionia > Desulfovibrionales > Desulfovibrionaceae > Mailhella. The sequence continues at coordinate 28,213 of NZ_CALUWV010000022.1, read as the reverse complement.
TACACGAAGCCCGAGCAGTCGAAGCCGGATGCGGGCGATGCACCGCCGCTTCTGTAGCGCACGCCTATGTGCTCGCGCGCGGCATCGGCCACGTCTTCTCCCAGAGACATGACGGTGGGACAGAGATTGGCCCGGTACAGCGTCGAAGGTGAATCCGGTCCGGGCAGCATGGAGCTTGCCGAGACCTCGGAAGGCAGCGTTTGCGGAGCAGAAACAAGTTCGGCTCCGGCTTTTGGCTGACAGGCGCAAAGCGTGGAGGCCGTGAGACCGGCACAGAAGAGAAAAGCGATAGCGCGAAGACACGGATGCATGAAAGGGCTCCTGTCGGCGTCGCGGAACGTCAAAAAGAAGCGGCGCGTGGAATGAAAAAGTAAGCGTGTGAGGAATGTGTCAAGGGTGCCTTTGAAAGAGAAAGCTGTCAAGTCCCGGATTTTTATGGCTGTCCCTGGAAATGAAGCTCCCGGAAGGAGTCTTTCCGGGCATAGTCACTTGAACCAGCCGCGGCGGAAGAAGAAGGCGAGCAGTGACGCGGTGATGACCACCATGATGCCGAGCACCACGAAATAGCCGTACTTCCATTCGAGCTCGGGCATGAAGTGGAAGTTCATGCCGTAGATGCCGGCGATCACGCTGAGAGGCATGCAGAGGGATGTAAGCACGGTAAGCACGCGCAGGCGGTAGTCGGTCCTGCGCTGAGCGTGAAGCAGACAGTCGTTGTGCAGGTCGCGAAGGCGTATTTCCAGCTGATCCTGACTGCGCACCAGGTGATTCTGGCTGTCCATGACATCCCGCAGTTCCGCCTTCAGATGACTGAAGGGGACGCTCTGCGTCTGCAGGCTCTGCAGCACGCTCATGCAGTAGAGCTGATCCTCGAATTGAGAATAGAGGCGTCCCACAGAGCGGCGTATGGTGATAAGTTCGTCCTGCCCGATGTTGTCCGGCTCGTCGTATATTCTGTCGGCCAGGGCCTCCACGGCGGCGCGCGCCGTCATGTACTGGCGCGTGCTCATGTCCGTGCACGCGTCCATGATGAAGAGCAGAAGCGCCTGACTGGAGGGTTCGGAAAGTTCGCTTCCGTTTTCAAGTCGTGAGAGGGCACGGTCGAAAAGAGGAATCTGTGGAGGGCTTATGCTCACAAGCATGCCCTTCATGCACAGCATCATGACATAGGAGGCCTTCGGACTGTTCCACTGCGTTCTCAGCGGAAAGCGCACGAACACGCAGCCGCCCGACACGTCCACGTCGGGAAAGTTCACGGGCACGGTGCAGGCCGTCGCTGCTTCGGCGTCCACGTGCAGACCGTGCAGGTAGACACCGAGGTGCTGCAGCTCCTCCGGTGTTTCCTCCATGCGTATGTCGTGCCAGACAAGAATGGCGTCGCCTTCGGACGGCGCCTTCTTGAGCCAGCGCCAGTCCCGGGCCGTGAGATGGTAGTGCCGTATTTCCATGGAGAAAAACTAGCATGAATGTGTGGGGCTGAAAAGGCGGCGCGGATGAGAGATGCGCGGGCGAAGGGCAGAGAAGAGGCAGAAGTTCTGCAGAAGGCGGTCTACAGCAGAAACTTTTTTATCATGGCGACCTTTGCGGCGTATTTTTCCGGTACAGGAATGCGCCTGCCCTGCACGAAGGCGGCAAGAGCGCGATCAATGCCGGCAACGGTGGAGCCGGCCTTTCCCACGCATATCCAGCTTCCGTCCTCGGCTACGGAGTAGTCGCTTATGGTGACGGTTATTGCCTGCTCCATGCCGTCGACGGAAAAGCAGATCATGAGGCTCAGATCCTCGCGGCATACGATGCTGTGAATATGAAGAAAATCCGACAGACGGGCGTTGGCAAGCGTCATGGCTTTCTCGCTGTTCAGAAATGCGCGGGCCAGTTTTTTCCCCGGCAGTTTCAGAAGGGTTTCAAAAAATCCCATCATGCCTCCAGGAAGGGGTGCGCGGCTGCGGATGCCGGAAAGTCGACCGGTCGTCCCCGGATGCAGCTTTTTGCTTTTCAAGGGGGGAAGCCGTTTTCGGCGTCTTCTTGTTCCGGCGCGCTGCGTGCCGAAGAATTTTTGCGCCGGCGTCCGCGGCTCTCAGAAGCTGCGTCATGCAGGTCAAAGCCCGCCGGTTCTGCACGTTTTCCGCAGGTTTTGCCGCGTGGACTTTTCCGAAATGACGTCTCTCCCGGAAAAACGGCTGCGGCCGCCGGGAGAGACGCAGTCCGTCAGAGCCCGGATTCAGCCAGCCAGGCGTCGAAGTCGGCGCGGCCGCGGTCGGCCATTTCCGCCTTGCGGGCCTTTTTCTTCGTGCGTTCGGCAAGCTCGGGCATGAGGCCGAAATGGATGTTGGAGGGCGTGAACTTTTTGGCAGGCGTCTTGAGATGCGTCATGAGCGCACCGAGGGCCGTGGTCTGCGGCGGCAGGGCAAGCGTCCGGCCCCGGGCCCGGGCGGCGAGAAGAAGACCGAGCCAAAGCCCGCAGGCTGCGGATTCCACATAACCTTCCACACCGGTGATCTGTCCGGCAAGATGCACGTTCGGCCGCTCCTTGAGCGACAGATCTTCGTTCAGGCACTCCGGAGCGTTCACGTAGGTGTTTCGGTGCACGCTGCCGAAGCGCAGAAATTCCGCATGGGCAAGACCGGGCACGAGACGGAACACGTTGTCCTGCGCGCCGTAGGTCATCTTGGTCTGGCAGCCCACGAGATTGAAGGACGAGCGTTCTGCGTTTTCGGCTCTGAGCTGGAGCAGGGCGTAAGGGCGGCGGCCGGTGCGCGGATCGGTGAATCCCACGGGTTTGAGCGGTCCGAAGGTGAGCGTGCGGTCTCCACGGTCGGCAAGCGCTTCGATGGGCATGCAGCCCTCGAAATGTATTTCCTTTTCAAAATCGTGAGCAGGTACGCGTTCGGCCTCGCGCAGCGCTTCGTAGAAGGCCGTGTACTCAGCCTTCGTCATGGGACAGTTCAGATAATCGCCGTTGTCCTTTGCTTCGGGGTCAACCATGGTCTCCATGGGCTTTTCCAGAAAGGGCGCGTCGTCGGAATAGGGCGGAGGCGCGTCGTTGCCGTAGCGTGAGCCGCGGAAGGCTATGCTCATGTCCACGGAGTCGGCGCGGACGATGGGGGCTATGGCATCGTAGAAATACAGGCGCGTATCGTCGCCATCTGCAGCGATGACCTCCGCAATGGACGCAGCAAGGTTTTCCGAAACGAGCGGTCCCGCCGCCACGATGACGGTTTTTCCCTCCAGTTCCGGCGCGTCGAGCGAGGGAATCTGACGCCTTACGAGCGTGATGAGGGGTTCTTCTTCCACAAGGCGGGTCAGCGTTTCGGAAAACAGCGTACGGTCCACGGCAAGAGCCTTGCCCGCAGGAACGGAACAGGTTTCGGCCACGGCCATGGTTGCGCTGTGAAGTTTTCGCATCTCCTCCTTGAGCAGACCGACGCCGGAGCCCTGCGCATCGTTGGAACGGAAGGAATTGGAGCAGACAAGCTCGCCGAGCAGCGGGCTCGTGTGGGCGGGGGAAAAGGCTTCGGGCTTCTGTTCGTACAGCGTGCAGGCGAGCCCAGCCCGCGCAAGGGCGAGCGCGCATTCGCAGCCGGCAAGTCCGCCGCCGATGATGACGAAAGCGGGCGTTGAGGTATCCATAACGACTCCGTGGTAAGAAAAGGGGCGGTGTCCCGCCGTTGAAAAAGGCGCGTTCGTACCGCGCGGCTCAAACCTTACTGAAAGAAGGAAGGGAAGTCACTCTTTTATGATGTGCCGGGAGAAAAGTCCTTTTTTCACCAGAAAAATAGCGGTATGCGCTTGACAGGGTATGGCGGCACTTTTTATGACCTTATATAAGGATTCACTGAACTGATGCAGGGGCCTCGCGCCCTTTTTGCGTCCAAGAGAAATTCAAACCCTAGTGGAGAATCGTATGTCCATAGCTTTGGAGAACCAGCGCACCTACGCTCTTGTCGGCACCGGTGGCTGTGGTAAGACTTCGCTGGCAGAAATGCTGCTTTTTCAGGCTGGAATCATCAACCGTCTTGGCGCCATAGAAGAAGGCACCACGGCTCTGGACTACGAACCCGAAGAGATCAAGCGTCGCGGCTCCATTCAGCCCGGCTTTGCCACCTTTGACTGGAAGGGATATCGTCACAATCTCATCGACATTCCCGGCGATTCCAACTTCGCCGGCGACATGGAATGGCTGCTTTCCGCCGTGGACAGCGCGATTATCGTTGTCGATGCCGTGGACGGCGTGCGTCCGCAGATGCGCCGTATGTGGAAGAGCGTGAAGAGCGCCGGCCTTCCCACCGTTGCCGTGATTACCAAAATGGACCGCGAACGTGCCGACTTCGACGCCGCGCTGAACAGCCTGACCATGCACCTTGGCGTGCGTCCCGTCGTGCTTTACATTCCCGTGCTGGAAAACGGCGAATTCATCGGCCTTGTGGACGTGTTTGCAACCAGGGCCTTCCGTTTCCTGGAAAACGGCGAAACCGAGGAAATGCCCATTCCGGCGGATCTCGAGGATGAAGTCATGCTTCTGCGCGACACGTCCGTGGAGAACATCGCCTCTTCCGACGAAGAGCTCATGAACCGCTATCTTGAAGAAGGCTCCCTGTCCGACGAGGATATCACCTTCGGTCTGCGTCAGGGCGTGCTTTCCGGCGAGATCGTGGCCGTGCTGCCTTCTTCCGCCATGCAGAACCGCGGCGGCCGCCGTCTGCTCAATCAGATCAATAATCTGCTGGCTTCTCCCGCCGACCGTCCGGCCGTGCTCGGCGCCGACGGTTCCGAGCGCGTCGCCGATCCCGAAGGTCCGGCAGCCTGCTTCGTGTTCCGTTCTCTGAACGATGCTTTCTCCGGTCAGGTCAACATGCTGCGCGTCATTTCCGGTACCATTTCTTCCGACTCCTCGCTGAAGAACATGCGCACCGGCGAAATGGAGCGTCTCGGCTCGCTGTTCTATGTCAACGGCAAGACGCAGACCGCCTGCAAGGACACCCTCGGCCCCGGTTCCATCGTGGGCGTGACCAAGCTCAAGAGCACCCGTACCGGCGACACGCTGAGCGACGACAAGGCTCCCTTTGTGGTGGAGCTGCCCAAGCTGCCGCCGCAGCTCATCACCTTCGCCCTTGCGCCCAAGCAGAAGGGCGACGAAGACAAGGTCTTTGCCGCCGTGCAGAAGCTGCTTGACGAAGATGTCACTCTCAAGCTCGGTCGCGATGAGGAAACGTCCGACATCCTGCTTTCCGGCATGGGACAGCTGCACATCGAAATTTCCGTGGAAAAGGCCCGCCGTCGCTCCAAGGTCGACATCCTGCTCAAGACGCCCAAGGTGCCCTACCGCGAAACCGTGCGCGGCAAGGTGCAGGTGCAGGGCCGTCACAAGAAGCAGTCCGGCGGTCGCGGTCAGTTCGGCGACTGCTGGATAGAAATGGAAGGCGCTCCCCGCGGCTCCGGCTATACCTTTGAGGACGCCATTGTGGGCGGCGTCATCCCCCGTCAGTACATTCCCGCCATCGACAAGGGCATTCAGGAGAGCGCGGCCCGAGGCTACCTCGCCGGTTGCCCCGTGGTGGACTTCAAGGTGCGCGTGTACGACGGTTCCTACCATACCGTGGACTCTTCCGAAATGGCCTTCAAAATGGCCGGTTCCATCGCCTTCAAGGCGGCCATGTCCCAGCTCAAGGTCGTTCTGCTCGAACCCATCGTGCAGATGACCGTGACCATTCCCGACGAATACATGGGCGACGTTATCGGCGATCTGTCCTCCCGTCGCGGCAAGGTGCTCGGTTCCGACTCTCAGGGCGGCATCACCGAACTCAAGGCCAACGTGCCCATGAGCGAAGTTTTGCGCTACGCTCCCGACCTGCGCAGCATGACCGGCGGTCAGGGCGTGTTCACCATGGAATTCGATCACTATGAGGAAGCGCCTCAGCCTGTGGTTGACAAGGTCGTGGCTGAGCATCAGGCGGCCAAGGCCGGCGAATAGCTTGAAATCGAGGGGGGGAAGACACTTCTTCCCCCCTCGTGCATGAAAGGACGGCGCTCTTTCCGAAGAAGGGAAAGGGCGCCGTCCTTTCATATGCGGGAAAAAGAGAAAGGGCAAAGCATTGCCGGAAGAGGCGTTGCACGGGGCTCGGCTTTCGCGTGATACGGTCGGAGTCCGCAGCGTTGTCGCGTCCTTCGGAAGGAGGGCTTTCCGATTGATGCCGGAGGAGCGTCGTCTAACGCGTGGTTTCAGGAGGCGTTTCGTCTCCGGTCATGGCCATGATATGCCGGAAGAAAGGCTCTTCCACGGGCTGCACCGACAGGCGGCTGCCGCGCCTGAGCAGCTCCATGCCCTCAAGTTCCGGCTGTCTGCGCAGTTCGTCCAGAGGAATGGGATTCTCGAAGCGGCGTACCAGTTTTACGTCCACCATGTACCAGCGGGGATTTTCCGGCGTGGCCTTTTCGTCGTAGTGCCGGTTTTTCGGATCCTGTGCCGTATGGTCCGGGTAGGCCTCGCGCACTACCTCAACAAGAGCCACGATTTCCGGCTTCTTGCCGCTGTGGTAGAAGAAGCCGAGATCGCCCTTTTTCATGGAGCGCATGAGATTGCGGGCCTGATAGTTGCGTACGCCGTCCCAGGACGTGGTTGAGTTCGGGGAAAATATGAGATCATCCAGAGAAAAGCAGCCGGGTTCCGTTTTAAAAAGCCAGTATTGCATGGAGCATCCTTGATGGGGTAAGAGAGGCGGGCAATGTTTTTTCTATAAGGTCGAGTTTCGACCATGACAAGAGCGCGGAGAGAACATGGCCGGGAGGGGGCTGTTCTTCATGCTGGGAAGACTCTTATGCCGTGCGTCTTTTCGACGGGGAGAAAAAGGCTGTTCCTTCTGTTTTTTTCTCCCCGTGTGTTTCTGCAGAGCCAGATGAGGAAATGGAAAGGGAACCTTGGTTCAATTTCTGCGTACATAAAATTAAACACAATGCATTTCAAATGGTTATCAATATCAACGTTGACACTGTCCATGCGCGGATGCTATGCAGGACAAAAGAGGCTCAGGCCTCATGCATCATGTTGGAAATGGAGTTGTCATGGCCACCGCAATGAATGAACTGGAAAAAATGACGCTGCATCTGGAAAACGGTGCCGATTTCATGTTTTATGGACGGCTTTTTTCCGAGGCGGTGTGGTACGATGAATATAGCGGTGTTCTGACGCATCAGAAGCTTTATGTCACCGATCAGCACGAACAGGTGTATGTCATTCAGAAGGGCAGCGGAGAAAGAAATGTTTGCCGTGCCTATCGCATATCCGTGCACGGAGAGCGCTGCGTGATATACAACGGTCGCTACACCATGGAGATTCCTCTCGATCTGCTTCTGCTTGCCGTACGCACGCTGTGCGGCATGGAAGACGGCATGGCGCTGGAACAGGCCGAGGAGATTCTTCGCGCCGCAAACTGCTGAGAAATGACGGTCCGGTCTTCTGCCCGCGCGGGCGTCGCTGGCGACCTGGCCACGGGCCGCCTTTTTCATTTTGAACACAGGAAAAACGCATATAAGGAAAACGCATGAACAGCCATGGATTTACCCTTGTGAGGGAAGAGAGTCTTCATGAGGCCGGCGGTCGTGTCCGGCTCTGGAAGCACGACGTCACAGGCGCGGAACTTCTGTCCGTCTGCAACGACGACGAGAACAAGTCTTTCGGCGTGAGCTTCCGTACGCCGCCGAAGGACTCTACCGGCGTGGCTCACATTCTCGAGCACTCCGTGCTCTGCGGTTCGGACAAGTATCCGGTGAAGGAGCCCTTTGTTGAGCTCCTCAAAAGCTCTCTTCAGACGTTTCTCAACGCGCTCACCTTCCCCGACAAGACCTGCTATCCCGTGGCGAGCTGCAACCTTCAGGATTTCTACAATCTGGTGGACGTGTATCTCGACGCCGTGTTTCATCCCCGCATCGACGAGAACGTGCTTCGTCAGGAAGGCTGGCACATCGAGGCGGAAGGGCCGGATGCCCCCTGGCAGTTCAAGGGCGTGGTGTTCAACGAGATGAAGGGCGTGTACTCGTCGCCCGATTCCGTGCTCATGGAGGAGTGTCAGCATGCCGTGTTTCCGGACATGCTCTACAGTCTTGATTCCGGCGGCGATCCGGCCGTGATCCCCACGCTCACCTTCGAGGCCTTCCGCGAATTTCACGCCACCTATTATCATCCGTCCAACGCGCGTTTCTTTTTCTGGGGCGACGATCCTGAAGAGGGACGTCTTTCCCGCATAGCCGAAGTGCTTGCGCAATATGTGCGGCGCGAAGTTCATTCCGAAGTGCCGCTCCAGCCCCGGCTTTCCTCCCCGAGACTTCTCGAGGTTCCCTATGCCGCCTCTGAAGGCGAGGATGCCGACAAGGCGCATGTTGCGGTGAACTGGCTTCTGTGCGAATCGAAGGATACCGAGGAAATGTTCGTGCTCAACATGCTTGAGCACATTGTTGCCGGGCTGCCGGGCTCGCCGCTGCGCAAGGCGCTTATGGATTCCGGGCTCGGCGAGGACATTTCCGGCTGCGGGCTTGAAAGCGATCTGCGGCAGGCATACTTCTCCATGGGCCTTCGTTCCATAGACGCGAAGAGTGCGCCGGAGGTGGAACGCCTCATGATGGACACGCTTGCCGATCTGGCGGAAAACGGCGTGCCCGCTCCGGCCGTGGAAGCCGCGCTCAATTCTCTGGAATTCATGCTGCGCGAGAACAATACCGGTTCGTTCCCGAGAGGGCTTGCCGCCATGTTCCGCAGCCTCTCCGACTGGCTCTATGACGGCGACGCCTTCGCGCCGCTGGCCTGGGAAAAGCCGCTGGCCTCCATCAAGACGCGCCTTGCCTCAGGCGAAAAGGTGTTTGAGAACGCCATCCGCCGCTGGTTCCTCGACAATACCCATCGCGTCACCGTGCTGCTTCTGCCCGACGCCGGTCTTGCCGCTGCCAGGCAGGTGGCCGAGGACGCCCGTCTTGCCGCCATTCATGACGGCATGAGTGAAGAGGAACGCGAAGAGGTGGTAAGAATCGCCGCGGCCCTTCGCGCCGCGCAGCAGAAGCCTGATTCTCAGGAGGCTCTGGATACGGTGCCTAGCCTCGGCAAGAAAGATCTTCCCGCCGAAAACGCGGTGCTTCCCTGCGTTGTGGAACAGAAGGACGGACTTGACGTGGTGAGCCATGAGCTCGACACCATGGGCATTTTCTACGCCCGTCTTGCCTTCGACCTTTCCGCCGTGCCTGCCCGCCTGCTGCCGCTGGTGCCGCTTTATGCCCGTGCGCTCACGGAGCTCGGCACGAAGCGCAGCGACTACGTCACGCTCGGCTTTGAGATTTCGGCCCATACCGGCAGTCTCGGCGCGGGAGCCGTGGTGCTGTCCCGCGTGTCCGATGCCTCTCCGGTCTGCTATCTTTCCGTTTCCGGCAAATGCACTGCGGACAAGGTGAATCGCATGACTGCGCTCATGGAGGAGATCCTTCTTGAGCCCGACTTCGACAATCGCGAGCGCTTCATGCAGATGGCCCTTGAGGAGAAGGCCCGCATGGAGCAGGCCGCCGTGCCTTCCGGGCATATTCTCGTAAACACCCGTCTGAACGGCGCGCTGTCGTCTGCAGGCCGCATTTCCGAGGAAATGAACGGCGTCAGCGCACTTTTTTACGTGTGCGAGCTCATCCGGCGCGTGGACGAGGCGTGGGAGAGCGTGCGAGACGATCTGACGGAACTGCATGAGCGTATTGTCCGCCGCGACGACGTGAAGCTGGACATGACGGCCGACGCCGCGCTGCTCGGCGCTGCGCGCTCGTCTCTGGAAGCACTGGCGGGACGTCTGCCTTCCCGTCCTCTGGAAGCCTGTGCCTTTGATCTTGCGCCTCTTCCCGGTGCCGAGCTGCTCGGCATTCCCGCACAGGTCAACTATGTGGGGCTCGGGCTCAGCCTGAAGGACACCGGATACGTCTACAGCGGTTCGCAGGCGGTCATCCTGCGGCATCTGCGCATGGGCTACCTGTGGGATCGCGTGCGCGTGCAGGGCGGGGCCTACGGCTGCTTTGCCCGCTACGGCCGCGCCACCGGAGCCTTCACCTTTGCCTCCTATCGCGATCCCAACGTTGAGAACACGTTGCGCGTCTACCGTGAGACTGCAGATTATCTTGGCAATCTTTCCCTGTCCGAGACCGACATCACCCGCGCGGTGGTGGGAGCCATCGGCGACGTGGACGCCTACATGCTGCCCGGAGCCAAGGGTGCAACGGCCTTTTCCCGCTGGATGAGCGGCGAGACGGATGAGCAGCGTCAGCGCATCCGCGAGGAGATTCTTGCGACCAGACTTTCTGATTTCCATGATTTCGCGCCCTGTCTGGCGCGTGCGCTTGAGAAGGCCGTGCCCTGCGTGCTCGGCGGGGCCGATGCCGAAACCGCGGCCCGGGCGGATGGATGGACCATAACCCGGGTGCTGTAGCGTGCCGGACTGCGAAGGACATGTCATGAAGAATGAGAAAACGCGCGGCACCATGCTGACCAGCTCTGCCGTGATTCTGTGTCTTGTCACCTTTGTCGCAGGTTTTGCCTGCGGCAGCATGATGGGAGAACACAAGGCGATCATGCGGGATACTCCCGCACAGACTGCCGCTTCCGCGCCGGCTCCCGCCGCGACGTCGACCATGCCCGATGCCGCGGCGCAGGCGGAACACATAAAGCATCTCAGGGAAGATGCCATGAAGCAGCCGGAAAGCGCCGAGGCCTGGACCAAGCTCGGCAACGCCTGCTTTGATTTCGGCGATCCCGACGGAGCCATAGAAGCGTATCAGGCTTCGCTGCGCATTGAACCCGGCAATGCCGACGTGCGCACCGACATGGGCAGCATGTACCGCATGAGGGGCGAGCCGGAAAAGGCCGTGGAATGCTACGATCAGGCGCTCCTGGATCAGCCCGGACACCGAAACGCCGTGTTCAACAAGGGCGTGACCATGCTGCTTGACCTCGAACAGCCGGCGCAGGCCGTAGCCTTCTGGCAGTCCGTGCTCAGGGACAATCCTTCCCTTACGCTGGCAAGCGGCGCAAAGCTCCGCGACATCATGCCGGAAATACTGGTGGACGCCGCGCTCCAGCTCGAGGCCCGGAACAGAAAGGACACGGCTCTCGTGGCCTATGAACAGGCCGTTGCGCTCAACGACTCCTTTGCTCCGGCACTGGTGCACGGCGCTTGGCTTCTGGAGGGCATGGGACGCTCATCCGACGCGCTGCCCCTGTGGAAGCGTGTGCTCGAGCTTTATCCTGACGCTACCGATCCTGCGGGCAAGCCGGTCCGCGACCGTTTCAAGAAGTAATCATACGGGATTGTCATGTTTCCGTTTTCCGTTTTCCATACTCGCTTCAGGCTGATAGCCGTTTTTCTGTGGGCGCTGCTCAGCCTGCCTTTTCCTCTGCTTGCCGACGATATGCAGGAGAGCCCGGTCATTGCCGGGCCTGCGCCTTCCGTGGTCGTGCCCGAGCCTGTGACCATACGGGCCGAGCCTCAGCCGATGGCGCCTCCTCTCGTGGAAAAGCGTTCCTCGGCCGTGCGCGTAAGCGTGCGCCCGCTGCTGTCCATGTTTCTGGACAGGGGAGGGACGCTGGATCAGAGCACGGCGGTCGACAGGCTGGATGAGTTCAGGCCGTATGATGTGAGCGCGCTTTCCCGTGAAACGGGGAGCTTGTGGCTGTATCTCGACCTTTCCGACGTGAAGGATTCCGCACCTCACACGCTCTGGCTTGATCTCGGCACGCAGATGCCCGGGAAGATGGATGTCTGGCTCTCTTCGGACGGCAGAAACTGGCAGTCCGTGAAGGCCGAGTCCCGCGGTGTGTATGACCTGCTTTCCGCAGGCAGACATGGGCAGGTGCTTGTGCGCATGAGCGGGCTGCCGGGACTGTGGTTTCATCCGGCGCTGTGCTCCTCTCATGCCGTCATGGATTCCCCAGACAGGCTGGGCACGCTGCTTTCCCTGGCCGGGCTCGCACTTCTCGGCCTTCTGTGTCTTTTGCTCAGCGTGACGGAGCGGGGAGAGGGGCGGTTCTGGATCGGACTTCTGGCCTTTGCCTCCATGGCTCAGATATGGTGGGGCGTGCCCGCCACTCCCGCGGGGGCTCTGGGCACGTCTTCGTTCCCCGGCATGTTCGGCGCTGCCGTGGCACTTTTCATGCTGCCCCATGCGGGCCGCGTGCTCATGCGCACACGGGTCACTTCCCCTTTTGTGGACACGCTATTTCTTCTCTTTGCCCTGCCGGGAGCCTGCGCGGCCATCGTGCCTCTTCTGCCCGGCATGGCGTGGACGGCAAGGCTGCTGTCGCTCTGGCCGCTTGCCGCCGTCATCTGCTTTGTTCCTGCCATTGTTCTGGTGTTCCGGGGCGTGCAGGGGAGCGGACCTTTTGCGCTGGCCTGTCTTTCCATGGGCGGCGGCGCGGCCGTTTCGCTCTGGGGCATGCTGCACGGGCTGGAGAGTCCCTGGTGGGGGCTTGCCGTTCAGGCGGGACAGACCGCAGGACTGCTTTTTCTTGCCTGTGCCGCGCCGCACAGGGATGAGCCTGCCGCAGAGCAGGAACTTTCGCTGGACGTGGCCCCGCGCAGAAGCGGGGAGATCCGGGCCAACACATACCGGGACAACAGTCTTGCCGCGCTTCGCCGTACGTTCCGAAGCACTGCCGAAGAGCTTTTTGAGGAGGCCTGCCGTCTTGATCTTGCCCTTTCCCGCGCCGGTGTGGACAAGGACAAGGTGGACATCATGACTCATGCCGACGCCATGGTGGCTGCGGCCAGGAGGCTTTCGGAAAACGCTCTCGATCATCCTTCCCCGGATGCGCTGCCGGAATCTTCCACGCAGGTCTTCGAGCTCAGACAGGTCATCCGGAAGGTGTTCGCCTCGGTGTCTGAAGATGCGGAGAAAAAGGGGCTCGGCCTCGCATGGTACGTGGCTCCTCAGATAGGTCAGAAGTTCCGCGGCGACGCGGCCCGGCTGACTACGCTGCTCACGCTCATTCTTGCCGATTCCGTGCGAGCGTCCACGCACGGCGCGGTCAGTCTGCACGTGCGTCGTTCTCCGTCGAGCACGCATCCCGGACATCTGCAGTTCACCGTGTCCGACAACGGCGAGGCTCTGCCTCCCCGCGGCAGGCAGAGTGCACTTCTTTCCCGAGTCTGGGAGCTTGCAGCAGCTCATGGCGGCGACTTTTTCGTCGACACCACGCCGCAGGGCATGGAGCTGTCCTTCAGCATGGAATGTGCGGCCATGGAGGCCGACGGCGTAACGGAACGGAGCGTTCCGGCTGCAGGAATCGACGGAGAGAGCCGTACGGCGTCTCCCGTCATTCTGGTGTCGCCGGATGGACTCAGCCGTCAGATGTACGCGCATTATCTGGATGACATGGGGTATCCTCTCTGGGAAGCCCGCGATGCCGAGGAGGCTGCGCAGCTCTACGCCTCTTCTCCTGCAGCGCTGGTTATTTTCGACGGAACTCTCGGCGAAGACGACATGGTGCAGGGACTGGCTGCCATACGGATGTTTGAGGGCGAACAGGCGCTTGCCGCCGTGCCGTTCCTGCTTCTGGCCAGAGACGACATGCAGGCCGAGCGCATGGCCAAGGCGGGGTGCGATGAGTCCATTCTGCTGCCCGTGGTGCGCAGGGATCTGCGTGCCATGACGAGGTGGCTCATGTCCCCGACGGAGAAGAGACCCGTTTTGAGCACGCAGCGCATCACGCTTGCCGCCGTACTGGCCGGAGCCCATTCCGGTACGGCGAAAATGCAGCCCAAGGCCGTACGCCGTGTGGCTGTGCAGCCTGCCCCGGCAGTCGCGGACAAAGAGAGCCCGGAAAAGGACGCTGCCGTGACGGTGACGCCGGAAGGTGAAGGAAAAACGGCCGGGAAGGCGCTTTCCATGGAAAAGGATGCGGGCAGACAGGAGAAGAAGAGCTGGCTGGCCTCGCTCTTCCACGGGCATGAACGCTCCAGAAAGCCGCTGGAGGTTGCCTCTGCGCCCGTTGACTTTGTGCCTTCGCCTGACGCGGAAGAGGCAAAAAGTTCGGAGAATTCCGTCTCTTCCTTACAGACTCCCGCCTCGGAAGGAGAGGTCGTGGAGCTGCTGGCCGAAGAGGTTCTTGCCGAGGAAAGTGGCGTGCAGGAACTGACGGAACAGGACAGACTTTCTGATGTTCCGGTTGACGGGGAAATGCTCATCGAACTTGAACCGGAACTCATTCATGAGGTGCCAGAAGACAGAATTTCCGAAGCCGGTCCCCGAGTGGAAGTTCCCGAAGAAAAGGAGTCTGTTTCCCCGGACGACGATGAAAAGGTCGCAGAGCTTGCTGACAGGCCGCTCGACACGATAACCGAGATGCTGAATGATATTTCCGAGGCGCTGCTGCACGGCGACGTGCAGGGCATACGAAGCGGCGCGCGATCTCTTTCCGGATTCGCCGACAGGTACGGCATGCACACGCTGGCCGACATGGCGCGTTGTTTTCGAGCGGCATGGGAAGAGGGCGATGTGGAAGCCGCGGCTCAGATTGTGGAAGAAATGCGGGCAGAGGCTGCCCGACTGTGACGTTATGATGATGACGGCGTTTTTTCACACGTCCGGAGCTTGCAACTTTGAGGGAATGCATTTATATTAAAGCCATGTTTAGGCGGCATTCCGCCTCGGACACAGAAACATAGGAGGCTATATGCCAAAGCTGCAGAAGATCATATGTGCGTTGGACCTTTCCGAGCACAGCAAGACAGTGGCTGAATACGCCTGCATGCTTGCCAAGGCCATGAATGCCAGCATCGTGGCCGTATATGCGGCGCCTACGCTGACGCAGTACACGGGCTTCCATGTCCCGCCGAACACGATTGACAGCTTCGTGGGAGAAATCGTTTCCGGTGCGGAAAAGGCCATGGCTCAGTTCGTGTCCGAAAACTTTGAGGGCGTGGAAACCAAGGCTGAAGTCGTTGTCGGCTATGCCGCCGAGGAAATTCTTGAAATCGCCGCCAAGGAAGAGGCCGACCTTATCGTCATGGGTACCCATGGCCGCAAGGGCATTGACCGCATTCTCTTCGGCTCCGTCGCCGAGCGGGTCGTCAAGAACTCCCATCTGCCCGTCCTTACCATTCGTCCTTCCGACAACTACACCGGCGGCGCGATGTATAAGGATTAACGCTTTTTCATGAATAGAAACAGGGCTTTCCTTTGTACGGCTTCGTCCGGGAGAGGAAAGCCCTTTTTATTGCCCGTTTCACCTGCAAGGACTCGCCATGACTCTTCCCTTCACCTCGTTCAATGACGTCCGCCCCGAAGTGGCGACTTTCGAATCCTACGAACCCGGTCTCAGCATTGCGGAAATCGCCGAGCGTTACGGCCTTTCCCGAGTCGTCAAGATGGCCAGCAACGAGAATCCGCTGGGCGTGTCGCCCCGTGTGCGTGAGGTCATCGCGCACTGCGCGGGCGAGGCCTTCCGCTATCCGCAGTCGGGCAATCCAAGGCTGGTGAAGGCTCTTGCGTCCTACTACGGCGTGGATCCGAAGCGCATTTTCGTGGGCAACGGTTCCGACGAGGTCATCGACCTTCTGTTCCGCGTGCGCGCCGTGCCCGGCGTGCACAATGCCGTGGTGTTCCGCCCCTGTTTCGGGCTGTATCCCACGCAGGCGAAAATGGCCGGTGTGGAGCTGCGTCAGGCTCCTTTGAATCCTGACTTCACCTTTGACTTCGACGGACTGCTCAAGCTGGTGGATGAAAACACCACGCTCGTCATCGTTACCTCTCCCGACAATCCCTCCGGCCGCGTTGCCTCTCCTGACGATCTGGAAAAGCTGGCCCGCGCCCTGCCTCCGGCCTGCCTGCTGGTCGTTGATGAGGCCTACATCGAGTTCGCCGGTTCCGAGCACTCCGTCATGTCCCGACTGGACAGTCTGCCCAACGTGGCCGTCATGCGCACCTTTTCCAAGGTATACGGACTCGCCGGTCTCCGCATAGGCTATGCCGTGCTGCCTCCGGTCATTGCCGACTACATGTGGCGCGTGCGTCTGCCGTTCTCGCTCAACATTCTGGCGGAAGAGGCGGCAATCGCCGCTCTGGCCGATGCGGAATTCCGCGAGAGCACCATTGCCCTCGTGCAGCGTGGTCGTGCTCGGCTTACGGAAGAATTGCGCGCCATGGGCTGCGAGGTGACGCCCAGCCTGTCGAACTTCATCATGTTCCGCCTGCCTGAGGGAAGCGTGGACGCGAAGACTCTGCACGGCGAACTTCTGAAGCGCGGCGTCATCATCCGCGCCCTCGGCAGTTATCACCTGCCGGACAGACTCCGCGTGAGCATGGGCACTGACGAGGAAAATGAGCTGTTCCTGCGCCTCGTGCGCGAAATTCTGGGAGCGTAGTCATGGCAGCGTCCTGTTACGGCGTCATCACCATGGACGGCCCCGCCGGGGTCGGCAAGAGCACTCTGGCCCGCCGCCTTGCCGCGGAACTCGGCATTGCCTATCTCGACACGGGGGCCATGTACCGCACGCTCGGGCTGCGCCTCGGCTCCGGGGCTGCAGATCTCGATGAAGAGAGACTGCGCTCGCGGTGCCGGGAATACCGCTTTTCTCTGGAACCCTGCGCGGAAGGCGGAGCTCCGCAGCTTTTCTGCAACGGGGAGCCCGTGGGATCTGAGATCCGTACGGAGAGGGCCGGGCGACTCGCCTCTCTGGTAGCCCGCCTGCCGGTGCTGCGCGAGGAGCTTCAGCGCTCTCAGCGCGCGCTCGGCGAAGGCAGCTCCCTGGTTGCCGAAGGGCGCGACATGGGCACGAAGGTGTTTCCTCTTGCCCGGCACAAGTTCTTTCTGGATGCCCGTCCCGAGGTTCGCGCGCAGCGCCGCTATCTGGAACTTGAGGCAAAGGGAGCCCTGAACGGCGCCACGCTTGCGGACATTCTGCGCGGCATCGAAGAGCGCGATGCTCAGGATCGGGGCAGGGCGGTCGATCCGCTTCGCCCCGCGGAGGATGCCGTCATCGTCGACACCTCCGATCTGGATCTCGACGGTGTGCTTCAGGTCATTCTGGAGGCTGTCAGAACCAGGGGCCCGGAGGAGGGCGGCAGAAAGGTTCCGATGGTGTGCGCCAGAGCCTGCGCGTCGGCTTCCGACGCCGTCAGGGCCCGCATTCGCTCGAGTGAGGGGGCGGCGGCGCTTGAGGCAGCACGCGGGGATGGATTCGCTGCTGCCGCAGCCGTGGCCGAGCGGCATGGCGTGACCTGTGCCGTCCGTGTTGCGTTCGGACTGGAAGGCGGCGTTCTTGTTGCCCGGGCCGAGGCTGAAAACGTGCCTTTTGCCGGAGCGCTCGCGCTTTCTGCGGCGCAGACGGCAATGGCTTCTCTTGCCGGTTTTCTTTCCGAAAGACTCGACGTGAACGCAGTGCTTGAGATGGAAGAATCTGGAATCGGAGACTGACCGCGAAGAAGCCGCCTTCGGGAGGTTTCGACGGCAAGACGTTTCGGAGAAGACATGAACAACGACTCGACAAGCGTTTTTTCTTCCGGGCCGGGGAAGGAAGAAACCATGCTGGCCTGCGGCAAGATCAATCTTTTTCTTTTCATCACAGGCAGGCTGCCGAACGGCTATCATGAGTTGAAAACACTGTTTCTGCCGCTGTCGGAACCGAAGGATGTGCTGGTGTTCCGACCCGCAGACAGAGAGCGAGGCATGAAGGTGCACTGTGCGACAGAGGGCATAGACCTTGAGCACAACACATTGACAGGCGCTTATGCTCTGTACGCGCAGGCCTCGGGGTTCGCTCCTGCCGTGGACGTGGAGCTTGTCAAGGGCATCCCGCACGGCGCAGGCCTCGGCGGAGGAAGCTCGGACGGTGCCTGTGTGCTGCGCTGGCTTCAGCGGCACGCGCCGCAGCCGCTGCCGGAAGAGGAACTCTGTTCTCTGGCTGCCCGCGTGGGAGCCGACGTGCCATTCTTTCTGCTCAATCGTCCCTGCCTTGCCGAAGGCATAGGAGAGAAGCTTTTTCCCGTGGACAGCGGAGTGGAAGGATTCAGCTGTGTGCTGCTCTGTCCGCCGGTCAGCGTGAACACCGCATGGGCCTATGCGGCGTGGGACAAAGAAAGAGCGTCATTTTCCTTGACAGAGAAAAGGAAGGCAGATAAAAATAACCGTTCAAGTTGCCAGTCATTCTATGGCATGAACGACTTTGAGCCTGTGGTTTTTGCGGCTCATCCTTCTCTTGCGGCGTTAAAAGCACGGCTTCTGGAGGAGGGCGCGGATATCGCAGGCATGAGCGGAAGCGGTTCGACGCTGTTCGGGCTTTTTCGCGATTCCGGGCGTGCGGCACAGGCTGCCGGGGCGCTGCGGAACCAGAGAGAGTCCGCGGAGGTGTTCGGCCCTTTCCTTGTTTGAGTCGTTGTGTCGACTGGGTCTGGTGGGGTGTCGCCAAGCGGTAAGGCAGCGGGTTTTGGGTCCGCTATTCGCAGGTTCAAGTCCTGCCGCCCCAGCCAATTGTCGTTTGTTTCGGCTTCGCCTGGCGGCGACGCCGCTTTTGTATCTCGGGATACTTTACTCAGGAAGGGCATGTTCCTATGTACGGCGACCTCAAAATTCTCACGGGTACGGCCAATCCACAGCTAGCCATGGACATTTGCGACCACCTCGGCTGCTCCCTTACACCGGCGCTCTGCACCACGTTCAGCGACGGAGAGCTGCGCGTTGAAATCGGCGCCAGCGTTCGCGGGCACGACGTGTTCGTCATTCAGTCCACCTGTGCCCCGGCCAACAAGTCCCTCATGGAACTGTGCCTTATCCTTGATGCCCTGAAGCGCGCCAGTGCCGGCCGCATCACGGCCGTCATTCCCTATTTCGGCTATGCCCGTCAGGACCGCAAGGTCAGCCCCCGTGCTCCCATCAGCGCCAAGCTCGTTTCCGATTTTCTCACCGTGGCCGGCGCTCAGCGCATCGTTACGGTGGATCTTCATGCCGGTCAGATCCAGGGCTTCTTCAACTGCCCTGTGGACAACCTGTACGCCCGTCCGGTGCTGCTGAAGAAGCTCAGCGCCCTTTCCGGCGACATCGTCATGGTTTCTCCCGATGCCGGCGGCGTGGAACGTGCCCGTTCCTTTGCCAAGAAGATGGACGCCAGCCTTGCCGTCATCGACAAGCGCCGTGATCGTCCCAATCAGGTGGCGGAAATGCACATCGTCGGCGACGTCGCCGGCAAGACCGCCGTGCTCGTGGACGACATGATCGACACTGCGGGCACCATCTGCACGGCAGCCAACATTCTCATGGAAGGCGGCGCCAAGGAAGTGTACGCCTGCGCTACGCACGCCGTTCTTTCCGGTCCGGCCTGCGACCGCCTCAATGACTCTCCCTTCAAGGAAGTCATCGTGACCGACACCATTCCGCTCGGCGACCATGCCGCCCAGTGTGAAAAGCTCCGTGTGGCTTCCGTTGCCGGAGTTCTGGCCAAGAGTATCCGCAATATTCACGACGGTTCTTCTGTTAGCGCCCTGTTCTAGTCGGGGTATTGAAGACGATATATCGCGCCGCGCCCCGTTCGACGGGAGACGGCCCATAAGGAGAAAGCATCATGTCCGAACTGAAAACTCTTTCTGTGAAGAAGCGTACCGCTTTCGGCAAAGGCGCCAATCGCCGCCTGCGTACCGAAGATCTGGTGCCCGGCGTGTACTACACTGCCGACGGTCAGAATATCGCCGTTCAGATGGCTGAACTGCCCCTTACCAAGATTTACGAACAGGTCGGCCGCACCAACGTCTTCCAGCTCGAAATCGAAGACGAAAACGGCAACAAGACCCTGCATCCCGTGTTCGTGTGGGACGCTCAGTACTCCCCTGTGAAGAACACCTTCACCCATGTCGACTTCTTCGGCGTTGACCTCGACAAGGAAATCAAGGTCAAGGTGCAGGTGGAATACGTCGGCACTCCCAAGGGCGTGAAGATGGGCGGCACCATGGAAACCTACCGCGACGAAGTGGTGCTTTCCGCCAAGCCCGCCGATATGCCCCGCAAGGTCAATCTCGATGTTTCCGGTCTGGAAATCAACCAGAGCATCCGCGTTTCCAATATGCCTCTTCCCGAGGGCGTGAAGGCCGTGTACAAGTCCGACTTCACCATGGTCGCTGTCTTCATGGAAGGCGCCGAGGAAACTCCCGCCGAATAATGGCGTGAGTCGAGTCTGAACTTTCGGGCCGGGACAGATTTTCTGCCCCGGCCCTTTCATTTGCGAGAACATCATGATTTCTTCCTCGGAATCCGCCGTGACTGTTCTGGGTATAGATCCCGGATCCAATGTCACCGGCTGGGGCGTGGTGCGTGAATCCTCCGGCAGGCTGGAGCTTCTGGCCAACGGCGTGCTGCGTGTGAAGGGAAATTCCTTTCCCGATCGTCTGGCCTTCATCTATCACGGCCTGTATGACATCATCGAAGAGTTCCGCCCAGAAGAAGCCGGGGTGGAGCAGGTGTTTGCTGCCAAGAACGTCATGTCCACCATCAAGCTTGCCCAGGCACGTGGAGCGGCCATAGCCGCCTGCGCCTCGTTCCGCCTTACCGTGCAGGACTATGAGCCCACGCTCGTGAAAAAGACGCTGGTGGGCACAGGCAGGGCCGATAAGGAGCAGGTAGCCTTCATGGTGGCGCGTCTTCTGGGACGTGCGCACATTGACGGCCCTCTGGATACCACGGACGCTCTCGCCATAGCGCTCTGTCATCTTACGCTTCGACGTTTTCGCAGGCTGGAAAGTCTGGCCTGAAGGACAGAGAGGGGCTGAGCGCGGCTCCGGTGCTCGGGAATGTGCGTTCTCCGGCTGAAGCGAGGGGGACGCAAAAAGGACAGGGCGCTCTGATGAGCAGAAGCGGAGCATTGGGCTGCAATCTGAAGAGCTCCGCTTCGGCTTTTTGCCGGAGAGGACAATATGAAAGATCTTGTTCAGATGGCCGTGTGAGTTTTTTTTACAAGGAAGGCCACGCGCTTCTTTTCGGAAAAAGTAGAGCATAAAAAAAATTTGAGAAAAAAGAATAATATTTTTAGTGTATTGTGCTGATATTGAGACATCTTTTCCCTGTACGCGCTTCTGCACGCGGGAAAATCATCCCTGGGGGAGAGCGGATGGCGGGCGACTATGACATGTTTGACGGTATTTTCAGGGCTGCGACGCTCCCTTGTTTCAGCCACGGCCCCCTGATGTTCAAATTTTTTTTGGAGATTCTCCCCATACGGGAAAATGAGAAATCTGCCTGTTCAAAAAAAAATACGTTTTTTTCCGATGTTGAGAAGGAATATATAAGGGGTTAAATATATAATTTATTGATTTTATTTACTAATACAAAATACAATTACTTTTGGCATGAAAATTGCAATACGCTAGACATCATTCCTTTGGAACACCAGTCAACATCGTCTGCCCGTCGGCCTCCCTCTCCGACGGGCTTTTTTTTGCCTCTTCCCGGACTTGTCAACGGAGAAAAATGCGGGCACACTGCGCGCAAACCTTTTGGAGGATATTTCTATGAGTCTTTGTCCCTGTGGCTCCGGCCTTGAGCTGGATGCCTGCTGTGGCCAGTATATCGAAGGAAAGGCCAAGGCCCCCACTGCCGAAGCTCTCATGCGTGCCCGCTATACGGCGCATTGTCTGGGCAAATACCAGTTCCTTACCGACACCACGCATCCTGAGTTCCGCGAGGACGCCTCGGCCGATGAGATCAAGGAATGGTCTTCCCTCATGACCTGGGAAGGACTTGAGATTATTGAGACTGTTGAAGGCGGCGAGAATGATTCCACCGGTGAGGTGAAGTTCAGCGCCCACTACAGCGTGCAGAATGTGCCCCAGGAACTGCGTGAGGACGCCTTCTTCCGCAAGGAAGGCGACGAGTGGTTCTATGTGGAAGGCAACGTGTACGCCAAGCAGCCCGTCCGTCGCGAGACTCCCAAGATCGGACGCAACGATCCCTGCCCCTGCGGAAGCGGCAAGAAGTACAAAAAATGCTGCATGCCCCGCTAGGGAGCCGTTGAGGGAGAAGGCTTTTTCCGGCTTTTTTCGGGAGAAAGGACTTGCGTCTCCTCCCAAAAAACTGTACAAGGCTTTTCCGGCAGTTCTTTTGCCTGACGGCAGTCGGCGAAAGCCGGAGAGGTTTTGCAGGAAGGTAAAAAGAATAGTCGGCAGGGCTTGTCATTTCCCCATATTTGTGGCAGGCTCCCTGAACAGAAGGAACGTCTTTTTCCTTTTTTTGTATGTATGTGAGTCTGCGCACAACGCAGACAATTTCCCCACAGTCCCAACATGTCCAAGGAGGACGCGCATGGCTGAAGTTTCTTTCCAGGGAAAAACCTTTGAAGTCGACGAAGACGGCTTCCTGCTTCGTTTCGAAGACTGGTGCCCTGAATGGCTGGAATACGTGAAGGAATCTGAAGGTATTCCGGAACTCACCGCCGATCATCATAAGGTTATTGATTTCCTGCAGGACTACTACAAGAAGAATGGTATCGCTCCCATGGTGCGTATCATGTCCAAGAACACCGGCTACAAGCTGAAGGAAATCTACGAGCTGTTCCCCTCCGGCCCCGGCAAGGGCGCCTGCAAGATGGCTGGCCTGCCCAAGCCCACCGGCTGCGTGTAAGCCGTTTGATTCGACCTCAGGTCGCCAGGCGACTGTTAGGAAAGGCGAAAGAGTTTTACTCTTTCGCCTTTTTTTCTACTTGCCTGCCGGAAATGGCTCTGGTAGAAATAGAACATTCGAGTTTGCCATAACATTTTTAAGTAATGGAGGATTCCATGAAAGTGTTTCGTAATGCGCTGGCTGTCGCGGCTCTGGTTATGGGGATTGCCTCTGCTGCCCAGGCCGCTGACATGATTCGCAAGGTGGACAGTTTTGATCTGCTCGCCGACCAGTCCGGCTCCATGATGATGCAGGCTCCTGACCTCAAGATGACCAAGGCCGCCGCTGCCAAGCAGGTTCTTGCTGCCGTGAATGAAGCCATTCCAGATCTCGGCTACAAGGCGTCCATGCATACCGTTGCCCCTGCCGGCCAGGTTGTTTCCTATGGCGACTGGGATCGTTCCGCCATGAGCACCGGCATTGACTCTCTGGAAAGCGACGGCGTCATTTTCGGCCGCATGACCCCCATGGGCGACGGCTTTGCCGCCAACTCCGGTGACTATGCCTCCATGGCTCGTCCTACCGCCATCGTGCTCGCCTCCGACGGTGCCAACAACACCGGCATTGATCCTGTGGCTGAAGCTGCCGCCATCTATCAGGCTCAGCCCGGCATCTGCTTCCACGTCATTTCCTTTGCCGACACTCCCGAAGGTCAGGCCGTGCTCGACAAGATTGCCGCTCTGAACTCCTGCTCCGTGTCCGTGAAGGGCGCCGATCTTCTGGCCGATCAGAACGCTCTGAATCAGTTCGTGGCCGACGTGTTCTACACCACCGGTGCTCCCGTGGCCGAAGAAGCCCTCGTGCTTCACGGCGTGAACTTTGCGTTCGACTCCTATGCTCTTGACGCCAAGGCTCAGGGCATCCTCGATGAAGCTGCCGCCGTTCTCAAGGAAAAGAATGTGCGCGTGACCCTCGAAGGTTGGACCGACTCCATCGGCAGCGACGCCTACAACAAGAAGCTGTCTCAGAACCGCGCCAACGCCGTTAAGGCTTATCTGGTCGAGCAGGGTGTGCCCGCTTCCAAGCTGACCGCCATCGGCATGGGCAAGTCCTTCAAGTACGACAACGCCACCGAAGAAGGCCGCTACCTGAACCGTCGCGTGGAAATTCTCTTCAACTAATCGTTGACTGACACTGACGAGAGGCCCGGTAATCCGGGCCTCTCTCTATAACGGAGTTTTTTTGATGTTTCGTCATTGGTTGATGGCTGTCGCGCTGTGCGGTCTTGTTGCGGCGCCCTGCAGTACGTTTGCCGCCAACGAATCCAAGATTCAGGCTGATCTGAATACGTTTGCACATCAGTACGTCAAAAGCGCCAACAAGCGCATGACGGTTAATCGTGCGCGTCCGCAGGTGGTGAAGCGCGGCTCCACATATGTTGCGACGTTTACGGAAATCGACCAGGAGACGGTCACTGCCCAGATGCGCAAGAGCAACAGCAAGCATTTTGACTATGTTGCCACGCTTTCCTACAACGAGCTTACCTTTGAATCTGTAGGCAAGACCCGCAAGGAAGCGACCAGCGGCCAGTTCCGCTGCGTGAAGGTGCGCAAGCTTACCGAGCTTCCCCGCTATGTGAAAGGCAAGTGGGAAAACTGATTCCTTGACAGGAAAAGGGCCCCTCGTTCGAGGGGCTTTTTTTGGTTAAAAGAAAACCCCCAGCTAGGCTGGGGGTTCCCGAAAACTTATAGTTATGCGTAAGTTATAAACACTCCTTTTGATTTGCTAAGAAAGAGGTGCGGTCTGGCAACTGCGCCCATAAGCAAATCAAAAGGAGGTCACAATGGGTGACACAAAGAAGTTAGCGCATACGCAATGGAACTGCAAATATCACATAGTCTTTGCACCAAAATATCGCTGACAGGTTTTCTATGGAGAGAAGAAAAGGGCCATAGGAGAAATATTGCGGAAATTATGTGAGTGGAAGGGCGTGAGCATAGTAGAAGCAGAATGTTGTCCCGACCATATCCATATGTTGCTAGAGATACCGCCAAAGATGAGTGTATCGGCGTTTGTTGGATATTTGAAAGGAAAGAGCAGCCTGATGATATATGAGCAGTTCGGTGAGTTGAAGTTCAAATATCGTAGTCGGGAGTTCTGGTGCCGTGGTTACTATGTCGACACGGTAGGCAAGAATAAGGCAAAGATAGCTGAGTACATCAGGCATCAACTGGCCGAGGATAAACTCGAAGAACAGCTGAGCATCCCGTACACCGGAAGCCCGTTTACGGGCCGCCGGTAACAGAAATGCAGATGTCAGATCGTCCATGCGCCTGCTAGGGCGCGGCTGGTAAGAAAGCCTTACAGGCGCATAAGAGGAACCACCGGCTATGCCGGTGGGGCCCCATTTTCGTATCTGCGGCATGAAGGAAGAAAGCGCACAGAAAGGGAAAGTGCGTTTTGAAAGACGTTCCCGTGTTTTTTGCCGCGTTCTTTCGGCAGTTCCTTGTCCGCAGGCCTCGGGTCATGGCGTGCCCGGAGCGTCCGGTTCAGGGCGGGCTGGGCTGGGGCCCGGGATGCGCGGCGATCTTGCCGATGTCGGAGCAGGGCGCTTCCGGCGAATTTCCGGTATGTTTTCGGCGGACGGGGCGGCGCCATGATGCGGAACTCGGGCTGACTGCGCGTGCCTTGTCCGTGCCTCGACCGCTTTCGCCTGTTTTGTTGTGCTGTGCGCGGACCGTTCTGTCCGGCGCATGGGCCGGGCGTCGCGTGCGGGGCGTAGGGCTGAGCCGTTCGCAGGCCAGGAGTCGGAACAACGACGGGACTCGGCAGGGGGCGAGTTCTGCGGTGCGGCCCGTTACGACTGGAGGCTGCCGCATACTTCGGGAACTGGGCGCTGCGTGTTTTTCGGACGGAAACAGGCGTGGACAGCGTTTTCTTGTGGGCTGAAGCGGCAGGAAAGCGTTTTTTCCGGCACGGAGCGGCGCGCAGAGGGGCGCTGAGCGGTCTGGAAGGGAGCGGGAGGCTGCGGGCTGAAGCGCTCTCCGGTCTTTCACTGAACGCCGGGGGACATGAGATGGCGCGTCGTTTCCCGGCTTCGACAGGAAATCAGACGGAAACTTCGACGGAAAATTCGCCAGGAAAAAGGAACGCTCCGCGTTTTCCGACATGGGGAAAGACGCGGAGCGCTGGATGTTTTGTCCCGTGTTCGTTCTGCCGGCAGACGCCGGCAAGAAGTGCGGGGCGCGGGGAACATGCCCCGCTTTTTTGCGGTTAGCCGCCGAGGTAGGCGGCGCGGACCTTGGGATCCCGGAGCAGATCCTTGCCCGGGCCTTCGAGGACGACGGAGCCTACTTCGAGAATATAGGCGTAGTCGGCGATGGAGAGGGCGGCGTAGGCGTTCTGTTCCACGAGCAGCACGGTCTTGCCGTCTTCGTTGATGCGGCGGATGATGTCGAAGATTTCGCGCACGAGAATGGGGGCAAGGCCGAGGGAGGGCTCGTCGAGCATGAGAAGGTCGGGGCGGCTCATGAGGGCGCGGCCCACGGCGAGCATCTGCTGTTCGCCGCCGGAGAGGGTTCCGCCTTTCTGCCAGCTTCGTTCCTTCAGACGGGGGAAGAGGTTGTAGACGAGTTCCATGTCGCGGGCGATGCCGTCCGCGTCCGTGCGGCACCAGGCGCCGAGGGTAAGGTTTTCGGCCACGGTGAGATGCGGCAGAATGCGCCGTCCTTCGGGGCTGAGGGCAATGCCGTTGCGCACCATGTTTTCGGCGGGCAGGCCCAGGAGGTTCATGGGCTTGTCGCCTTCGTGTCTGGTGAGGAGTATTTCTCCGCTTGCTCCCTTGACGAGGCCGGCTATGGAGCGGATGATGCTGCTTTTGCCTGCGCCGTTGGCGCCGATGAGCGTGACCACGCTGCCTCTGGGAATGGACAGGGTCACGCCCTTGACGGCATGAATGCCGCCGTAATGCACATGAAGGTCTTTAATCTGCAACATTGTTTACGTCCTCACCGAGGTAGGCTTCGATAACGCGCGGGTTGGAGCGGATGGCGTCGGCGTCGCCTTCGGCGATGAGCTTGCCGTATTCCAGCACCCATATGTGTTCGCACACGCCCATGACCACCTTCATGTCGTGCTCGATGAGCAGAATGGTGAGGTGGAATTCGTCGCGTATCTGGCGGATGAACTTCATGAGCTCCAGACTTTCCTGGGGGTTCATGCCTGCGGCGGGTTCGTCGAGCAGCAGGAATTTGGGTTCTGTAGCCAGAGCTCGGGCAATTTCCAGGCGGCGCTGGGCGCCGTAGGGCAGGGCGGAGGCGACTTCGTCGGCGTGGGCGGAGAGGCCCACGCGGCGCAGCAGTTCAAGGGATTTTTCGCGTATGTCGCGCTCTTCGCGCCGTGTGCCCGGCAGACCGAGCACCGCGCCCCACCAGTGACCGTCGCGGCGCACGTGACGACCGATCATGACGTTTTCAAGCGCGGTCTCGTTGTAGAAGAGGCGGATGTTCTGAAAGGTTCTGGCCATGCCGAGGGCGCAGATGCGGTGCGGAGCCATGCCGGTGATTCTGCGGCCTGCGAAGACCACGTCGCCTTCGGTGGGGCGGTAGAAGCCGGTGATGACGTTGAAGGCCGTGGTCTTGCCTGCGCCGTTGGGACCGATGAGGCCCACGATGCTGCCTTCGGGAATGTCCATGGAAAGTTCGCTCACGGCGGTGACGCCGCCGAAGCGCATGGTGACGTTTCTTACTTCAATGATGTTTTTCCGACTCATGCCTTACGCTCCTTTTTGCGGCCGAGGCGGGAGAAAAAGGCGGCCAGGCTGTCCCAGGTGATCTCTCTCATGCCCATGATGCCTTCGCGGCGGTAGAGGATGATGATGAGCAGGCACACGGAGAATACCACCATGCGCATGCCGGGGATGCCGGGGATTTCCACGAAGCCGAGATTGATGGGTTCTTCGACCACGCGGAGCCATTCGAGCAGCACGGTGATGATGACGCTGCCGATGATGGAGC
Source organism: uncultured Mailhella sp. (assembly GCF_944324575.1). GTDB lineage: Bacteria > Desulfobacterota > Desulfovibrionia > Desulfovibrionales > Desulfovibrionaceae > Mailhella. The sequence continues at coordinate 610 of NZ_CALUWV010000022.1, read as the reverse complement.
CGGTGATGGAGCCGAGACCGCCCGCCACCACGATCATGAGGATGTTGTAGGTCAGAAGGAACGTGAACATCTTGGGGTCGATGGTGGTGAGGAGATTGCCGAGCAGCGCTCCGCCCACGCCGGCGAGGAAGGCGCCGAGGCAGAAGGAAAAGAGCTTGGTGTGGAATACGTTGATGCCCATGACCTGAGCGGCGATTTCATCGTCGCGCACGGCCTTGAGCACGTTGCCGAAATTGCTTGAGAGCAGCCGCACGGTGCAGAACACGACGATGATCAGCCAGATGAAGCTGGTGAAGAGATCCGTATGGCCGGGAATGCCCTTGATGCCGAGCGAACCGTTGGTGATGGGCGTGGCGTTGACGATGAGCACACGGATGATTTCCGAAAAGCCCAGCGTGGCGATGCCGAGGTAGTCGCCGCCGAGTCTGAGCACGGGAATGCCGATGATGAGGGCGAATACCGTGGCCACGAGTCCGCCGAGAACGACGGAGAACCAGAAGGGCGTGTGCAGGGCGGCAAGAGAAGGAAGGATCTCGTCGATGATCCACATCATTTCCTTCTGATCGGGGGTGAGCACGCACAGGGCGGAGACGTAGGCGCCTATGGCCAT
>NZ_CALUWV010000021.1 GCF_944324575.1 uncultured Mailhella sp. | reverse complement strand
AGAAATTCGCGGCCGCTCACAATCTGCATATCGCCGCCAACAAGGACATCATCCGCTGGAGGCTGGAGCACGGAGAGGTGGCCGTCAAGCGTGCCGCCGAAGCTTCCATGCCCACGAAGTATGGGGATTTCCGCATCATTGCCTATGAAAATTCTGTGGACGGACGCACGCACGTGGCGCTTGTGAAAGGTGATGTGACCACGGATGAGCCTGTGCTCGCCCGCGTGCACAGTGAATGCCTGACGGGCGACGTGTTCGGCTCCATGCGCTGCGACTGTGGGGGACAGCTTGCCGCAGCCCTTTGCCAGATAGAAAAGGAAGGGCGCGGCGTTCTGCTCTACATGCGCCAGGAAGGCCGGGGGATAGGCCTGGCCAACAAGATAAAGGCATATGCTTTGCAGGAACAGGGGCTGGACACCGTGGAGGCGAACATTCGTCTTGGCTTCCGTCCCGATTTGCGCGATTATGGCGTCGGCGCCCAGATTCTGGTGGATCTGGGCATTCGCAAGCTCCGTCTTCTGACCAACAATCCCACCAAGATCGTGGGACTGGAGGGGTACGGGCTTGATATCGTGGAGCGGGTGCCCATCGAGCAGGAGCCCGGCCGCTACAATGAAGATTACCTGTTGACGAAGAAAGAAAAAATGGGCCACCTGCTTCGGCGGGTATGCCCCAAGACAGAGTGAGGAAATCATGTATTCCGTCAAGACCATAGAAGGACAGCTCAATGCCCAGGGCCTGAAGATCGCCATTGTGGCGTCGCGTTTCAACGATTTCATCGTTCAGCATCTGGTGGAAGGCGCCATTGACTATCTGACCCGTCACGGGGCTTCTCAGGAAGACATCACCGTGATACGCGTTCCCGGAGCCTATGAACTGCCCATCGTGTGCAAGAAGCTGGCGGCGTTTTCGCAGTACAGCGGCATCATCGCTCTTGGAGCGGTCATTCGCGGCAGCACTCCCCACTTCGACTATGTCTGTGCCGAGGCTTCCAAGGGCATCGCTCAGGTGTCGCTGCAGGCGGGACTTCCTGTGGGCTTCGGCCTTCTGACCTGCGACACTCTGGAACAGGCCATTGAGCGCGCCGGCGCCCACGTGGGCAACAAGGGCGCGGAAACCGCCGCCGCTGTGGTGGAAACCATCCGCGTCATGGAGCAGCTGTAATGGGTGCGAAAGAACCCTCCCGTCGCGCTCAGCGTCTGCTGGCCTTTCAGGCCCTGTACGGTCAGGAATTTCTGGAATGCGCTTCCGTGGAACAGCTTAAGGCCGCCTTTCTCGCCGTGCCCCGTCAGGACGAGGCCCTGGAACAGGAGGGCGAGCCTTCCGGCTTTGCGTGGGAGCTCGTGTACGGCGTATGGCAGCATCGCGATGAGCTCGATGCCGTCATCGAACGTTTTGCCCGCAACTGGCGGCTTGATCGCGTGGGGCGCGTTGAGCTCAATCTGCTGCGTCTCGGCGTGTATGAAATGCTGTATCGAGCCGACGTGCCGGCCAAGGTTTCCATGAACGAAGCTCTTGAGCTCGACAAGCAGTACGGCGATTCCCGGTCTCACACCTTCGTGAACGGAATTCTCGATGCGGTGAGCCGGGCCGTGGACAAGGGAGAGCTTCGCATCCGCGGCTGACGGCCGGGTACAGGCAGGTATTTTCCCGATATGCACAGCGGGCGCAAGCCCGAAGTTTTCAAGGAATAAAAATGGCACTTTCGTCTCGTTACGACCCTCATGCGCTGGAAGAAAAATGGCAGAAGATATGGGCTGAAAAAGGCTCTTTCGACTGCGATGTCGATTCTTCCAAGCCCAAGTATTTTCTTATGGAAATGTTCCCGTATCCTTCGGGCAACATTCATATGGGACACGTCCGCAACTATTCCATAGGCGACGTCATGGCCCGTTTCCGCCGTCTGCAGGGCTACAACGTTCTTCATCCCATCGGCTGGGACGCCTTCGGTCTGCCCGCGGAAAATGCCGCCATCAAGCATGGCACGCATCCTGCAAAATGGACCTACGCCAACATCGACAACATGCGCGCCCAGCTCAAGCGCATGGGCTATTCCTATGACTGGCGCAGGGAAATTGCGACCTGCCGTCCCGAATACTATCGCTGGGAACAGGAATTTTTTCTGAAGTGCCTGGAAAAGGGGCTTGTGTACCGCAAGAAGGCCCCGCAGAACTGGTGCCCGAGCTGCCATACCGTGCTCGCCAACGAACAGGTCATTGACGGCAAGTGCTGGCGCTGTGATTCCGAAGTGGAGCAGAAGGATCTTACTCAATGGTTCTTCCGCATCACGGCATATGCCGATGATCTGCTTGCCGACCTCAAGAAGCTGGAAAACGGCTGGCCGTCCCGCGTGCTCACCATGCAGCACAACTGGATAGGACGTTCTACCGGTGCGGAAATCGTGTTCAAGCTGGAAGGTCGTGAGGGCGAGATCAAGGTGTTCTCCACCCGTGCCGACACGGTGTTCGGCGTGACCTTCATGACGCTGGCTCCCGAGCATCCGCTTGTGGAATCCCTCATTGCCGGTCGTGAGAATGAGGCCGAAATACGCGCTTTCATCGAGCGCACCCGCAACATGGATCGCCTCGACCGCCAGTCCGAAACGCTGGAAAAGGACGGCGTGTTCACGGGAGCCTACTGCCTCAATCCCTTTACCGGCGACCGTATTCCGATCTGGCTCGGCAACTTCGTGCTGGCCGACTACGGTACCGGTGCCGTCATGGCTGTGCCCGCGCACGATCAGCGCGACTTTGATTTTGCCCGCAAGTTCGGCATCGGCATCAAGGTGGTCGTGAGTCCCGAAGGCGGGGAACTTGATCCCGCAACCATGACGGAAGCCTATGTCGAGCCCGGAGTTCTGGTGAACTCCGGCGAGTTCACGGGTATGCCCAATGAAGAAGGCAAGGCCGCCATCATCAAAAAGCTGGAAGAAACGGGCAAGGGGCGTGCTACGGTCAACTACCGTCTGCGCGACTGGAATATTTCCCGTCAGCGTTACTGGGGTGCTCCCATTCCCGTGGTCTACTGCGAAAAGTGCGGCGTGCAGCCGGTCAAGATTGAAGATCTGCCCGTGCGTCTGCCGCTCGACGTGAAGACCTGCGACGACGGCCGTTCGCCTCTGCCCGAAACGCCTTCCTTCGTGGAAACCGTGTGCCCCTGCTGCGGCGGCCCTGCCCGTCGCGAGACGGACACCATGGACACGTTCGTGGAGTCTTCCTGGTATTTTGCGCGCTACACCTCCGCCCGCAAGGACGACGCGCCTTTCGACATGGAGGCGCTCAAGTACTGGCTGCCCGTGGATCAGTACATAGGCGGTGTGGAACATGCCATTCTGCATCTTCTCTATTCCCGCTTCTTCACCAAGATGCTGCGAGACTTCGGGTATCTGCCTGCCGACATGGATGAGCCCTTCAAGAATCTGCTCACGCAGGGCATGGTTCTGCTCGGCGGCAGCAAAATGTCCAAGTCCAAGGGCAACATCGTGGACCCCGACGCCATGGTGAAGAAATACGGCGCCGATACCGTGCGTCTGTTCTGCCTGTTTGCGGCGCCGCCGGAACGCGACTTCGACTGGAGCGACAGCGGCATTGAAGGTTCCTATCGTTTCGTGAGCCGCGTGTGGAGAATGTTCTCCGAGATGCAGTCCATACTGAAGCCCGTGAACGCCTGCTCCGATCTCTCTCCCGCAGCGAGCGACGCCATCCGCGCTCTGCGGCTCAGCGAACACGCCACCGTGAAGAAGGTGGGCGAGGACATCGCCGAGCGCAATCAGTTCAATACGGCCATTGCCGCCATCATGGAACTCGTCAACGCCGTCAACCAGTACCGCGAGGAACTTTCCGCCACGGAGGAAGGCCGCACCGCGCTGTCTTCTGCCATGGCCACGGTGCTTGTCATGCTTTTCCCCTTCACACCTCATATGTGCGAGGAAGTCTGGCAGCAGCTCGGTCATGCCGATTCCCTTGATGACGTGCGCTGGCCTGCATGGAGCGGGGACGCGCTCAAGAAGGACGTGATCACTGTGGTGGTACAGGTCAACGGCAAGCTGCGCGGCAAGGTGGAAGTGCCTGCCGATTCTTCCCGTGAGGAACTGGAAAAGGCCGCGCTTGCCGAGCGTTCCATTCAGAATCATCTTGCCGGAAAGACGGTGCGCAAGGTCATCGTGGTCCCCGGCAAACTGGTCAACATCGTCGCGGGATAACACCGCGAGACTGGAATATAGGGCCTTCCCGCCTTGTGCGGGAAGGCCGGGAACGGAGAGACTTTTCTCTTCGTTCAGGGAGAAAAGTCTTTCCGGCGTCTCCGACAGACCGTTCTGTGACGGTAACCGTGGAGACTCCGCATACTCGTCGCCATGAAGGAATGTCTGATGATAAGACCAAGGGGAACCTGGAAGGGACAGCTTGCGGCTGCTGTCTGCTGCCTGAGTCTGTTTGCCGGCGGCTGCGGTTACAGCCTGGACGGCTATTCCACCAGCAGCTCTCGCGCCGTCAGCATACTTGGCGACGGAAACAGCACGCTCAAGATAGACAAGGTGGATCAGGTCACCATGTATCCCTGGGTGCAGTATTACCTGCGCGGCGTTGTACGCGACGAGGTGAACCTGCGCCGTCTTGCTCGCTGGGTGGACAGCGGCAGCGCCGATTATCTGCTCAGCATTAATATGCCGGGCTTCCGCGTGCGCTCCTCCGTTTCCAACTGGGTAGACAATACGCTGCTCAGCGATACCGTCGTGCAGGTTGAGCTTATCGTCCGCAGCGGAAAAACCGGCGCCGTGGTCTGGCGTTCCGGCGTGATTTCGTACAACGACAAGTTTGAAACCGTGGACGAGGCCAGCGCCATTCGCGATGGTTTGAAGGAAGCGCTGCGCCGGGCTCTCGACCGTATGCAGCAGAAGTTCTGACGCCGGCATTCTGGAGAAGAGAATGGACAGGCCGGGCTTCTTTTTCTGCATATGTCCCGATGCTGCTCTGCTGCGAGAGTACGTGGAGAGGGAGCTTGTTGCTCCTCTTGCGTCCGGCGACAGCGGGACGCCCGGGCCAGATGTTCATACCTTCTGGGGAGACGAGGGGCTGGATCGTCGATTCTGGGATGCCCTCACGCTTCTCGGCATGGACGGACGCAGTCGGGTGCTCGTGGTGCGCGGTGCGCACCAGCTTCCGGCGGATGTGTGGAAAAAGCTCTCATCGCTGCTCGGCACGCCCCGGCCCGGCATTCTGCCCGTGTTCTGTCTTGAATGTCCTTGGGAAAAAGGGCAACCGAAGCTTCCTGCCCATGTAGCAAAGCTCAAGTGCCTCGCTTTTGCCGAAAGCCGCAAATGGGTATGGCGTTCCATGGGCATAGACGTCCGTTCGCTGCGGCAGTATGTGCAGAAGCAGGCTGCCGCCGTGGGACTGCGCTTGAATCCCGATGCACTCAACGCACTTTCGGAAATGCTCATTCCCGACGCTGCCGCCATTCGCGGCGTTCTGGAGCAGCTTTATCTCGCTTCGACCGACGGTTCCGTGGATGCGGATCTCGTGCGGCAGATGACGGAATTCACGCCCGATGCCGTCATATTCGACGTCATCCGTCAGCTTGAGAACGGCAACGCCCGCGCCGTATGGAAGGTGCTCCTGAGGGAGGGGGACGGCGGAGAATCTCTGCTTTTTCCTCTTCTTACGCTCATGGCCCGGGAGGCTCGCATTCTCTGGCAGATGAATGCCGGCGACAGAGTGTTCGTCCCTCAGTTTCTGGAAAACGAGAAGCGGAGGCTTGCCGCCCGTCTTGGATTTGAAGGACTCTGTCGAGTCTTTGCCGCTCTTGAAGAAGCCGAGCTCTCCGTGAAGAGCGGCGCGCGGCAGCCGCTTCAGGCCATGGAAGAGCTGACGGCTTCCCTTTCTCTTGTCTTTTCCTCTCCCCGTGGAGAAAAGCATTCGGGGCGCTGAACACCATGAAGGACGGTACGCCCCATTCCGATGCTGATCTTCGCGCCGGCCACAGAAAGAGGCTTCGCGAGCGTTTTCTTTCCGATCCTGCGGCGCTTCCCGATTACGAGCTGCTTGAGCTTGCGCTCGGGTGCGTTTATATGCGCCGGGACAACAAGCTGCTTGCCAAGCGGCTTCTCGCCCGCTTCGGCTGTTTTGACGGACTGCTTTCCGCCTCTTCGGAAGAGCTGGCCGAGGTGGAAGGGTGCGGACCGGCCGTTGATAGTTTTCTTGTGCTTCTCCGGGAAATCATTGCCCGTGTATCGCAAAGCAACGTACAACAAAAGCAGGCCATTACGCTGCCCGACATCGTGGAAATGGGCAGAAGGCGGCTGAAGCATTGCGCAGAGGAAGAAGTGTGGGCTGCGCTTCTGGACAAACAGAACAGACTGCTTATGTTTAAAAAGATTCGTCATGGCTCGATGGATCATGTGTCTCTGGAGCCTCTCGAGGTCGTGGAACTCATGATAAAGAGCCGTGCAAGCAGCCTTGTTCTCATGCACAACCATCCTGGCGGCACATACATGCCGTCACAGGAGGACAGGGCTCTGACAGGACGCATAGCCCTGACGCTCCGGCAGCTGGGCCTGTTCCTGCACGATCATGTGATCATCACTTCCGACGCCGCATTCAGCATGATGCGTGATTGCCGCCTGAAGTGACGAAAAGGAATGTACGGGATCTGCCCGAATGAGGATAGCATGAGCAATACGCAAAAGACGCCTTCCGCAATGCCGGAAGAAGACAAGAAAGACCTGCTGGAACAGGATTCGGAACTTTCCGCCCCTGTGGAAGTTCGGGCCGAAGCTTCGGATGACTCCGGACGCGACTCCGGGGAAGGGCAGGGAAAACAGGAAGGAGACTCCGGGGATGACCCCTCCGGCGAGAGCGACGAGCTTGCCCCCGCCATTCCTTCCGTTTTGCCGGTGCTTCCTCTGCGCGACAGCGTGGTGTTCAACTCCATGATAGTCCCGCTGTTCGAGAATCGCGAGAAAGCCATGGAAACCGTGGAATTCGCGCTTAACGGCAACCGGTATCTGCTGCTTTGCGCCCAGCGCGACGCCTCGGCCGAGGAGCCCTCGCCCGAGGAACTGTACGACGTCGGCTCCGTGGTCATGATTCTGCGCATGATCAAGATGAACGACGGTCAGGTGAAGCTTTTGGTTCAGGGGCTGACGCGGGCCCATGTGGAGGAGTTCGACAACGACGGTTCCATTCTGCTCGCACGGGTGCAGGTTCTCGACGAGAAGCGCGGGGACGTTTCCGAGGTGGAGCTTGAGGCCATGATGCGGTCCGCGCGGGAGCAGAGCGACAAGATTCTGCATCTTCGCGGACTTCCCTCCGGGGAAATCATGAACGTGCTCAATTCCGTCAACGAGCCCGGCAGACTGGCCGACATCATCGCGGCCAACATGCGGCTTCGCGTTGATGAGGCTCAGGCGATTCTTGAATGTCTCGATCCGGTGGAGCGTCTGCGCCTTGTCAATGAGCATCTCATCCGTGAAGTGGAAGTCGCCGCCATGCAGGCGCGTATTCAGAGCATGGCGCGGGAAGGCATGGACAAGGCGCAGAAGGACTATTTTCTGCGCGAACAGCTCAAGGCCATACACAAGGAGCTCGGAGACGGCGAAAACGCGGACGACGAGAATGAAAATCTCAGAAAGGCGCTTGAAAAGGCTTCTCTGCCCCCGGATGCACGCCGGGAGGCCGACAAGCAGCTTCGTCGTCTTGCTTCCATGCACGGAGATTCCGCCGAAGCCAACGTGGTCCGCACCTATCTGGATCTTCTTGCCGAGCTTCCGTGGAAGAAGATGTCCCGCGACAGGCTGGACATCGTGAAGGCTGCCGCCATTCTTGACGAAGACCATTTCGGTCTTGACAAGGTGAAGGACCGCATTCTGGAATTTTTGAGCGTACGCAAGCTGAATCCGGACTCCAAGGGCCCCGTGCTCTGCTTTGTCGGGCCTCCAGGCGTGGGCAAAACGTCGCTTGGCCGTTCCATAGCACGAGCTCTCGGACGCAAGTTTCAGCGCATATCCCTCGGCGGCATGAGGGATGAGGCGGAAATCCGCGGTCATCGACGCACCTACATCGGTGCCATGCCCGGTCGCATCATACAGGCCATACGCCAGGCCGGAACCCGCAATCCGGTCATCGTGCTGGATGAAATCGACAAGCTCGGCAATGATTTCCGCGGCGATCCCGCCTCGGCGCTTCTGGAAGCTCTGGACCCTGAACAGAATTCTCATTTCAGCGATCATTATCTGAATCTGGAGTTTGACCTTTCCAAGGTGTTGTTTCTCTGCACGGCCAACCAGCTCGACACCATTCCGGCAGCACTTCTGGATCGACTTGAGATCATCCATCTTTCTGGATACACCGAGCAGGAAAAGCTGGCCATTGCCCGCAAGTATCTGTTGAAAAGGCAGATTGCTGAAAACGGTCTTAAGGAAGCCGACATTGTGTTTCGCGATGCGGCCATTGCGCGCGTCATTCGCGGGTACACGCGAGAAGCCGGTCTGCGTGGACTTGAGCGTGAGCTCGGCTCCATATGCCGGAAGCTGGCCAGACGCAAGGCCGAGGGGGACAAGCCTCCCTTTGTGGTTACTCCTGCGCTTGTGGCTCGTCTGCTCGGAGCTCCTCGATTCCTCGATGAGGAAAAGGAGAAGGAACTTCTGCCCGGCGTCGCTTTGGGCCTGGCCTGGACGCAGGCCGGAGGTGAGGTGCTGCACGTGGAAGTGAGTACCATGGAAGGGAAGGGCGGACTTCTTCTGACCGGTCAGCTCGGCGATGTCATGAAGGAAAGCGCTCAGGCCGCCGTGACGTATGCGCGTTCCCATGCCAGAGAACTGGGCATAGACCCGGATTTCTCTCAGAAACTGGACATTCATATTCATGTGCCTGCCGGGGCGACGCCCAAGGACGGGCCTTCCGCAGGCGTGACCCTGGTTTCGGCCCTTGTGTCGGCGCTTACCGGTCGTTCTGTCCGCGGCGATACCTGCATGACCGGTGAAATCACGCTTCGCGGACGGGTGCTTCCCGTGGGCGGCATAAAGGAAAAGATTCTCGGCGCTGTGGCCAGAGGCCTGAAAAGAGCCGTCATTCCGACGCAGAACGTCAAGGATCTTGAGGAAATTCCTGCCGACCTGCGTCGAAGGATAGAGATACATACTGTAAGCACCATAGGTGAACTGCTTCCTCTGGTCATGGATGAAAAGAAGGAGCAGAAAGTATCGTAGAAAAACCGGTCATGTCGAAGCCGGATATCGAAAGAGCGGTCGTTTCTTTTTGGAACGACCGCTCTTTGCATGGAGACAGAACGCATGATGCCATGACTGGTGCTGGATGACATGCTCCGAAGCCAAACCATGGGAGAGCCTTCGGAAAAACTGCCCGACGGATATTTTTCAAGACTCGGCAACCGTTTTCTCGTTGTTTTTTATGGAAAAAAATGTATGCTCCGACAACTGAGCAGTATGAATGCATCGTGAAAATGATGCGGAATATTTTTCCGGCTTCGTTTCGCCCGGAACGGAACCGGACCTTCCCTTTCGGGAAGGCATGCATACGGCGTATGTTTCAGAACAGAGAGAGACCTGAGGCATACGCCGTTCTTTTTTTTGAGAAACGCGGTGTGAGAGGCGGACGTTTTTTTGTCTGGGGTCCCGAACTTTCTGCGTTCGGCATTCGAGTGGTTGTGTCTCTGAGCTGCCCGTTGAGCTGCGCTGCCCGGAGCGTCTTTTTCTGAGATGCTTTTATACGTTCATTTATTTCTCAGGTGCCAGCCTCGTTGCAGATGTACGTACATGGTCTTTCTATTGTATGTGCGAGAGGGAGCGGGGGCTCTGTGTCTGACAGAAGGTTCGCTGTCCGGCGGTTTCGATGGTGCTCAGGACGCCTTGTTGTAAGAACAGGTTGCGGTCGGTTCGTCAGAAGCGGCGGGAGCGCGCAGCAGGAAGATGCGGCTTCCGGCTGATGCCCCCGGATGCCTTGCACGCCTCCAATGCGAAAGTCATTGAGGGCCTGTCTGGTTCAGAATATGCATTGATCTGAATTTCACAAAAAAATGTCGTTTTCTTTTCTCCCTGCGAGGTTTGGCGTAGGTTTCTCTCAGGAGGTCCGTCATGTCCAGCTCAGAACATTCCTCGTCTCCCCTGAGGCTGAAGACCATTATTGCCGCTCTGTGGACCGGAAACCTTTTTGCTCCGTTTCTCATGAGCGGCGTGGCCGCCATTCTTCCTTCCATAGGAGAGTCTCTGGGGGCTCCCGCCGTCATGCTTTCCCTTGTGATGGTATGTTATAACCTTGGTCAGTCCATTTCCCATATGTTGAGCGGTCGCATTGCCGACATGTTCGGCGTCAAGAGAACGCTGCTTGCGGGACTTGGCGGCTTTTTTCTGTTCAGCGTGTTCATGGGGCTTGCTCCGGCCATGGTTGTTCTCATTCCGCTGCGTTTTATACAGGGCGTGGCGGCTGCTTCCATTGCCTGTACGGTAACGACGCTGAGTGTCACGCTGGCTCCGGCAAACATTCGCGGACAGGTGATAAGCATCGTGGTGTCGGCCGTATATCTCGGGCTGGCCATAGGACCGCTGGCCTGCGGAGGGCTGGCGGAGTTCGCCGGCTGGCGTTCGGTATTCTTCCTCGTGGCTGCCGTGGGACTGGTGGAGCTCATGCTTCTGGCAAGGGTCATTCCCGATCAGCCGAGAGCAGCCTCAAGACGTTCGCTCGACGTGGGCAGCGCGCTGCTTGGTGCAGCAGGGCTTTTCTGCGTGACCGCAGGGGCAACCTGCACATTCCTGCATCCTGCCGTCGTCGGCCTGCTGCCCGTGGGCATCGTCATTCTGATGGCCTTCGTTCGCAGAGAATGGAATTCTTCCGACCCCATGTTCGACCTGAAAATTCTTTCCAGAGTGCCCGGGCTGCCCGACGGCATGGCGGCAACCTTCATCAACTACGGATCCTTTCAGGGACTGTCTCTGTTCTTTTCTCTGTATCTTCAGCAGGTGCTCGGTATGAATGCCTTTCATGCGGGCATGATTCTCATGATGCAGAGTCTTTTTCAGACGTTCTGTTCTCCTCTGGCCGGACGGCTGGCCGACAGATATCGCCCGGGAGTCATTTCCACGTCGGGCATGGCGGTGTGTGGTCTGAGCATACTCAGTCTCATGCTGCTTGATCAGAACAGTTCCGTATGGCAGGTCGTGATCAGCCAGGCTGCGCTCGGCACGGGGGCGGCGTTCTTTGTGGCTCCCAACATGACGGCCACGCTGGGCAACGTGCCCAGAGAGAATCTTTCCGTGGCGTCCGGGCTGCTCGGCTGTCTGAGAACCATGGGGGGGCTCATGAGTCATATCGTCATGGCCTGCATGATAGGTCTTTTCATGGGAGACACCGCCGTGACGCATGAGAATTCCGACCTGTTTCTTCATGCCATGCGCTACACGCTTCTTTTGTTCGGGCTGTTCAACCTCATGGGCGTGTGGCTCAGCCTGCGGGCACTCCGTCACCATCGCTAGAAGACTTGCTCATTCATTCCTGTCCGTGTAGCATGCGCGTTTCCCGGGACGGAAAGCGAATGCGGCATCCTTGCCGTCCTTGCTTGAGCATGGCTCGCTGAATTTTCCGTAACCTTGTCCATGTTCCGGGAACGGATTATTGATAGCTGTAAGGGGTCTGCGGTTTCGGACGGCGGCAGGCTGTCCGTCTGGTCCGTCCGAAGCGTCTGGAGAGAGGCAACGGTGCCTGTTGCAGACGACGGTTGTCTTGTCACGGTGTTGAGAGCATTGCATGGCGTGCCATGCAGGCAAAAGGAGAACATATGGGATCTCTGGGCAAACTTTTCGGCGGTCGGGGCACGCACAGCAGCACGACGGTCAGACAGCCTCCTCTGAGAAACAATACGTCCAGCGATTCTGCGCCGGACAATGAGGGGCCTTCGTCCGCCTTTCCGGGCAGGCACTTTGAAGGGCTTGGAGACGTGTGGTCGGCGTTTTTTCCCGAAGGCAGTCGGGAATATGTCGGCAGCCTGCAGAGCGTGTTTGAAAAAAGCGTGCCGCAGGGACCGGTCATGCACAGAAAGGACGGCAGCAGCGTCATTCTATTGTCCTATCCCTCAAGCGGCGGCATTTCGATCCACTCGCACATCATCATGACGCAGGGAAAGGGCAAGGCCGATTTTGTGGGAGGCTATCCTGCCTTTGAGGGAATGCCGGTGTCTTCCGTCATAGAGCAGGCGCATATCTGGTCCAACGGCATATCCGGCGTGGTGGCTGTGCGCACGTCCGGGATGGGGATGCCCGTGTCGTTTTTCCTTGCGGGATTCTTTCAGCACGTGCCGCAGCTTCAGTTCGGTGCCCGGGCCGAGTTCCATCTGGCGGGACTGGCGCTTGCCCTGACGAAGGCGGATGTGACCGATGTCGTTCTGGAGCCCGGGTCTGCGGCCTGGAATGCGGCGCTCAAAGCCTTTCTTATAGCTCACCCAGAAAAGAAGGTCGGCGATTTTCATCCGGAGGTGATTTCTTCTCACGGCCGGGGACTGCTGCTGCCTACGGAAGTGGTGGGGATGTGGGCCTTTCAGGTGCCTGTGCTCGGCACGGAACGCGTGGAATTCATGGGACGGCGTTTTTTGCGCATACTTACGATTTTTTCAGGCATGGGGGAAGGTTCGCTGCGCGGATACCTGTATGCTGCCGATCATCTGCTGAAGGGCTATGAACCGCAGACGGGGGACGACATCACCGGAACGCTGTGGCTGCAGGGCAGCATGAATCAGTACCCGGCTTGAGGGAGTCCCGCTTTCGCTTCGCAGAAAGCAGAAGAGATGCGGCTTGCCGACAGCTCTTCGTCGCTTCGTCAGCGTGTTGCGGCAGGGGAGAGGCGAAAGAAAAAGAAAGGGAGCGCAATGCTTCGTTACCTTGACAACTCAGAACAGGGCAAGCAATTATTCTAATTAAATAAATAGAATATCAGGATGTCTCGGCATATGCGGCGCGCCGTGACATACTTGCATAATGGCAGGCAGTGCGCTATGTCTTCAAATAGGTTCCTGTCCAGTTGTTATTGGAAGAGGTAAACGCATATGGATAGACGTACCTTTCTTTGTTCTCTGGTGAGCCTGTTTACCGTCGGCATGGCGGTTTCCCTGCTGCCTTGCGAAGCGGAAGCTGCGCCGCCTCACGGCCCGGAGCGTCATCCTGCTCCCAGGCCGGACGCACCGAGGCCCGGAGCGCCGAGACCTGCGCCCCGTCCCGGGAGTCCCAGACCCGGAGCACCGCGTCCTGCTCCCCATCCGGGCAGACCGGCGCCTCGTCCCGCCCCTCGCCCTGGAGCGCCGAGACCTGCGCCTCGTCCAGGGGCACCCAGACCCGGAGCACCGCGTCCCGCTCCCCGTCCGGGCAGACCGGCGCCTCGCCCAGCCCCTCACCCCGGGCCTCCAAGACCGGGGGCGCCTCGTCCGGGTGCGCCGAGACCCGGCAGTCCTCGTCCTGATCCCAGACGGCCGATGTCCATCTGAGGTGGTGTCCCTTGACCTTGAGTGGTGAGGAATTTTTCTATGAGACTTCGTTGTGTTAAGTGGTTTTTCGTCGCGGTCATGCTTTGTGGCCTTGCCGGCTCCGCCGTTGCCGGGACGGCAACTCCTGCCGACTTTACCGGAAACGAGTGGCAACGCTCTTCCACATCGGAAAAACTTGCGTTTCTTTACGGAGTTTCCAGTACTGTGGCCATCGAGCACCTTGTTGCTGAAAAGCAGGGAACGGAAGAGTCTGTTTTTGTGGCGGCCTGGCTGAAGGCCTTCGGTGATGAAAGCTGGACGCAGATTCAGAAAAAGCTTGACGACTGGTATGCCTCGCATCCGACTGAGGCCGGCCGTTCCGTTTTCGACGTGCTCTGGTATGAGTTCATGGCTCCGGCCGACAAGTGATGCCGGAAGTATTTTGGAGTGTCATGATGAAAAAGTTTCCCGTTATCGTACTTCTTGCAGGGGCTCTGGCTCTTGGTTCCGTGGGCTGCACTAATATGTCCCGTACGCAGCAGGGGGCGCTCAGCGGAGCCGCCGGAGGAGCGCTCATCGGCGGCGGCCTGAGCACGCTTACCGGCGGCAGCGGAACGACCGGCGCCCTTATCGGCGGCGGACTGGGCGCTCTGGCCGGAGGTATTTACGGACATCAGCAGGAGCGTCATGATTATGGCGGGCATGGCCGCCGCTGGTAACGTTCGCAGAACGAACTGTCGGACAGAAGCCGCAAAGCCGTGCGTCTCCGGTGACTGAGTCCCCGGAACATGGTGCGACTTTGATCCAAATGAAGCAACGTCTCAAGGCCCCCTCGGGGGCCCCATTTATGGGGTATCAGGACTCTGGACACGGGCAGTCGGAAGAGCCCGGTCATTCCGTCGGTGTTCCGGGCGGGGATAGAGTATGAAGCGTCAGGTATTGGAAGCGACGGGCGGCAGATCTGAGCTGCCATGTTAACATGAACGGCGGCCGGAGATTCATGTCTCCGGCCGCCTTCGTTTTTCAGGAATCCTTCCGCACGGTTCAGCGTTCCCTGAGTCTCGGGTCCAGAAGATCGCGCAGACTTTCACCGAGCAGATTGTATCCCAGTACAGTGACGAGAATGGCAAGGCCAGGATAGAGCGAGAGCCATGGGGCGATTTCCAGCGTGTTCTTGCCGTCCATGAGCATGTTGCCCCAGCTTGCGTCCGGAGGCTGCACCCCGAGCCCGAGAAAGCTCAGGGAGGATTCGACGAGAATGGCTCCGGCGACGCCGAGCGTGGCCGAAACAAGCACGGGCGCCAGGGCGTTGGGAAGAATGTGCACGAAAAGAAGGCGCGTCGTGGAGGCTCCGGCCAGTTTTGAGGCTGCAATGAAGTCCCGTTCTCTGAGGGAAAGGGTTTCCGCCCTGACAAGACGGGCCACGCCCATCCAGGACGTGAACCCTATGACGACCATGATGTTGGTGAGGCTCGGTTCCAGAAAGGCAATGACGGCAAGAATGAGGAAAAACGAAGGAAAGCAGAGCATGACATCCACGCCGCGCATGATGAGTTCGTCCGTCCAGCCGCCGAAGTAGCCGGAAGCAAGGCCCAGCACGATGCCGATGGCCGTAGATATGCCCACGGCGACAAAGCCCACCCAGAGCGACACCCGGGCGCCGTAGAGCAGTCGGGAGAAAACGTCGCGCCCGAGCTCATCGGTGCCGAGCAGATGCTCGGATGAGGGCGGCATGAGAATCTGATCGAGGTTCAGAGCAGCGGGATCGAACGGAGCTATCCACGGAGCGAGCAGTGCAAGCACGCTCATGACAAGCACGATGGCAAGTCCGGTAAGGAACATTCCGTGTCTTTTCAGGCTGAGAGTCATGATCTGTCCTCCTGCCGTGCCGTGGAGCGTATGCGGGGATCGGCAAGACCGTAGCCTGCATCGGCGAGCATGTTGCCGAGCAGCGTGAGCACGGCGCCGAGCACGAGATTGCCCATGATGAGCGGATAGTCCCTGGCCATGACGGCTGCATAGAAAAGCTGGCCCAGGCCGGGCAGGGCAAAAATGGTTTCAATGATGACGCTGCCGCCGATGAGACCGGGAATGGAGAGTCCGAGCATGGTAATGACGGGCAGAAGCGCGTTGCGCAGGGCGTGCCTGCCTATGACGAGTCTGGCTGGCAGGCCTTTGGCACGGGCTGTGGTCATGTAGTCCTGACGCAGCACTTCCAGCATGGAGGAACGGAGAAAGCGCGACGTGCCCGCAATGCTTCCGACCAGTCCCACAAGTATGGGCAGCGTAAGGTGACGGGCAATGTCCAGCGCCTTGCCCAGAGGCGAAAGCTGCGCATAGTCCAGAGATGTGAGCCCGGAAAGGGGAAGCCAGCCGAGATCTATGCCGAAGTAGAGCATGAGCAGCATGGCCAGCCAGAAGCTGGGCATGGCGAAGCCGAGAAAGACCAGTACCGTGAGAGCCCGGTCGAGCAGGGTGCCCCGCCGCACGGCTGATATGATGCCTATGGGAATGGATATGAGCAGGGTAAGCAGCAGGGATATGACGTTCATGCCCACGGTAAGAGGCAGACGTTCCATGATTTTTTCCATGACGGGACGGGCGTCGCTGGAAAGCGATATGCCGAAGTCGAGTCTGACGAGACGACTCAGCCAGTCCACGTACTGTTCCCAGAGCGGTCTGTCGAGCCCGTAGAGTGCATTAAGCCTTTCGCGCACCATGTCTCCCGCAAGCGGGTTGAGACTGGTCTGCATGTCGGTGGGCGTCCCCGGGGCCAGATGTATGACGAAAAAGCTTACCAGCGTGATGCCCCAGAGCACCAGCAGCATCCAGAGCGTCTTTCGCAGCGCCCGGATGGCCAGTGCCCTCCAGCGTGAGGCGGTGCTGCCGCCGCGATTGGGAGCGTCTTTCATAGTCCTCCGTTCCCCGGAAGATCGGGATTCGTTATGCGGGCAGGCCCGGACATGGTCATTCGACGCCGGGTCGGGCAGGAGTGCCTTTCGGACAGGCCTTCGGAGCGCCCTGATGGGTGGAGGCCTCCGACGGCCTGCCGTGAAGGCGTCAGACTCCGGGCTGCATGGCTCCCTGACTGATGTCGTGCCGCATCCATTCGGCCACGGCTGCGGCTTCCTTCTGCCATGCGGCGGGAGCGAGGCGAAGCGCAAGGAACTGCCGGAACATTTCATCAAGCATGTCCAGCGCCTGATCGATAAGATACATTTTTTCAAGGAAAAGAGCGTCCGGGTCCTCCGAGGCGTCTTCTTTGGCAATGGGAGGCGTGCGCAGAGAGTTGACGCTGAAGTCTTCGGCCTTCAACGTTACCTGCCAGTCCATGCCGTCCTTTTCCAGCCGAACGAGGGCGCGAACTACCTGCTTGCCGGTGAGCAGGCCGAGTCTTGCTTCCCGCAAAGGAGAAAAGGAACCTACGACGGTGGCGGTTTCCTGGTTTTCGCCTTCGCCTCCGCGAACCACAATGCGTTGCTCCATGGCCACGGTGAAGGGTTCTCCGGCGTGGTCCGCCGATTCCATGCGGAAGACGTTGCCCGTTTCACTGCGGAACCACAGCCAGGTAAGAAATTCCTGTCCCAGAATGAGGTCGGTGTTTTCGCCGATGTAACCGATGTCTGCCATGTTCGATGCCTTTTGTTAAATGAAGTGCGTGGATTCCACGGCGTCGAGCTTGTCGGCGCACTGTTCACCGAGCATGGAGAGCGCCAGCGCACAGGGAACGAGCTGTTCCAGACGCAGATCGAAGCTGCGGGTGAAAAGTTCGAGGAACAGCTCGATCATTTTCGTCTGCGTGGAAGCAAAATACACGCGTCTGGTGCGGGTGTTCCAGATGACCTGGAACTCCGCAGGGATGGGCAGAAAGCGCCCCATGAGGCGCAGCTTTACCTGTTCGCCTATTTCCTTTTTGCGGTCGCGGGGAATGAATTTTTTTCCCAGCTCCCTGATGCGGGCTTCTTCCTCGCGAAGGGCAATGCGCGTGTGCTTGCGCAGCACGGCCGGAGGAATGCGGCGGGTGTCGAGACGGAGAGAGAAGGTCAGATAGTCGGCCTTTTCCGGCGGGCTCAACTTCCATTCCGTATCAAGCATGTCGTCGAAATTAGTCCAGCCGAAGGCCCGTTCCTCGGCGATGTCGTCAATGTCCATAAAGGCGAACTGACGGAGCTTTTCGGGAATGGCGGCCCACAGTTCGGCGGGAACGTCGTCAAGGATGCGAAAGCGTGTGAAGCTGGTGCTGGCTTTGAGAAAACTCATGTGTTCCTTCCTTTTGAAGCAGTGCGTCTGCAAGGGAATTTCAAGGGCTGCACTGCCCGAACGCCGCAGAAGCCCCGAAGTTCCCATGAACGGAAGGGAAAGCAGGGGGGAGAGTTCCGCAGGCCGGGCAATGGTACGACAAGCGGGCCGCGCGCGCAAGCGGGAGAGAAGGGAGGGGCGGGCGCCGGACGGAAGGGAATCCTCGAAATTTTCAGCCGTTCCGTTTCGTTTTCCGTTTCGGCGCTTCAGCGCTCAGCTCGTTCAGATGGCAGTGCTCTTCATGGCAGCAGGCGCAGGGGGAACCGTGATCCAGCGTGTCTATGATGCCGCAGCCCTGCACATGATCCCCCGCGCAGGTGTGCCGCAGGGCTTCCAGATGGGTTTTGAGGTGCTGAAGCGAGGCTATCTGGCGTTCAACGTCGGCAATGTGCCTGTCCACCAGATCGTTGATCCACGCGCAGCTGACCGTCGGATGATCCTTGAAGGCGAGAAGGCTCCGTATTTCGGCAAGATTCATGCCGTGAAGGCGGCAGCGGCGGATGAAGTGGAGCCGTTCGACGTCGCTCTCGTCATAGAGGCGGTAGTTGGCGCTCGTTCGCTCGGGCTGGGGCAGCAGCCCTTCCTTTTCATAGTAGCGTATGGTGACGACCTGACAGCCGGAAAGCCTGGCCAGTTCTCCAATTTTTAAAGGCATGGCGATACTCCTTATCGGGGTTTACCGAGTTGCGGTGGTAGGCATGGTATTGTTGGATTCTTGGGTTTGTTTTCTGCAGTTTATTGAAAATACAGAATATTTTTTCCTTTCTGCGCGTTTTTGACCGAGATTTTCAAATTTTTTTTCAGAAACGCTTGACTCTATAGCTACTATAGACACTACGTTGATGTTCAGCAAGGAGAAACAACATGAGAAGCAACAATATATGTTCTTCATCCGGTCAGGCCGACTGTGCCTGCGCCGCTTTTACGTTGAAGGCTTATACCCCTGAAATGCACGAGGCCGAACATCACCACCACGATCATGCTGCTCATGACCATCATGCCCATCATCACGATGAGGCCGGGCATGGTCACTGCTGCTGCGGTCATGAGCACGAAGCTCCCCAGCCCGTAGACGGCGCGCTGGCGGCTCTCGCCTCGGACACGACCGCTGTGTACCTTATCAAGAACATGGACTGTCC
This sequence comes from uncultured Mailhella sp., assembly GCF_944324575.1. GTDB lineage: Bacteria > Desulfobacterota > Desulfovibrionia > Desulfovibrionales > Desulfovibrionaceae > Mailhella. The sequence continues at coordinate 12,034 of NZ_CALUWV010000021.1, read as the reverse complement.
CATGGAGGAAGCGCTTATCCGCAAGAGACTCGCCTCGGTGGAAGGTATCACCGGTCTTGAGTTCAATCTCATGCAGCGTGTTCTGACCGTGAGGCACGAACTTCCTTCCACCAGAGTTATAGAAGAGGCTCTTGCTTCCATAGACATGGTTCCGGAACCTGTGGTCGCCAGCCAGGAAATCGCGCCCCGCCTGGTGGAATCTCCCCGCATTCCCTGGAAGAAGCTTGCGCTGGCGGGAATTTTTGCGGCGATTTCCGAAGGTATGGAATTCGCGTTGGAGTGGGGAGTCATTGCCCGACCTGCAGAAGGATTTTCCTTTGTGTCGCTGCTGCCGCTCATTTTTGCCGTGGCGGCCATACTGCTCGGAGGGCTCGGCACCTACCGCAAGGGGTGGCTGGCCGTTTCCAACTTCAACCTCAACATCAATGCGCTCATGTCCGTGGCCGTGACGGGTGCCGTGATCATCGGTCAGTATCCGGAAGCGGCCATGGTCATGGTGCTGTTCAATGTTTCCGAAGCTATTGAGGCGCGTGCTCTCGACAGGGCCCGCAACGCCATAAGCAAGCTGCTTGCGCTTTCTCCCGAAAAGGCGACGGTGCTTCAGTCTGACGGCTCGTGGGCGGAAACGGACATTCGTCATATTGCCATCGGCAGTCACGTGAGAGTCAGGCCCGGCGAAAGGATAGCGCTTGACGGCGTGGTTCTTTCCGGCCATTCCGCCGTGGATCAGGCACCCATCACAGGCGAGAGCATTCCCGTGGAGAAGGGCGAGGGGGATCCTGTCTTCGCCGGTACCATAAACACCTCCGGCGCTCTTGAATTCGAGGTGACGGCTGCGGCTTCGAACACTACGCTCGCGCGCATCATTCACGCCGTGGAGGAGGCTCAGGGGCGTCGTGCCCCCATGCAGCGCTTTGTGGACAGCTTTGCCAGATGGTATACGCCCGCAGTCTTTCTGCTCGCTCTGCTCACGGCCGTCGTTCCGCCGCTGTTCATGGGACAGGCATGGCTTGATTCCGTATATACCGGCCTCGTGCTGCTCGTCATAGGCTGCCCCTGCGCGCTGGTGATATCTACCCCCGTCAGCATTGTCAGCGGCATGGCGGCCGCTACAAGAAGCGGCATACTTATCAAGGGTGGGATGTTTCTGGAACAGGGCCGTCTCTTGCGCTGTCTCGCTCTTGACAAGACGGGTACGCTTACCTGCGGCAAGCCGAAGCTGACGGACATGGAAGCCATGGACGGACGCGACGCCCAGGAGGAACTGCTGCTTGCCGCCAGCCTTGCGGCCCGGTCGGATCATCCGGTTTCCCTTGCCGTGGCCGAAAAGGCCGGAGAGGAAGGCATACGGCTTCTGGACGTGGAGGACTTTGAGGCCGTGGCCGGCCAGGGCGTGCGTGGAACCGTGAACGGTGAACGCTTCAGCCTCGGCAGCATCAGAATGATGAGACTGGCCGGTCTTTCCTCCGAAAATATCGAACAGCGCGCAGCCGCACTTGAACAGCAGGGCAGAACGGTGGTGGCGCTGGCGGACCAGAAGGTCGTTCGCGCGGTGTTTGCCGTAGCCGACACCATCAGGGAAAGCAGCAGGCAGGCCGTGCGTGAATTGAACGAACTCGGCGTTCGTACGGTCATGCTTACGGGGGACAATGAAAAAGTGGCCCGCGTCATCGCCTCGCAGGCCGGAGTGGATGATTTTCGCGGCAACCTTCTGCCCGAGGACAAGCTGAGTGCCGTGGAAGAGCTCTCGAAACAGTGGGGTAAAGTGGGCATGGCCGGTGACGGCATCAACGACGCCCCGGCGCTCGCCCGGGCTGACATAGGTTTTGCCATGGCCGGCAGCGGTACCGATACCGCCATGGAGACCGCCGACGTGGCTCTCATGGATGACGATCTGCGCAAGATTCCGAGATTCATCCGGCTTTCCCGCGCGACGTATGCCATTCTTGTGCAGAACATTGCCCTGGCTCTTGGCGTAAAGGCGCTCTTCTTCCTGCTGGCCTTTACGGGCAATGCCACCATGTGGATGGCCGTATTTGCCGACGTGGGCACGGCGCTCATTGTGGTGGCCAACGGCCTGCGGGCTGCCCGGACAAAGGTCTGACACTGGAGAATCACCGCTTTTCGCAGCGACGGATGGATTCATGCCCCGCAGGTCACGCACGGTTGCGGCAAAGACCTGCGGGGAGTTTTTGACTGGCGTGCGCTGCTGTAAAAGGCAGGTGACTGCAGAAAATGCCGAGTACTCTTGATGCAGCCCGTGAAAAGTAGTATTTGCTTATTTGAGCAGAATTAAGGGCCGTTTTGCAGAGAAAGCTCTGAAGCGGGGATACTGCCGGAAGCAGGAAGGCCTAGGTATGGTTCTCCGCATGGCAGGTCTGCCGGACGGTCATTCAAAAGGAGTTTCATCATGTCCGAAGCCATCCTTGTTGCCGTTCCCTCCAACGCTCCCGCTGGTCTTGAGGCTGTCCCCAGCGCACATTTCGGTCATTGTGACGCCTATACCGTGGCCCGCATTCAGGACGGACGCATTCTTGACGTGAGCGTCGAGTACAACGAAGGACATGAGCAGGGCGGCTGCATCGTGCCTGTTCAGGCGCTTTCGGACAAGGGCGTCGGCGTTCTCATTGCCGGCGGCATGGGCATGGGACCGCTGAACGCCATGCATCAGATGGGCATGCAGGTGTTTTACGCTTCCGGATATTCCAGTGTGAAGGACGTGCTGCAGGCTTATATTGACGGAAAACTGCAGGAGTTCGGTTCCGGCAGGCTGTGCAGGGGCGGATGCGGTCGTCATGCCTGACGGGCGGCGACGGTGATGTCGTAGACTTGTTTTTTTCCGAACAAGACCTCGGAGAAGCTTGATCTTCTTCGGGGTCTTTCTTTATATCCGGCAGCAGAAGAAAGAACACGTAAGGTCCATTTTTATGATGATGCAGAAGAGCAGGCGTTATGATGAACAGTTTTGTAACGCTGAAAAAGAAAACAACGCTCCACCTCATGCTTTCAGTTTTATTCATGAATTCCGATGAAAGGCAATGTTTTTTTTGTTTCATTCTTTTTACAATTGCATGAACGTATGGACGTAAGCGGAAAAAAAGTGTAAATTGAAGACAAAAGAAGGCATGATATACGTATGTGGCTGATAATGCAGCGGAAGGCATATCATGTGACAAAAATGACTTTCATCGTGGTTTGCTTGCGCGACAGCGTATGGCGCGCGAGTTCTTGAGCGGAGCATTCCGCATCGTTCTGGAAAGCGGCGAATGCCGCAAAAGTTTTTCCAAGGTTCTGTGAGGTCGTCATGAAAGTAAGCAAGGTCGTTCTTCCTGTCGCCGGATGGGGTACCCGTTCTCTTCCTGCCAGCAAGAACATTCCCAAGGAAATGCTGCCCATCTATAACAAGCCGGTCATTCAGTACGTTGTGGAAGAGGCCGTGCGTGCAGGCGTGCAGGAAGTCATTTTTGTGACGAATCGTCATAAGTCTGTGGTGGAAGACCATTTTGACCGCAACATCGAGCTGGAGGAACTTCTGGCCGAGGCCGGCAAAATTGAACAGCTCAAGGCCGTGCAGGAAGCCGCCAGCATGGTGGACGTCATGGCTGTCCGCCAGAAGCAGCAGCTTGGTCTCGGCCATGCCGTCGGCTGTGCCAGATACATGGTTCAGGAAGATTACTTCGCCGTCATGGTAGGCGATGACTTCATGGTGGGTGAAAACGCCGGACTCGTGCAGCTCGTGCAGGCGGCGGAAAAATACAACATGCCCACCATCGGCGTAATGGAAGTGCCTGCCGACAAGATCGACAAGTACGGCATGGTGGCCGGTGAAGAAGTGGAGGACGGCATATACCGCATTACCGACATGGTGGAAAAGCCCGCCGTCGGCTCCATGAATTCCCGTCTCGCCATTGTGGGCCGCTATGTGCTTCCCCGTGAAATCTTCGATTACATCGCTCAGGTCAAGCCCGGCAAGGGTGGAGAAATCCAGCTTACCGACGCCCTTGCCAACTATATGAAGGACAAGGGCATGCTGGCCGTCAAGATGAAGGGACGTCGCTTTGATGCCGGAGACTGGGTCGATTATCTGACTGCGGGCATCTACTTCGGTCTTCAGGACAAGAAGCTGCAGGAGCCTCTGCGTGCTGCGCTGAACAAGCTGCTTGAAAAGTAGTTTTGTTTTTTATGCCCCCGAGGGCGCTCACGACATTGTTCTGTCGTGAGCGCCCCTTTTTTTATGGATTCTTCGAGCAGAACTCTTATGACGACACAGATGGCGTCCGGGATGATTCGCAGATGCAACGTATTGGTTGCGGGGACGGGGCAGGGGACAGAGTCCTTGTTGTCCCGTCTTGTGTTTTTCGTCCGCCGGGACTACGTTCTGCCTCGCAACAAGGAGGCTGTATGCTTGAGTTCACGCGGGAAGGAATGCTGGATTTGACAAAGACTCTGGTGCGCATACGCAGTGTGTCGCATACGCAGGGAGAAAACGAGGCGGCCGATGCCATTTATGCGATTCTGGCCGAAGAGGCGTATTTTCAGGAGCATCCTGACTTTCTGCGGTTTATTTCCGTGGAGAAGGGCGGTTTGGCAAGGCGCGCCGTACTGGCGTTCGTGCAGGCCGCATCCCCCTGTTCCCGCACGGTTCTTCTGAACGGTCATTTTGACGTGGTGGACACGGATGTGTGCGGTGATCTGGCCGATCTGGCCTTTGACGCCGATGCCTACACGGCGGCCATGGAAGGCAGGGACATTCCCGACGACGCGAGGGATGATCTTGTGTCGGGCAACTGGCTTTTCGGCCGGGGCGTTATGGACATGAAGGCCGGCATTGCCCTTTACATGACGTATCTTGCCCATATGGCCCGCCATCGCGGTGAACTCGGCGTAAACCTTCTGTTTCTGGCCGTTCCCGATGAGGAAGGCAGCTCCGCCGGTATGCGAGGTTCCCTTGCCGGTCTGTGTTCCTTTGTGAAGGAGCACGATCTTGACCTCGTGGCGGCACTTTCCGGAGAGCCCGCCTTCTGGACGTCGAAAACCACGGGCGAGAGCCGACCTCACCGGATTCTGTTCACCGGTACCACAGGCAAGATCATGCCTCTGTTTTTCTGTGTGGGGCGTGAGGCTCACGTGGGCTATGCTTTTGACGGCGTGAACGCCGCGGCCATTGCCGCGCGGGTGGTATGCCTCATGGACTGTTGCCCCGAGCTTATGGACGGCTCGGGGGAAGATACGCTGACGCCTCCGGTCTGCCTCAAGTTCAAGGATCTTCGGGACACGTATTCCGTCACGCTCCCGGAGCGGGCTGCAGCCTACTTCAATGTGCTTTCCGTAAGCAGAAGCCCTTTGGACATGCTGGACATCTGTCGAAAGATCGCCCGTCGCGCGCTGGATGAGACGCTGGCCGGCATCCGCGAGGCAGGGCGGCGCTTTCAGGCGCAGGCCGGTCGTGCGGATACGCCCGTTCCCGCCTGGGAGGCGCGCGTGTTCACCGTACATGAGCTCATGGAGATCATGGCAGGAGAAGGAAGCCTGGATGAGGCAAAGGCGCGCCTTTCCGCGTTTGCCCGGTCTCTTCCCGCCGACATGGACGAGCGGGAAAAGGGGCTGGCCGTGCTCGATCATCTGGTGTCGCTGGTCAACCTCAAGGGGCCGGCCGTCGTTGTGGGCTTTCTGCCTCCGTATTATCCCCAGCGTCTCAACCTCCGGGCCACGGACAAGGAGCGCCGTCTGCGCGCCGTCATGGAAGGCGTCTGCGCCGATCTTGAGAAGAGTGTCGGCGCCGTCAGTCTTGTGGAATGCTTCAGCGGCATCATGGATCTGAGCTACATGGGCTTTCAGGGAAAACCCGGCGAACTGAAGACGCTGGCGGACAACATGCCCGGCTGGGGAGAGGTGTTTTCTCTTTCCATGGACGATTTACTCTCGCTCGACGTTCCCATTGCATCGGTGGGGCCTTCCGGCAAGGATGCGCACAAGGACACGGAGCGGCTGGAGCTTGAGTACTCCTTTGGCGTCGCACCGAAGATGCTGGAACGCGTCGTTTGCGAGCTCGGCGTCAGCGTCTGTGAAAGTGCTGCCAGAGGCTCTGCTGCAGATTCGTCCAGGCGTTCTTGAGCGGGCGTCCTTTTCGACGCACGTATCGGTACACATAATAGAGTCGATCCAGAACAGTGACGTTCAGATCGAAGAGAATGGGCCGGCCCGTGTCGTTCACGGCCGGCCTGTCCTTGACAGGGGTCATGCCGGGGCAGCCTGCCATATCTCCGCAAAAGTCGTCCCTCAGGTCAAGCTCGCGGGCCATGGCTTCAAGGTCAAAGGCATACCATGGCCAGCCGTGATGGATTTTGCGGCGGCGCAGGGCGGGCGCGTCGTGTTTTGGTGGTTCCCAGACATAGTAATTGTCTGTTCTGGCTCTGGCGATGAGGTCAAACTGGAGATTGTGGGCCTCTTCCGCACCGTTCATGCGATTGATGACGATGTATCGAGTGCCCGGATTCTTCAGAAGAAGCAGGGTATGGAACGCTGAACCTATGCAGCCCATGACGACCTCGGCAGAACCCATGATGTTCGCCTGGTCCACTATGGAATGATGTTCGGGATGGACAATGAGCCATCCCCGTGCGGCAAGCATGGCTTCCAGCTCTCGTTCGTTGGTAAAGACGATGTTGTCGGATTCAATGCAGGAGCGGGAAAGCCATACTTTTTTCCCCTTCTGCACGTGTGACTCGCAGACGGCAAAGGCGTCCGCCTGTTCCTGTGTGAGCCATACGTCGCACATCAGTCCGGGAACGGGGAAGAGCATGTCCCGGAACAGCGTCGGCTCATTGACGAAGTCCCAGCCGTTGCGGTCGCATTGCGTAAGATGAAGAAGCTCGTGCTGCCAGGGGCGTACGGCCTCTGCGGAGCCGTTGCGCCATATGATGCGCCGTTCAGGATGCTGACGGAAGGCATAAAGATTCTGCATGGACTCAATGATGAAATGCCCGTAGTGCGTCTGAAACAATCCTCCCCAGATGCAGGGCTCTTCCACGATGCGGACCGGAGCGGCAAAGGGGGCCTGTTTGCGGTACTGACGCCCCCTGCGGCACATATGCGCGAGTGCTACCGGTTTGCCCTGGCACCACGCGCCGGAAAATCCGTATGTTTCGGGAAGGACGACAACGTCGTGGAGAAGAGCCGGTTGAAGAGACACGGGCTGGAACCTTTTCATTGTGCCTGACATGAATACCTGCTGAGCATTAAATAGGGTCGTCTGTTGGGCCGGATTCGTGAAAATCCGTAAAAGCTGCAATTCAGCATATTCCAGTTTTGCATACGCGTCCATGCTTCTTTCCCGACCGGAGAAAAGAAAAAGCGGTCTTTTTCCGGCGGAATGGGGAACTTCCCGGATTCTCTTCCCTTGAAGTGCGTACGGGCATGACTTATACTTCATCCCTCAGTTTCCTTTTTTCGCCCGACGGGCTTGGAGTTTCCATGTTTGAACTTGAATTCAACGGCAAACCGTACCTCAAGGCCGACAATGCTCTGCCTCTCTTCTTCATAGCCGGGCCGTGCGCCATAGAAAGCCGCGCTCATGCGTTGGAAGTGTCCGCCGCGCTCAAGGAAATCTTTGCGGCTGCGGGCATTCCCTTTGTCTACAAGTCCAGCTTCGACAAGGCCAACCGAAGCTCCGGTACGGGATTTCGCGGCGTAGGCATGGAAGAGGGCCTTTCCATCCTTGCCGAAGTGAGGGAAAGCCGGAACGTTCCGGTGCTTACCGACATTCATACCGCTGAGCAGGCTGCGCCCGTGGCTGAAGTGGCGGACTATCTGCAGACTCCCGCCTTCCTCTGCCGTCAGACCGACCTTATTCTGGCCGCTGCCTCCACCATGAAGCCGGTGAATATCAAGAAAGGGCAGTTCCTTGCGCCGTGGGAAATGGAAAACGTGCTTAAAAAGGCCCGTTCCACGGGCAATGAACGCATTAGCCTGTGTGAGCGGGGAACCTCGTTCGGGTACGGAAATCTGGTAGTGGACATGCGTGGTCTTGAAATCATGAAAAAATTTGCGCCGGTGGTGTTCGACGCCACCCACTCCGTGCAGCTTCCCGGAGCTCAGGGGTCGTGCAGCGGCGGCCAGCGGGAATTTGTGCCCACGCTTGCCCGTGCGGCTGCGGCCGTGGGCGTGGCGGGCATATTCATGGAAGTGCATCCCGACCCGGACAAGGCTCCCTGCGACGGGCCGAACATGCTGGCCATCAGGGATCTTCCGGCGTTTCTTTCGCTTATCCACGAGTTCGACGCCGTGGCCAAGGAGAAGCGGGCATGAGCATCATAGCCGTCATTCCTTCCCGCTATGCCTCTACGCGGCTGCCGGGCAAGCCGTTGGTGGACATCTGCGGCAAGCCCATGGTGCAGCACGTGTATGAGCGGGTGCGTCAGGTGGAACTTTTTGACGAGGTGCTGGTGGCCACGGATGATGAGCGCATCATGAACGCCGTCTCTTCCTTCGGCGGAAAGGCCTGCATGACCAGTGCCGACTGTCCTTCGGGCTCCGACAGGCTCATTGAAGTGGCAAAGGCACATCCGGCCGACATCTATGTGAATGTGCAGGGGGACGAGCCGCTGGTGGAACCTTCCGCCATCGAGAAGCTGGCACGCGCCATGCTGGAAGATTCCGCGTTGCAGATGGGAACGCTCTGCTATCCCATAACTGTGGAGCAGGCGCAGAATCCCAATCTGGTGAAGGTGGTGCGTGCATATAACGGCAATGCGCTGTACTTCAGCCGCAGTCCCATACCGTTTCCCCGTTCCGGAGGCATTGCTCCTTCGTATTACGGGCATCTCGGCATGTACGCCTACCGTCATGATTTTCTCATGAACTTCGGTTCGCTGCCGTATTCTCCGCTGGAAAACACGGAAAAGCTGGAGCAGCTTCGCGTACTGCAGGCGGGCATTGCCATCCGTGTTCTGGAAGTCGAGGCCATGGGGCCGGGCGTGGACACGCCGGAAGATCTTGAAGAGGTGCGCCGCATTCTTGGGAAAAAAGGCGAGTGAGGGCGATGAAGTATCTTGACGAAGCTCGGCAGGTGCTGCGCGATGAGGCGCAGGCTCTCTGCATTCTGGCCGACAACCTTGGGGAATCGTTTGAACGGACGGTAGATTGTCTTCTCGGCATCAGAGGGCGCATAGCCGTCACGGGCATGGGCAAGAGCGGGCATGTGGCACGCAAGATAGCGGCCACGCTTGCGTCTACCGGTTCTCCGGCGTATTTCATTCATCCCGCCGAGGCCAGCCACGGCGATCTCGGCATGATGACGCCGGACGATGCCGTCATTGCCATTTCCAATTCCGGCAATACGGCGGAGCTGACGGACATTGTGCTTTATGCCTCTCAGAACAACATGCCGCTCATCGCCATTACCAAACATGCCGACAGCTTCCTCGGCAAGCATTGCGACTATCTTCTTCAGCAGCCGCAGCTTCACGAGGCCTGCCCTCTGGACTGCGCGCCCACGACGAGCACGACGGTACAGATGGCGCTCGGTGATGCGCTCGCCATGTGTCTGCTTACGGCCCGCGGTTTCCGCAAGGAGGATTTCCGGCGTTTTCATCCGGGAGGCTCTCTTGGTCATAAGCTGTCGCTGGTGCGCGATCTCATGCACACGGGCGAAGCCATGCCGCTTCTTCCTCTGAATGCGCCCATGATGGACGTGCTTGCGGAAATGACGAAGAAGGGCTTCGGATGCGTGGGCGTCATGGACGGAGAAACGCTTGCAGGCATCATTACCGACGGTGATCTTCGTCGTCATATGGGGCCGCACATTCTCGAAAGCACGGCCTGCGAACTCATGACCAGAAACCCCGTATGCGTTGATGCCGATGCGCTGAGCGCCAAGGCTCAGGGCATCATGGAAGACAGAAAGATCACCTGTGTCTTCGTTGTGGATGAAAGGCACAGGCCGCTCGGCATACTGAGCATGCACGACATATTGTAGAGCTGTTTATAGGGGAATGCTCCCCTGTGCAGGAAAAGCCGCTTGCCGGAAGGTGGGCGGCTTTTTTCATGGACAGGAGGGGATGAGGAAACGGAGACCTTGTCGGAGGGGCAGGGAAAAGGCTGCGCGTTCGCGTACGGGGAAAGGACGTGGCGTGACACGATGAGCCGGGCACGGACGAGAAGCTCCTTCCTTTTGCGATGGAAGAGCTCCGGTTCGTCCGCGACGGAACGACCGGAGCTCTGAAATCATTGGAAGGCAGAGAGCGGCGTTACTTTCTTCCGTTTCGTGCCTGCTTTTCCAGTTCCGCGAGGTCGTAGGGCGTGGACTGATAGACGAAGTAGTTGAGCCAGTTTGCGTAAAGAAGATGAGCGTGAGCACGCCAGGTCATGCGGGGCGGCTGACTCGGGTCGTCGTTCGGATAGTAGTTTTCGGGAATTTCCGGATTGATGCCGGCGGCAAGGTCGCGCGTATATTCTCTGTGGAGCGTGTCGGCATCGTATTCGGAATGTCCGGTAATGAAGATCTGCTTGCCGTTGTCCGTGGAAATGGCGTACAGCCCCGCCACGGGAGAGGACGCAAGTATCTTGAGTTCCGGCTGATTTTCCACGTCGGCCCGATCCACAGTGGTGTTGCGGGAATGGGGGACCATGAATACGTCGTCGAAGCCACGGAAGAGAATGGAGCCGGCATGGTCTACCTGATGAGGATAGATGCCGGAAATCTTTTTGGGCAGCAGTCTTTTCTGAATGCCGTAATGATAATACAGACCGGCCTGTGCCCCCCAGCAGATGTGGAAGGTGCTGTGCACGTGGCTCTTGCTCCATTCCATGATGTCGCAAAGCTCCTTCCAGTACTCTACTTCCTCAAAAGGCATGAGTTCCACGGGCGCGCCGGTGATGATCATGCCGTCGTAGTAGTTGCCGCGCACTTCCTCGAAGGTCTTGTAGAAGGAGAGCAGATGGCTGCGGGGCGTGTTTTTTGATTCATGGCTGGAGGTGTGGATAAGTTCAAGTTCCACTTGAAGGGGAGTGTTGCCCAGCAGACGGGAAAGCTGCGTTTCCGTCGCTATCTTGGTAGGCATGAGGTTGAGCAGAAGGATCTTCAGAGGACGGATGTCCTGCGTGACGGCACGCGTTTCGGTAATGACGAAGATGTTTTCGTTGTTGAGCGTTTTTACGGCAGGAAGTTCATTGGGGATTTTAATGGGCATGGCATCCTCCCGGATGATGGACGAAAAGGTTCGGGAAGCCGGCGGCCGGAATTTGAAAAGAAGGGCCTTCCGAAGCGTTCGGAAGGCCCGTGGAATCAGCGATTGGCTTCCAGAGCCTGATGAATGTCGGCAATGAGGTCTTCAGCGTTCTCTATGCCGCAGGAGAAGCGCACGAGTTCGGGCAGAATACCGCAGTTGCGCAGTTCTTCGTCGTTCATCTGACGATGCGTGGCGCTGGCGGGATGCAGGCAGCAGGTGCGGGCGTCGGCCACGTGCGTTTCAATGGCAGCAATGCGCAGGTGCTTCATGAAGTTTTCCGCAGCCTTGCGGCCGCCCTTCACACCAAAGCTCACCACGCCGCAGGAGCCGTTGGGCAGATACTTCTGCGCCAGTTCATGGTATTTGTCGCCGGGCAGTCCGGGATAGCGCACCCAGTCCACCATGTCGCTCTGACTGAGGTATTTGGCCACGGCCAGACCGTTTTCGCAGTGACGAGCCATGCGCACGTGCAGGCTTTCCAGTCCGAGGTTCAGCAGAAAGGCGTTCTGCGGAGCCTGAATGGCGCCGAAGTCGCGCATGAGCTGCGCCGTTGCCTTGGTGATGTACGCCGCGGCATTGCCGAACTTGGTCACATAGGTGATGCCGTGATAGCTTTCGTCGGGCGTGCAGAGACCCGGGAACTTGTCGGCATGGGCCATCCAGTCGAACTTTCCGGAATCCACGATGCAGCCGCCTACGGCTGCGCCGTGACCGTCCATGTACTTGGTGGTGGAGTGCACCACGATGTCCGCGCCCCATTCGATGGGACGGCAGTTCACGGGAGTGGCAAAGGTGTTGTCGATGAT
>NZ_CALUWV010000020.1 GCF_944324575.1 uncultured Mailhella sp. | reverse complement strand
GCGCTTTCCGGCAAGCTCCCGGCTTCCGGCCTCAAGCGCAGCCTGTTCCCGGCGAAGCTCCTCCATGCGCTGACTTGCCTTGCGGCAGGCCTCTTCCTGTTCCTGCGCCGCCTTTTTCAGCACCGGAAGCTGCGTGTTCAGCGCCGCAAATTCCGTCTTCGCCTCCGCGTGCCGCTTCTGAATGTCCGAAAGCTCCCGCTCCGCGCTCTCGCGCTTTCCGGCAAGCTCCCGGCTTCCGGCCTCAAGCGCAGCCTGTTCCCGGCGAAGCTCCTCCATGCGCTGACTTGTCTTGCGGCAGGCCTCTTCCTGTTCCTGCGCCGCCTTCTTCAGCACCGGAAGCTGCGTGTTCAGCGCCGCAAACTGCGCCTGCATCTCGGCATTCCGGTCTCGCAGGGCCGAAAGCTGCTCACTCAGCTCCGAACATTTGCCTTCAAGCCCCTCTCGCTTCCTTTCCAGCGGCGCTATTTCCCCGTCCAGCGCATCAAGACGGGACTGCCCGGCCGAAAGCTTCTCTTCCTGCTCTTTCATCGTCTGCTCGTTCTGTTTCATCCGTGACTCGCCGGACCTGACGGCAGCCTCTATATCCATCTTCCGTTCAAGTATCTTCTGCAGGCGCTCGTACTCCGCACGAATACCTGCCAGCTCCTCCTTCATTCTCAAGGCTTCCTGGAGCTCCGCATTAACGCTCCCCAGTTCCTTGCGTCTGTCGGCTATTCGTGCCTCCAGATCGTGTTTTTCCGCCTGCATGGCCACAAGACCCTCGATGGCGCTCTCAAGTTCCTTGTGTCTGGATTCCAGAGCAAGAATGTCATGCCTTACGGCCTCCTGCTCCTTGCGCTCTCCATCCAGCTTTTGCAGCTCTCCCTTCTGCGTCGAAATAACGCCTTCCAGCGCTGCCTTGTCGGCCTCAAGCAGGGCTACGGCGCTGGAAAGGTCCGCCGTGTTCTGATACTGCCGCGACACGCTGCTGATGCAGCGCCGCAGATAAAGCACCATGGCAAACACGAAAAAGACCAGCACCACAAACGCCAACAGGGCGATCATCCAGCTCATCACGGGTACGGATATGCTCACGGGCATGGCCGACGCTCCTTATCGCTGTTCCTGAACCGGCTCAAGCTCCGCCGGAACGACACTCTCATTGTTTTCCGAGGCGTTCTGCCCCTGTTCCGTCATCAGTCCCCGTACGGCCGGCTGTTTTCCGTTCTCTTCCGAAGAAGCCCTGCCTTCACGCAGCGCCGCGCTTTCCTGCGAAAGCGCCTGCACGCTCTTCTCAAGCTCGCCGCTTCGCTGCGAAACCGCACCCGCCGCCGCATCCAGCGCCTTGCGCGTCTCTTCCAGAGAAGCCCTGCCTTCACGCAGCGCCGCACTTTCCTGCGAAAGCTCCTGCACGCTCTTCTCAAGCTCGCCGCTTCGCCTGACGACCTCGCTCACCGCCGCATCGAGGGTGCTTCGGGCTTCGGAAAGCGCCGAGGCCATGGCGGCCACCTTCTGAAGTGTCTTGTCGGCAGCCGTCATGTCCTTCTGCATGGCCTGCAAGCTCAACGTCACTTCCGAAACGGCCTTTCTCCCCTCGTCCATCCGATGCGAAAATTCTCCGGCCTCCGCACTGACGGCCTCCGCCTGCTTTCTGAGCGTCATCACAGCCTGCCTGTGCGCCTCGGCGTCGGCAGAAACCGCCTTTTCAAAGGCATTCACGGCCTCATCGTGTCTCTTCTGCATGGCTTCACGCGCCCCGGCAAAAGCTTCGACCTCCTGCCTCATCTTCTCACCCCGGGCAGCAAGCGTGTTTCCCGTCTCGGCCATGGCATCCGCAGAAGACATGAAGCGTCCGAGCGCGGCGGTCACCTGCGCGCTGAATCCTTCCAGCTCCTTCTGTTCCTTCTGCACAAGCTCGTTCAGCTTCTTCTGCGCCTGCGTGCGGGCTTCAAGGTCGGCAAGCTCGCTTCTCGCCTTTTCCACGCCGGCCAGAAGGCCGTCCCGCTCCCCCCTCAGGCTCACAAGCTCCTGCATGAGCGCCGCCCTGTCCTGTTCCGCCTGAGCCTTGTCCTTCAGAAGCGCACTCTGCTGCTCCTGAAAAAGACGCAGCGTTCTGTCTGCCTCGTCGCGCTGTGCCACGGCGCCGTCGCGCTGAGCAATAAGCCTTCGTACCGCGTCTTCTTCTCCGCGAAGTCCGGCAATCGACGCCTCAAGCGCCGCCTTCTCGGACCGCGCCTGCGCAAGACGTTTCCCAAGATCGTCGAATTCCTGCTTCATGACCGGCATCTCTTCAAGCATCTGCCGGTGCTCCGCGAGTCTTCCCTCAAGGTCCGCACGACGCTCTTCGGCGTCCATCACTCCGGCCCCTATGTATATGCACAGCGCCGCGGCTCCCAGCGCCCCCGCTCCCAAAAGCCAGAGAGGCGGGAAAAACCTGCCCAGCGTCATCGTCTTCTTCTCCGTCATGCTTCCGCCTTCGAGCCATGCTGCTCGCGCATCTCGTTCCATACCTTCTGCACCCGGGCCACGCAGCCGGGCAGATCTTCCCTCAGCTCATACGTCCAGAAGCGTATCACCCGCCATCCGGCCGCATTCAGTTCCAGCGTTCTCCACAGATCGTCGCTCCTTCGGTGCCCTCCGGCATCCCGGTGACAGGCTCCGTCCACCTCAATATCCAGACGACATTCCGGCCGGGAAGAATCACGCAGGGCAAGGTCCAGCCTGCGATATCCAACGGGAACCTGCGGCAGCGGATCAAGTCCCGCCTTCTGCAGAGCCTCGGCCAGCATCTTCTCATACGGCGACTCGTAGGGATACCACGCCGTCTTATGAGCAGGCACGGCCCTGAGACGCGCAGGCTCCGCCAGAAGCTCGATGTGGTTCATGCCGCAGCGCGCCGCCCATTCCCGGTCACCCACCATGTAGAGCATGGCCCGGGCACGGCTCACCGCCACGTTGAAAATATTGGGATTTTCCCGAAGAAAATGCAGCGCGCCGCTCGTCAGATCGTCGCCGCCGCAAAGACTGAATATCATCACGTCGCGCTCGTCGCCCTGAAAGCCGTGCGCCGTGTCCACATGCACGCACGCCCGGCGCAGAAGCTCCCGGTCGATGCCCGAAATCTCCAGCCTGTCCTCTATGCGCTGCGCCTGCTCCCGAAACGGCGTGACGATGCCCATGGTGCCTTCAAAGCGGGCCGTGACAAGAAGTTCCCGCACAAGTGCCGTCACCTCTTCCACCTCTTCGCCGCACCAGCAGCTTCTCTGGCCCGCACCGCGGCATATATTTCCCTGCACACAGCGCCATTCCACCGCGCCCGAAGCCCCCTTCGGACGGTTGAGCCGTCCCTCGTCGGTACCCACGCTCAGCCTGCCGCCGTAAAAGAGCCGGTTGGAATATGCGGCAATGTCGCCGGAACTGCGGAACGTGCAGTCCAGCAGAAACGACATTGCGACATCGGAGCCCGAAGCGAGGTCGTAAAGAGAATTGTCCGCAAAGGTGAAGCGCAGATCCTTCATGGACGTCATGTGAAGCTCGCGCTGAAGCAGTGCCTCGCGATCGGCGGTCATGTGGGAAACGAATCGCAGCTGCCTCGGGTCGCCTATCACCCCCGCCCGCTTCGCCCGAAAAAGCAGCGGTATGGCCGAAGGAATGTTCGACTGGCTGGCCTCGTCGATGAGCACGAGATCGAACAGCGCCGGAACAAGCGGTATGTAGCGCCCCGCCGAAAGACTGGTCACCGCCCAGCAGGGAAAGGTCTGGAATACCACGGGCAGCTTTTCCGGCAGCTCCTTATAGAGCAGTTTCAGCACGTCGGCGGAAACAAGCGCGCTTTTCGCCGAGGCAAGCGCGCTCTCAAGCCCCTTCAGCGCCGACTTTTCCACCCCCTGCGGCAGATGCCCGCGAAGCACTGACTCACGCCGCTTCACGCCGGGCATCTGCGCCCTGACAAGGCTGTCCAGCCCGGCGACCTCTTCGCTCAAAGCTTCCAGCGACGGCATGGCCTTCAAGCGCGCTTCGCATTCCTGTCTCTGCTCCATGAGCCCAAGAACGTGCGCCACCTCCTCAAAGGCCCCGGCAAGGGGCTTCATGTCCGCGCGCCACGAATATACCGGTCCCTTTTTCCAGTGCCTCAAAAGAGCCCTGCCCGCCCTGTGCAGACACCAGAGCGCCCCGGGCCTCCCCCGCAGAAAAAACATGCGCAGGGCCGTTGTGTCCCCGCACGTCCGCGCCAGCCGGGCGGCTTCCCGGTACAGCGGCAGATCCTTGATATCCCCCTCGGAAAACGACGAAAGATACGGCCTTGCCGCAACCTTGGCGGCGATGTCCGCCCCGAGATCGCCGAGCCTTCGGCCATACTGCTCCACCTCGTCCGCCTCAAGGCTTCGTTTGCCCTGCTCATCAAGCAGACGACAGAAATCCTCCAGCAGTTCCGCATCCGTCCCGTCGCCTTCGGGCATGGAAAGCATGGCCTTGAGCGCCTTCTGCATGCCGAAGGAAAGATTGGGGTCCGCCTTGTCGTTGCAGCGAGCCACCAGCGGCCTGCCCTGCGTCACAGGCTCCAGACGCTCCATCACGGCGTCGATGGCCTTGTGGTTGTAGCTCGATATGAGCACCGACCGGCCGCGAAGCCTCGCGTTGAACACCGCCCCCGCCACCACCTGACTCTTGCCGGTTCCGGGCGGCCCCTGAATGACGGTCAGCGGACTTGTGATAAGCGATGCGACCGCCCGCCGCTGCGTGCCCGTCAAAGGATGCTCCGACGCCACGCCCCCCGAAGCCGGACCAGCGCTTTCCGCACAAGGCGATCCTTCCGCAAACACATGAGCAAGCGCCGTCTGGTCGAGCAGCTCGTCAGGAGTCCTTGCAATGGTCTGAAGCTCGGCGACAAGCCTCTTTATGTATCTGCTGCACCGGCTGGCCATAATGACGGCCCGGTTGTAGATGCCGCTTCCGTCCTGCGGATCAACGGGGCTGTCCGAAACGCAGCGCGGATCAAGCGGCTCCCGTATATGCCTTTCGTCGGCCGAGGAGAGAATCTGCGCCAGACGAAAAAAGTCCGGAGCGTCGTCGTCCGTAACCCCTTCATCCCCGCCGCCATTCTCTCCTTCATCCCCGTCCATGGAAGCGTACATGCCGCAGGCTTCCAGAAAGGCCCGCCTTTCACTGCCTTTGGAGAAGGCCCGTTCAAGCCACTCCTTGTTGACGGAAGGCCGGGCAAGTCGGGCCCGAAGCTCCAGACCGGCCGACGTGAAGCGATGATCCAGCACGTAACAGAACACGGGCCGAAGAAACACGCTGCCGTCCTGTCCCACCAGGGCGCTTACCGGATAGCCCAGCATGAGCGTGGTGGTGTCGGCATTGCGCCACAGATCCCTGAGCGTGCCCGAAGCGTCCGCAAAAGGCAGCGTCTTCCGCCACAGCACGTTGTCTCTGGGATACCAGCGCCCCGTCTCGGAAAGAAAAAGAAACTGCTTCCCCAGCGAATTCTGCCGGGCATGGGCCGTCGATCCCTCCTCAAGGCGGACGCACTCAACGTAGTAGGCCACAAGCTCGCGGAAAAAATCCCAGCGCCCCCGGCGCTGATCCTTATACAAATCTCCCTGCAGCAGGACCGCGCCGAAAGAACTGTGCAATTCCGGCATGCTTCTGCAGGAGAATGCCTTTGTGCCGCCGCGAATCCTGTCGTGACGCATGACAAGTTCCCCGCGCTCGACAAGATCCATGCATATCCGGAAGACGATATAGGCAGGAACATGCAGTTTTCCCGACATATCCCATGCCAGTCTGCGTGGATATGCATCACCATGCAGATCGTTAACGGCGCAAAGCAACGCCGAACGCACATTCTGGTATACCTCAGAGGCTCTGTCTTCTGTACTGCAACGGCTCATAATGACTTCTTTGCACAGGAAGGATGACTTTTCATGCCTTCGAACAGATATTTTATCGTCATTTTGAACACCAAAACGCAATCTTGTCCAGAGCTCTTCCCCAAAACAGTCTGCAATTTGACGGCATCAGTGCAGAATATCATGAAAAAAATGGCAATCACGCCTCTCTCAAGAGCATGCGCGACATGCCATTTCATTATATCGGGTCCGCTTGAAGACTGACAGAAAAAACAGACTTCTCTCAAGAAACAATAAAAGATACCGGCAGTTCCATTAAACTACTCTGTTCCACGGCACGAATCAGCCGTCGAACCTCAGCACGCTGGCCGCAAAAGCAGCGCAGACGCCCTCCCCTGCCGGGGAAAAGCCGTCCCTTCACCTTGGCAAAGCGCACAGCTCGCCGGAGCACCGGCGCAGATAAGCCGTCCGGGCCTTCCTGTCCAGCCCCCTTCCGCGCTCCAATCTTCCGCCCCATAGTCCCCGCGTCTGCCCCGCGTTTCGTTCCGACGCGTACCGTCCGGCCTTCCCCGCCGTCGAACATTCTTTTCCGAGCGCGCCCCATCTTCGGTTCCTCTCCGAAACTCAGCGTCCGCCCTTCTCCAACATGGCAGAACTATTGATATAATTAAAAAATGCTACGTTTTTACACCAAGTTTTCAACGTATGTTCCTGTCATCCCGGGCAAGAAAAAAAACTGACAGCATTATTTTTATCATATTATTTACATAATACTATGTAAATTTTCCCCGAAAATGCAAAGCACAACAAAAGCCCATCCAATCCGTTACATCGCGATAACATAGCGGAAAAGTGTACCTTTTCGGCAAAGGGAACCCGCTTTTTGGAAAAAATTTTTTTGCTGGTTTTTTGTGGGGTTATTTGATATTGATTTTTCTGCTGGCAAATTGATTATAAATGCCAAGAAGGTACACCTTTTTAACGCGGGCCAGAGGGACAACATGACCGCCAAAACAACGCCGGATTCCTCTCGTCAGAAGGAACATTTTTCCAGTCTGCGGGAGTTTGTCAGCGCGCGCTATCTTCCGTTCATTCGTGAGCACAAGCGCAGCTGGCAGACCGACGAGCGCTATCTGGAGAAGTACGTTCTTCCCCATCTCGGCGCGCGTTCTCTCGAGTCCATCGTTGCCTCAAGCATCAACGAGTGGCTTTTGTCGTTAAAAAAGGCGGGACTGTCGGAGAGCACCTGTTACCGCGTGTTCTGGCTGCTGAAATACGTGCTGAACTGCGCCGTCCGCTGGAAAGCGCTCGAAAGCGATGCCGCCTTCCGCAACGCCGAGTGCCCCCGCGTGCCTTCCCGCCGCGCCCCGCACGTACTGTCGCCGGATGAGATGCGGCGTCTCACCGAGCTTTTCAAGGAATACGCCGCCCTTCCCGGCGTGCGTGCCATCCATCTGCTTCTGCTCACCGGGGCGGGCAAGACGGAAATTCTCTCTGCCCGATGGGAAGACGTGCTTGAAGACGAAGGCGTGCTTCTGAGCAGAGGCACCTACACGGAACGCACGCGGCACATTCCCCTCAACAGCGAAGCGCTGGAATTCATTCATACCCTTCCCCGCAAAAAAGGCGTGCCGTGGCTGTTTTCGTCGCCGTCCGGCGGACAGCTCACGTCGCTGTTCTACGCGTGGAATCTGCTGCGCACCGGACTCGGCAGACCGGAACTGCGCCTTCAGGACCTTCGGCACAGCTTTGCCGACACCATGCTCCGCCGGGGACTGAGCTCCGGCGTCGTTCGCGACATCATGGGACATTACAAGCCGGAAACGCTGATTCAGTTACAACCAGAAAAATGATAGGAATACCATGAAAATTCAACCCGTCATTCTCTGCGGCGGCTCAGGGACACGCCTGTGGCCCGCGTCCCGTACCAAGTACCCCAAACAGTTCATGCTTCTTGGAAACGGCAGCAACCTCTTCAAGGAAACGCTCAACCGTACCGATGCCATCATGGATACGGAAGCCCCCATCATCGTCAGTAACGATGCCTACCGCTTCTACGCCAGCGCAGCCATGAATGAAGAAGGCAAAAGCGGCACCATCATTCTTGAGCCCATCAGTCGCAACACGGCCCCGGCCATTGCCCTGGCAGCCTTTGCTGCGCTGGAACAGCAGGATTCCATGCTTCTGGTATTGCCTTCCGATCATCGTTTCGCACATCCCGAAAAATTCTGCGATGCCGTCAATCTGGCCCGTTCCGCCGCCGAATCAGGAATGCTGGTCACCTTCGGCATAGAGCCTTCGAGCCCGGAAACAGGATACGGCTACATCAAGCGCGGCGCCGAAATCAACAGCGGCGTGTTCAGGGTCGACCGATTTCTTGAAAAGCCATCCGAAGACAAGGCAAAAGCCATGCTGACCGAAGGCGGCCATTACTGGAACTCCGGCATCTTCTTCTTCAGGGCGTCGACCTACCTTGAGGAACTCAGACTCTTTGCCCCCTCCATCTGGCAGGCCGCAAAAAAAGCCTGGGAACAACGGGGCAGCGATCTTTCCTTCATACGCCCCGGAGAGGCATTCTGCCAGTCGCCGTCGGACTCCATAGACTACGCCGTCATGGAACACACAACAAAGGCAGCCGTGGTCCCGGTGGACTGCGGCTGGAGCGATCTCGGCTCCTGGGAAGCCTTCTATGAAGTGTCGCCCAAGGACGACAACGGCAATGCCTGCGAGGGCGACGTCATCGTCGAAAATGCCAGCAACTGCTATCTGCGCAGCTCCGGCCGTCTCATCGCCGCTCTGGACGTCCACGATCTTGCCGTGGTGGAAACCCGCGACGCCATTCTCATCACCGATCGCCGCAAGTCCCAGGACGTAAAGCACGTGGTGGAAAAGCTTAAGCTGGAAAAGCGTCCGGAATCCGACATTCACCTCAAGGTGTACCGTCCCTGGGGCAGCTATGAAACGCTGGTCCTTTCCGACAGGTTCCAGGTCAAGCGCATAGTGGTGGATCCCGGAGAAGAAAATTCTCTTCAGCTCCACTACCACAGGGCGGAACACTGGATCGTGGTGAGCGGCACCGCCGAAGTCACCATAGGCGACAGCAGCCGCCTGCTCACGGAAAACGAATCCGTCTATATCCCGCTCGGCATGAAGCACCGCATCAAGAATCCGGGCACCATTCCGCTCGTTTTCATTGAAGTGCAGTCCGGAGCCTATCTCGGAGAAGACGACATCGTACGCCTGCAGGATGACTACGGGCGGGCGGGGGAGACCAAAGCATGAATCTTTCCGGCTTCAAGGCCTATGATATCCGCGGCAAATATCCTTCTACGCTGAATGAGGAAATGGCCCGCCAGATCGGCTATGCCTACGCCAGGCATTTCGGCGCAAAACGCGTGGTCATCGGACACGACGCCCGTCTTTCCGGCCCTGCGCTCTATCATGCGCTGGCCGACGGCCTGCGCGCAGCGGGCGCGGACGTGACCGGCACAGGCATGTGCGGCACCGAAGAAATCTATTACGCCGCCTTTGCCAAAAACTTCGACGGCGGCATCATGGTAACGGGCAGCCACAACCCGGCCGACGAAAACGGCTTCAAGATGGTGCGTGGCGGCGCCGTTCCCGTGAGCGGCGATTCCGGACTTTTCACCATACGCGACCGCATTGCCGAAGGGCAGAACATCCCCGCACAGCTGAAAGGAAGCTTCACCGAAGCAAGCCTCCGCGACGAATACGTGGAGCATCTTTTGAGCTATGTGCATCCAGAGTCGTTCAAGCGCTTCCGCATCGTGGCCGATCCCGGCAACGGCTGCGCCGGACTTGTCATCAAAAAGCTGGCCGACCGTCTGCCTCTCAACATAGAGCTCATCCACGGCGAACCGGACGGAACGTTTCCCAACGGCGTGCCCAATCCCCTTCTGCCGGAGAATCGTGCGCTCACTTCCCGGGCCGTGCGCGAATGCAAAGCCGACTTCGGCCTGGCCTGGGACGGCGACTTCGACCGCTGCTTCTTTTACGACGCCGAAGGCCGCTTCATTGAAGGCTACTACATCGTGGGCATGATAGCCGAAGCGCTTCTGAAAAGACACCACGGCGCCAAGATCATTCATGATCCGCGCCTCACCTGGAACACGCAGGACGTGGTTCGCAGGGCCGGTGGCGTGCCCATAGAGTCCAAGACCGGCCATGCCTTCATCAAGGAGAGGATGCGTGCCGAAGATGCTCTGTACGGCGGAGAAATGAGCGCCCATCACTATTTCCGCAACTTCGCCTACTGCGACTCAGGCATGATCTCGTGGCTGCTCGTGACTCAGCTTCTGAGCGACTCCGGAAAAACGCTGGCCGAGTGCGTGAATTACCGCATCAGCGCCTTTCCGTGCAGCGGAGAAATCAACTCACGCGTGGATGACATATCCGCCGTGCTGAGGCGCGTGGAAGCCGACTATGCCGCCCTTCCCGGCGCAGAAGTCACGCATGTGGACGGCCTTTCCGTGGCCTTTCCCGACTGGCGCTTCAACCTGCGCGGCTCGAATACCGAACCCGTGCTGCGCCTCAACGTGGAAAGCCGCGGAAACAGGGCCCTCATGGAAGAAAAAACGGAAGAACTGCTGAAGAAGATCAGGAGCGAAGGCTAAAGCCGACAGCATAAGATTCTATCTCTGTCACTATGATCTCCCTTACTGCGAGCCTCCATGAAACAACCGAAAATTACCGTTATTACTGCAACATACAATGTCGTTGCTTCTGGTCGAGCAGAAATGCTCGTACAGGCGCTACAGTCTGTCCATGATCAGAACTATGACGGCGAGATAGAACACATCATTATCGACGGAGCATCCGACGACGGCACTCTGGAACTTCTGAATAAATATGTAAAAAAGGGCTGGATAACTGTTTATTCTGAAAAAGATCACGGCGTTTATGATGCCATGAATAAAGGCATTACTAAGGCGTCAGGCAAGTACACGTTTTTTCTGAATTCCGACGACTACTGGATCAACTCTGAAGGAGTACAGGAAAGTATCAGCCTTCTGGAACAGGAAGAAGCAGATTTTTCATTCGCTCCAATTCTTGTCGAAGACAAGAAAAAACTGGTGACTCATCGACCAGAGGCTTTAAAAGATTTCTATTTTCGTATGCCTTTCGTACATCAGTCCATGTTCACACGAACTGATGTATTGAAAGATTTTGGAGGTTTTGATTCCGCTCACTATCGTATTGCCGCAGACTATGATTTTTTTCTGAAAGTCATGCTGGCAGGTAAAAAAGGGGTGTTTTCATCTAAGGAATTTTGTGTGTTTCGTGATGGAGGAATATCTGACAACCATTTTAAAATGAATAGGGAATATGTAAAAATAATATATAATAATATTTCAAAACTGTATAATATTACAGAAGAAGAATGTGCATTACTATATTTTAGATACGCAATATTTCCAGAACTTGAATATATATGTTATAATCATATAAACAATCTAAACAAAAAATATGTAAAACAATGTAATAAATACAATATATGTAATTCATATAAAATATATTTTTTAAAAAATATATTTATATTATTTATTAAACATAAAATAGAATCACTGTTTTATAATGGTATTAATAAAGAATATGCAAAATGGAAAATAATATTTGAAAGAAAAATTATCTCTTCTTTTTCAAAAAATACATTTAATTTATTTGGAATTAACATAATATCAATATACAAAAAAGAAAATATTTATTTAATTTCTATCTTAGGTCTGCCAATTTTTACTAAATTAAAAAAACAAAGGAGAAATAGGTGAAAACTGCACTCATTACCGGTGTTACGGGACAGGACGGCTCCTATCTTGCAGAGTTTCTTCTGGAAAAAGGCTACGACGTACACGGCATCGTGCGTCGCTCCGCAACGGAAAAGCGCGAACGCATCGACCATCTTGAAGGAAACCCTCACTTCCATCTGCACTACGGCGATCTGTCCGACTCCATGAGTCTTGTACGCATCGTTGGCCTAGTGAAGCCCGATGAACTCTATAATCTTGCTGCACAGAGCCATGTGCAGGTAAGCTTCGAAGTTCCGGAATATACTGCCGACGTCGTCGCCACCGGCGTCCTGCGCGTGCTGGAAGCCGTGCGTCTGTGCGGTCTGGAAAAGACCTGCCGCGTCTACCAGGCCTCCACGTCCGAACTGTACGGCAAAGTGGAGGAATGTCCGCAGAGCGAAACTACGCCCTTCCACCCCTACTCCCCCTATGCCGTGGCCAAGCAGTACGGCTTCTGGATCACCAAGGAATACCGCGAAGCCTATGGCATGTACGCCTGCTCCGGCATCCTGTTCAACCATGAATCCGAAAGACGCGGCGAAACCTTTGTTACCCGCAAGATCACGCTGGCCGCCTCGCGCATTGCTCAGGGCAAGCAGGACAAGCTGTATCTCGGCAATCTTTCCGCCCTGCGCGACTGGGGCTACGCCAAGGACTATGTGGAATGCATGTGGCTCATTCTTCAGCAGGAAGAGCCCGAAGACTTCGTCATCGCCACAGGCGATCAGCATTCCGTGCGTGAATTCTGCACTCTGGCCTTCCGTGAAGCTGGCATCGAACTGGAATTTCACGGCGAAGGCGAGGCGGAACAGGGAATAGACAAGGCGACCGGCCGCGTGCTCGTGGAAGTTTCGCCCAAGTTCTATCGTCCGACGGACGTTGTGAATCTGTGGGGCAATCCCACCAAAGCCAAGACCAAGCTGGGCTGGAATCCTACCAAAACATCCTTTGAGGAACTGGTTAAGCTCATGGTCCGACATGACATGGAACTGGTTAAAAACGAAAAGTAATATACGGATGGCAGAACATTGCTTTCTGCCATCCTATTCCACATGAGCTGATGACAATGAAAAAATATCTTATTACCGGTATCGGCGGTTTTGTAGGCCGCTACTTCTGGGAATATCTGCTGATTCATGAGCCAGATGTTCAAGTACTTGGTCTTGATATGATGCAAAAATCACCATGGAACCACCCGGCACTTCAGTATGAAGCACTGAATCTGATGGATGCGTCAGCCATTGGAAAAGTTGTAGAATCCTTTCGTCCCGACTGTATCATTCACCTTGCATCCATGAGTTCAGTCGGACAGAGCTGGAAAGCTCCTGCGGAGTGTTTTAACAATAATACCGGTATATTTTTAAATCTTATAGAAGCTGTGCGCTGTTTTTGTCCCACAGCAAGAGTCCTTTCCATAGGCTCGTCGGAAGAGTATGGAGACTATCCTTCCGAAGCTATGCCGCTCAATGAGAATTATGAACTTCATCCGGGGAACCCCTACGCCGTAGCACGCGTCGCTCAGGAGATGCTCTCTAAACTGTATGCTCGAAGTTACGATCTTGACATTATGATGACGCGCTCTTTCAACCATATCGGCCCTGGACAGAGAGAAGTTTTTGTTATTTCATCTTTTATCAAACAACTTGTCTCCATAAAAAAACATGGTGTACATGGAAAACTTCATGTCGGAAATATAAATATCACCAGAGATTTCCTTGATGTAAGGGATGTTGTCGATGCTTACTGGAAAATTATTAACCATGGAAAAAAAGGTGAAATATATAATGTATGCTCTGGAAATGGAGTAACTCTAAAAAATATAATAGATAAGCTTTGCAATATTCTTGAACTACATATTGATATTGTGATAGATGAAAGTCTTATAAGACCAACAGATAATCTTCATGTCATTGGTGATAATTACAAATTATGTCATAATTTAGGATGGAATAGAAAATATTCTATGAACGACACGCTGAAAGACATGATAGATTACTGGAGGAACGTATGAAAAAACTTCTCTATATAGGACATAGTTATCATTATAAAACAAAATCGACAGCTTTTCTCAGAGACCTTCTGCGTGAAGAATATGAAGTCGAAGAATTCGGCTATGACCCTTATTTAAACACGTCATCCGCTTATTATAAATTAAATAAAAAAGAGTTTGATATTGTTGTATGCTTTCAGATCATGCCTTCTCTGAATGAACTAAAAAAGTATGTAAAATTCAAGACAAATATCTTTTTTCCTATGTATGATGGTGCACCAAGCAGAAGTGACCACATATGGGATGAATATAAAGATTCTCTTATTATCAATTTTTCAAAAAAACTCCATGATGAACTTTATGCATTAGGATTCAATTCCAAATATATACAGTACTTTCCAAAACCGATGGATAATATTAGTTTTGGAGATGAAAAATCTGTATTTTTTTGGAATCGTATAGAGCAAATAAATATCAATACCGTGCATAATATACTGAGAGAGTCGAATATCAATCATGTACATATACATAGAGATCTTGATCCAGGACATAATATTATAGAATTAAATAAGCCCTGGGATGTGTGCTTTTCCGAATCATCGTGGTTTGATGATAAGAAAGATTTAATAAATAAAATTATGGAGTCATCTCTCTATATAGCCCCCAGAGTTTTTGAAGGCATCGGCATGAGCTTTCTTGAAGCCATGGCCATGGGCAGATGTGTCATTGCCCCTGACTGCCCTACAATGAATGAATATATTGTATCTGGGGAAAACGGCTACTTATATGATCTATCAACTTCATATCCTATAGTTATAAATGACATACAGTCCATACAAAAAAATACTATTTCATTCATAAAAAAAGGATATGAAAAATGGAATAATGAAAAATATAATATAATAAAATGGATTAAGCAA
This sequence comes from uncultured Mailhella sp., assembly GCF_944324575.1. GTDB lineage: Bacteria > Desulfobacterota > Desulfovibrionia > Desulfovibrionales > Desulfovibrionaceae > Mailhella. Next base: position 16,828 of record NZ_CALUWV010000020.1, on the reverse strand, counting down.
AAAAATGATATTGATTATGGCTTAAATCTTCCAAAAATAACAATTATAACTTGCACCTATAATCTTATAAAAAATTTACGAGTCAACCCATTCTATAAAATGGTTGATTCCATTAATAAACAGGACTACCGTGGAGAAATAGAACACCTTATTATAGATGGAGCATCAAAAGACGGAACTATAGAGATGCTTCATAATGTAAAAGGAAAATTTAAAGTTTTCTCTTCTCCTGACAATGGCATTTATGATGCTATGAATAAAGGCATCAGTCATGCCACAGGTGAATTTATAACTTTTTTAAATTCGGATGACTTCTATTGTAGAGATGATGCTATCTCCTCCAGCGTTCATAAACTTTTACTTGAGAATGCCGATGTATCCTATGCTGATGCTTATATTATTGATAAGAAAACAGAAAAGATAAAGTCTTACTGGAAAGGCAGTCTCAATCTAATCCCCTTTGGTCAATATCCTTGTCATCAAACTATAGTAGCAAGACTCTCTGCTGTAAAAGAGGCCGGTTGCTTTAATAGTAAATTAATATGTATTGCAGACAATAACTTGACATGTGCAATGTTAGGATTAAACAAAAAGTTTGTTTATATTAATAAAATAATAATAAAATTTAGAGATGAAGGATTGTCTAATGATCCTTCATATACAAATAAAATAAATCTTGAAAAAGCTATTCATGGATCTGAAGTCTTCTATAAATATTTTTCAAACTCCATGACTCTACAAGAGTGTAACACACTATTTAATTTTCATTTTTTATCTAAAAATAAAAATGATGTATTTTATCTTGGAGAAAAACTTATATTTAAAGAATGGAAATTCGAGTTTTATAAGGCATTATTTTCAACAAACTCTTATCTTGTTAAAGATATAAACTCTTTATACATAGATTATAACAACGATTATTTTTATTGCATAAGAATAAAAGATTTTATATTTTATTATATTTCATATTTTACAAATAAAAATAGCTTTATATTAAAGAAAGAATGTTTTTTGGAGAAAGGCGGAATATCAACACTATTACATAACTATATCAAATACAAAAGATATCAAATTGCTTCAGTATTTTTATTTGGAGAAGTAAAAATAAAATACAAAAGCAAATATAAATTAATAAAAAATAAAAAAATTTATATTAAATAATATACTGTATATTATATTGCTATCTTTAAGCAATACATTTTAAACTTGCATAATATCATAAACTTATTAACGGAAAGGTTAACTGCTCAAAAGCATAACAAACACATAATGCCTGACGAGCAGCCTAGCAAGAAACGATGAAATTCAACGATTCATCAGAAAAACGAGGGAAACATGGAAAAAAACGCCAAGATATATGTTGCCGGTCATCGGGGCATGGTAGGCAGCGCCATCTGTCGTGAACTGAAGAAGCAGGGGTACGACAACATCATCGTACGCTCGCATCAGGAGCTTGATCTTTGCCGACAGGAACAAGTAGAACGGTTCTTTACAGAAGAAAAACCGGACTATGTCTTCCTCTGTGCGTCAAAGGTAGGTGGAATCATTGCCAACAGTGAAGCTCCCGCAGACTTTATGTATGACAATATTCTGCTTGAAATGAATGTCATTCATTCCGCATGGAAGAATGCATGTAAAAAACTTCTCTTCCTTGGCTCCTCATGCATCTATCCCCGCATGGCGCCGCAGCCCATGCCAGAGTCCTGTCTGCTGACCAGCGAATTGGAAAAAACCAACGAGGCCTATGCCCTCGCAAAAATCAGCGGACTGAAATATTGTGAATATTTGAACCGGCAGTACGGTACTGACTTCATTTCAGTGATGCCCACTAATCTATACGGCCCTAACGACAACTATCATCCCACGCACAGCCATGTTCTTCCTGCGCTTATTCGCCGTTTCCATGAGGCCAAAGAACAAAATCTTCCAGAAGTGACCTGCTGGGGAACGGGGCGTCCCATGAGAGAATTCCTGTATGTGGATGATCTGGCAAACGCCTGTGTTTTCCTTATGAATGCATACTCTGGAAATGAAACCGTCAATCTTGGAACCGGCAAGGAACTCTCCATAAAAGAATTAACGGAAAAAGTGGCTGCCATCATCGGTTATCACGGAAAAATTCTATGGGATACATCAAAACCAGATGGCACCCCAAGAAAACTTCTCGATGTCTCCAAGCTGAAAAAGCTCGGCTGGCAGTACCGCACGGAGCTTGATGAAGGTATACGACTGACCTATGAAGACTTTCTGCATAATCCTGTAAGAGCAGAACGGTAATTTTCTGATACGGTTCGTCAAGTCACTGGTGCAAGTGACTTGCAAGCCTGAATGTCCGACGGCTGTTCGTTCCTCAGGACTCTATCGAGGAACGAACAGCCATTTTTCTTCAATTTTTAATATCGCCACAATATAATTAGAGGATATCACTTTCTCGCATCTTTCGGCAGAATAATTTCCATCTTCTCTCCTCTGTCCCGGGCTTTTTCCTCCCCGCCTGCACCTTTCCCCCCTCATTCCCTCTCCCCCCCTTCCCTGCCCGTCTCCCGCGCCTCTCCGCTCCCTGCTTCCCGTCTTCTCCCCTCTTTGAAAAAATTTTCCTTTTTCTCTTGACTCTATAGTCGCTCGAGGGTTTATGTCTGGTTCTGTGCATGAAAAACGACACGCCGGACAAAAGGAGAACATCATGAAGATTCAGCAGATACGAAACGCCACGCTGCGCATCGAGTACGCGGGCAAAACCTTTCTCACGGATCCGTGGCTTATGGGCAAGGGGCAGATGGGCACGTTCCGCTCGCTCGGCAACGTGTTCCGCTGCGAGCCTGACAAGCTCGACATTCCCATGCCCATGACCGATCTGCCCATGAGCGCGGACGAGGTGCTTGCGGGGGTTGATGCCTGCATCTGCACGCACGTGCATCCCGACCACGTCGACATGGCGCCGGACGGCACCATAGGCGGCAGTCTCGACAAAAAAATGCCCGTGTTCGTGCAGAGCATGGAAGACGCCCATGCCTTCGTGCGTTCCGGCTTCACGAACGTGACGGTCATGTATGAGAACAGCGAATTTGAAGGCGTGCATCTCGTGAAGGTTCCGGGGCGGCACGGCACCAAAATTCCGTGCGGGCCGTCCTGCGGGGTGATATTCCATCATCCCGACGAAAAGACGCTGTATCTTGCGGGCGACACCATCTGGTACGATGCGGTGGAGAAGAACATTCGCGCGTGGCATCCCGGCGTGATCGTGGTGAACGCCTGCGCGGCGGTGCTGCTCGATGAAGGCCGTCTCATCATGGACGACGCGGACGTGGAAAAAACGGTTCGCGCGGCGGACGGCGCAGCGGTCATCGTCAGCCATCTGGACACCGTGGCCCATGCCACCATTTCACGACCGGAAATGAAAAAGCGCCTCACCGAACGCGGCGTGTGGGACAAGGTAATCATGCCGGACGACGGCGACACGCTCACGTTCTAGGCCGCAAGCCTGCGAAAGCATGGGGGCGGATGATGGCCGCCCCCGAAAAGAAACGCCCTGCCCCGCGCGCATCCGAACTTCTGCCGCCCTCGGGAACAGATGCTCCGCTCTGCCGGACGTCCTGCCGCGCAGCCCGAAGAAGGGCATGGCCGGAGAGCTCTCCGGGCCGCAGGCATCCGGGAACGCCGTTCGGAAAAAAGCGAAAACGAAAGCCCCCGGCAGGGCATGCCGGGCACGTCTGAGGGGATGTTCGGCAGATTCCGGGGCGTCCCGCCGTTCACGCGGCGCATGAGGCTTCGTCATGCCTGCCGCGCAGACGGCAATGGCCTCCTTTCCTGCGCGAGGCCGCGGGGTTCCGCACGGGCGGAAAGGCGGCGTCACTTCAGGGCCGTGACATAGCCGAACTGTTCAAAATCATCGAGGAATTCGTCGCACATCTCGTACCCTATCTGTTCGAGATCGTCGCGATATTCCTGCGGCAGGGCGTTCACGTCCAACCCATACACGCTTTCCACGGCCCCCGCGTCCATGGCTTCTTCCACGGTGGCGTATTCCCCGTCGGGCTCAAAGTCTTCAAGCGGAATCAGGCGTACCAGGGAATCGTCGATTTCGCAGCACTTGTACATCACGAGAATGATGTGGAAGCGGTCGAGATCGAAGGTTTCCAGATCGTCTTCATCCACGGGAAGCAGGTGATTGACGCCGGTTTCCACTTCCATGCGGAAGGAATCTTCACCGAACACCTCGCCTGCGGAGGCTTCCATCTCGTCCAGAATGTCCGACGTCTCGGCCACGGAATAGTAGACGATATCCTTCAAATCATCGGCAATGCCGTCAAAGTATTCTCCGGCGGCCTCGGCAAGGGCATCCGAACCGGTAAGAAGCCGGTTGCCGATGACGGCCTGCCAGTAATTCAGCTCCGAAGGGTCATCCACGGGGTCCTGCGTGACGGCATACTGCCAGAATCCGACGCCGCCGTTCATCTGATCCATTTCAATGCAGGGCGTTCCGTCGGTTTCCTCCATGTACCTTTCGTCGCGAAACTCTTCAATGCCGTGTTCGCCGCCGTCTATGTGAAAGTATCGTGCATACAGATATGCCATGGTGAACTCCGCTTGTCTTTTCAGCAGGTTGATATTACCAGTAAACGTATGCTGACGGCGTGATGCTGTCAACGCCTCTGCGGAAAAATGTCCATATATGGGTGGACGCTCTCTTCGAACAGGCGCTGGCCCGCACGTCTGAACGAGACAGAAGAGACGACGACGCCTCTCTTTCGCCGTAAAAATTCCGGCCTGCCGGACGCCCTTCCCGCATCGACCCCATTTCTCTGTCGGCCCCTGCGTTTCTGCCGGACGCCGCCGAAGCGCCGGACTCGGGAAAAGCTACGGAAAAACAGAGAAACGACGGAGGCGTCGGTCGGCAAAACGCCCCGGAGAACGGCGGCAGCGTGCCGCAGAAACGTGCCGACGAGCCAGACCTTGCCGACGCGAAAACGTCCGCAGCCAGACACGTCCGAAGCCCCGCGTCGTTCCGGACAAGCCCGCGCCGCCCGGCGCGAACAGCAAGGACGCCTCATGAAATGGCCGGAAAGCATCATGGATACGCCGCAGGGCAGAAGGAAGGCCGTATCTCCGCTCGTCATTTCGGCAAGCCGCGCCACGGACATTCCAGCCTTTCATGCGGCATGGTTCATGAACCGCCTGCGTGCGGGATGGTGCGTGTGGCAAAACCCGTTCAACGCGGCGCAGCAGCAGTGGATTTCCTTTGAAGCCTGCCGCGTCTTCGTGTTCTGGAGCAAGCATCCCGCGCCGCTTTTGCCCTATCTTCCGGAAATAGCGGCCCGTGGGCATGAGTTCTACGTTCAATACACGCTCAACGACTACGAAGGCACAGGACTCGAACCCCATCTTCCGCCGCTTGCCGCGCGCGTGGAAACCTTCCGGCGACTTTCCGGCCTTGTGGGAAAAAAGCGCGTGATCTGGCGCTTTGATCCCATCATTCTCGGCGGCGGCCTCAGTGTGGAAAACACGCTCCTGCGCCTCCGCCGTCTGGCCGAAGCGCTTTCGCCGTTCACGGAAACGCTGGTTTTCAGCTTTGTGGACTGGTACCGGAAAACGGCGCGGACACTCGGCAGGCTGAACCCGGATTTCCGCCCCCCGACCCTTGCGGAAATGCAGCAGATCGCCCGGGGCATGGCGGAAATGAACCGCGCCCTTGCCCGCCCCCTGAAGCTTGCCGCCTGCGCGGAGCCGCTCGACATGCGCGGTCTCGGCATTGCGCGCAGCCGCTGCGTGGACCCTGCCCTTCTGCACCGCCTCTGCCCGGACTGCGAAACCTTTGCGCGCTGGTGCGGCAGGGAGCGCGAAAACGTGCAGCTCCCGCTGTTCTCCGCCCCGCCGGACGGCGCGAAGAGCGCGCGCACGGACGACGGCCGGGGCGCGGCGTGCGCGACCACGGGGTCACTCCACAGGTCGAACGTGACAACGGGCAACGGGGAAAAGGCCGAATCTGCCAGCAACGCAGCCACAGACCCGCGCGGAGCGACGGGAACGAACGGCGAAATCGCGGGAACGACGAACGGAGACCCGCGCGGAGGAACGGCAGCACGCGGGGCGACGGACGCGGAAACGCGAGGAAGCACGGATAAGGACGCGCGCATCCCGCTGCGCGGCGTCAGGGATTCCGGCCAGCGCCCGGCCTGCGGCTGCGCGCCGAGCAAGGACATAGGCAGCTACAATACCTGTCGCCACTTCTGCGCCTACTGCTACGCGAACAGCTCGAAGCAAGCCGTGGAACGCAGGCTCGCCGCCCTCCGTCCGGACGACGAAAAGCTGTAGACCGCAGACTTCTGCGCGCCATCGCCCTTACGGGGCGCGATTATTCCCCCTCCGCAGAGGACTGCCCGCCCTCCCGCGCATCTCTCCGCAGGAAAAGGACGCTGATGAGCAAAAGGGAGCGTCCCGCACGCCCCCCGGCAAAGGGAAGCCTTCCACCGTGTCCGGGAACGACGCTCTCGCGCCTGCCCTCCCCGCCGGTCTCCGCGCCGCGGACAGCCTACAGGATGTCGCTCTGCGGGCCTGCCTGCATGCGATCCTCAGGCGAGGGCGCGTACACGGCAATGCCCTGCTCCGACTCGTCATAGTCGTAGCTGCAAAGCAGTCCGAAGCCGCCCTCCCAGGTGATGAGCAGCGTTTCGGGATGCACCACATACGGAAGGCTTTCGGCGTCCAGACCGTCTTCCGGGCCGTCGATGCGGCAATAGGCAAGCAGCGGCTCAAGAAAGGCCGACGTGTCGGCAAGACGCTGCTGCGCGGCCTCAAAGGCCCGGCGCTGCGCCTCCGTCACGGGCTTGTCCGGCTCGCCCTGAACGGCAAGCGTCAGCGCATGACGTTTGCCCAGAAACTCGACGTTGCAGGTTCCCTTCCACACGTAGGTGAATTCCAGCCTGCCTAAAACGGCATCGTTCATGCTGTACATGCCCTCTCTCCTCATCCCTGCTTCCTGGCCGAGATACCCCCGGCATGGGGAATGTTGTTGTGAACCTCGGAAGGCACGAGATCCATGGTCTTCATGTCGCTGCGCTCGTGCCAGGTGAGATTGTTTTCCTTTCGGTAGGCCGCCACGTCGCGGGCCGTCCAGTCCGTCTTTCCGTCGCGGCCTTCCGCATTCCACTGCTCGGCGAGCTTGCTGTCCGCCTGAGCAAAGTTTTCAACGCGGTTCTCCGTAAAGTCGTCTATCTCCACGGTGGCCTCGGCAATCTCGCTGAAGTCCGGCTCTCCATCCCTGAATTCCACGCCGTCCATGCCGTACTTGTCTTCGATCTCCTCCCAGGTCCTTCCCTCGGGATTCGACTTCAAAGGAACGTAGTCGGGATCCGGCTTCCAGATGCTGTCGCCTTCATCTCCCTCCCATGATCCGTTGCTGCTCGGGAGGAATCCTTCCAGTTTCGGACCGCTCTCCTGTCCCGTCAGGATGTCCTTCCAGTCGGGCACATCGAAGCGATCCGGCCTGACGAACTCTGCAGAATCGGATGGCACGCGTTCCAGATGGGGCCTGCCTTCCGTGCGGAGTCCGCCCTCCATGCCGTCCAGACCGGGCACTCTCTCGGGAGCCTTTCCCCCTGCCGCCGTCTCCGCCATTTTTTCCAATGCCTTTTCCATCATGCGTTTCCACTCCCTGTTGCGCCGTCCGCAAGAATCCTGCGTATCCGCTTCACGTCCGGATCATTGTTCAGCACGTCCGAAAGCCGTATCATGAGACGATTGTCCCTGCCCTGCGCCGAAACCGCACAGCTGAAAAAGCGATCGTCAATGCCGAGAAGAGCCTTGAACAGCATCCGGCAATCCCCGGAAAACGGTCGGCCGTCGATGATGTTCTTCAACGCAATGAGCACCCCGCGGGGAAAGCCCTGACGCTGCGTCCAGCGGTGCAGGGCCGCCTTTTCATCCCTGTCCAGAGACGCGCCCGCGCCCTCCGCCGCTTCCGCCACAAGCATGACGAGCCGCTCGCGGATGCGCCTCTTTTCTTCGGCGTTCTCCTTCATCTCCAGGGCTTCGTCATGGCTCTCAGGCGCCGACCAGTCCTGCACGCGGCACAGCACGGCCTCGGTCCAGTCGTTCTGCTTGACCGCGGCAATCTGCACCGGCAGTCTGGCAAGCGCCTCCTGCTGAAGCTCGTCGAGCGCCATGGCCCCGGCCAGAATCTTCCGGTCTTCCTCAAGCGGCGCATTGAACGCTATCTTGGTGCCGGTATTGCGCAGCACCGAGGCGTCCAGCGCCGAGGCCGACTGATCCACCACAAAGAAGCCTTCGCCGTAGGCGCGCATTTCGCCTATGGCGTTGGCAAAGAATTCCACGGCCTGCTGCCGGGAACCGGAACCTTCCTGCGAAACGACCGGCCCCGCGGCCCGAAGCAGATTGTGGGCCTCCTCGATGACCGTGGCGTGCAGAAGATTGCCCCGGGCCTTTTCATCGCGCCGTTCCGCCATGCGCTGTTCCTGAAGACGCATGAGCAGAACGCCCATGAGCACGGCCTTTTTCTCCGGCGAACCCATGTCCGCCACGTTCACCACGCAAGAGCCGTTGAACAGCACATCGGCGGAGGTCTCCTCGTCGGGCGAAGAGGACAGCACAAGGCCGAGCGAACCGTAGGCAAAGGAATCCAGTCTGGCCTTCAGCGCGCCTATGTAGGTATCGTAGCTTTCGCCCCTGTATCCGGCTTCCTCCACCACGACCTTCACCTGTTCGGCCACGTCGGCAACGGTGGGGAACAAAGCGCCGGACACGGAGCGGGACGAAGCAATGTCCCAGCCGCATTTCTCATAGGCCTGATACACGGCCTTTTCGAGCACCTGCGGCATGGCGGCATACATGGGAAAGGCTGCGTTGAACACCGCGCACACGCGATCGACGTGGGAACTCAGCGTCACGCCGGAACCTGCGGGAAAGACAAAGGGATTCAGATGCAGCCCGTCGCTGCCGAAGCTGCCCGCGCGCAGCACCTTCACGCCCGACAGACCGCGCAGTCCGCGATATTCGTTCTTGGCGGGCTCGATGACGAGGAAGGGAACGCCGATTTCATGCAGACGGCAGAGCATATGCTGCATGGCGCGCGACTTGCCCGTGCCCGTGGTGCCGGAAACCAGCACATGACGGCACAGGCTTTCCACATCGAGCGTCACGGGTGCTTTTTCCTGCCTGTTCTTGTGATACACGCTGCCGAGAGACAGAAAACGCCGGGATGCGCCTTGCGGCAGTTCGCGAAGGGAGCGCACCTCCCTGCCGAAGCCCACGGACTCCACCACGGTGACGCCGCCCACGGACCTGCGCGGCAGGCACATCATGAGCGCAAGCTCACGGCTGGACACCGGAACGCCGGGCGTGACCGTGAGCTTGTCGAAGCTAAAGCGCGGCAGAAGCAGCTCGCGCAGCCACGCCATGACCGACTGCGCGCCCTCCGCCTGCCAGTGCAGCAGCGCCGAGGCGTTCTTCATGGATTCCTGACCGCGCATCATGCCCTGATACAGCGAAGCGGCCACGGCGGCGTCGTTGTGATCGGCGGCCACGAAAAAGGCGGCCGCAGACCAGGCCCCGCAGGCGCGCACGTCGTCCAGACGGTCGAGCTTCTCTTCCAGACGGTCATGGAAGCGGCAGATGCCCATGTCGGAAAATTCCACCATGGTGCTCGTTCCCTGCTCCTGCGTGGAGCCGCTGGAAGAAGAGCCGCCCAGGCTCTCCTCTCTGCTCTTTCCCGAGGTCCTGGACCTGCCCGTCGTGTCGGTCGTGCCCTTACTCTCCGTACTGCTTTGACTCTGAGTTTCGGTGTGCGAAGAGCCTTTTGACCAGGATTTCCCCAGACTGACCGACTGCCCGAGTGTATTGGCGAGACTCACGCCGACCATGCCCCCGACGGGCAGAAAAACGCCCACTCCTGCCGACACTGCCGTGGTGACGGCATGGCTCAGCGTGCCGGACACGCTGGTACCTGTGCTTTCCGACGTTCCCTCGGACGTGCTCGTGCCCCGGCTACTGCTGAAGGACTCCGTTCTGGCATGGCTCTGGCTGTGCGTGACGCTTTCGTTGATGCCCTGCGTGATCGTGCGGGAAATCGTGGTCACGCTGCTGGTTCCCTTGCTCTGCGACACCGTGAACGAACGCTTCTGCAAAGGCGAAAGAAGCGTGCCCGTGTTCTCCATGCTCCGCTGCATGACGTCGAGACTGTCCTGTCCCAGAGGTTCGGCAAGGATGAGCGCCGTGTATTCCCGTCCGGCCATGGCGTCGATGAGCCGGTCGAGCGACTGCGTGAAGGTCGTCATGTTGTCATCGTGCTTGAGGTTCGGCACCAGGGACGAAGAACACACTCCCCAGTTGCGGACATTTTCGGGGAAGCAGCGGTTCAAAAGCCCCTGCGCCTCCTCATTGCTGAGCGTGCGCAGGCGGCTCCCGGCAAAATGTCCCGTCATGCCCTGCGAGAGCAGTCCGTGGCCGGTGACGGCCGAAAACCGTTCGGCATACACCCTTGTGACGAGATACAGAGAACACTTTTCTCTCCCGCCGCGCAGCATGAGCCCCACGCCGTAATGCTCGCCCATGGCGGCAAGGATGTTGAACAGGCTGTCCAGCGCGCTTTCCCGCTTGTCGTACATGATGGTCGACACTTCAATGACGCGCACGGCATTGACCCTGCCCGCAGGAAGCGCGGCGCTCGACGAGAGCTGCTCGGCCCGCTGCCCGTCGAGCATGGGCAGATAGGACTGAAGTTCCAGAGTGTACGCTTTGGACACGGCCTGAAGAAGCTTGAGCTCGGCCACGGCCTGCGTCTTCATCGACCGTTCTTTTTCAGGAATGCTTCCCTGTTCCATGATTTTTCCTTTTCTACGTTTCCCCGGTGGAGACCGGAGCACATACGGCTACTTCACGAGGGTGCGGAATATTTTTTGGGCCTGCATGAGGGCATCAAACGCGTTGTTGAACAGTGCTTCATCATAGGAAGAGGGCCCCGTCATGGCGCGCAGTTTTTGTTGCCCCTCCTTCAGCAGGCGAACGACACCCTTTGCCGCAGCATGACCGGGGAAGGCATGCGTCATGGCGTCGACAAGTTCGTACAGTTTTCTATCCGTCGCAGGGATATCGGCTGCGATGTTCCGCCAGGCTTCCCCTGCCCTGTGACGACGACTGATATTCCGGACTTCTTCCAGACATGTATCCAGCATGTCGCGCACGTCCCCGGAACACGCCGCAGTCGACGCCTCGCACGCTGCGCCGAAGGACTGCGGAGGCATCGTGACGGGCTCCTTTGCCGATGCGCCACAGGGCTCTGTGACGGCCCCTGAGCTCGGCGAAGCGCCGGATTCTCTCCCAAACGTCCCGGCCACGAATGCGCCGGATACGGCTCCAAAGCTTCCCGCATCTTCTGCTTCGCTGCGGATGTCGCCGTGCGATGGCCCCTGCGCCTCGGCGAGGCTCACGCCCCGGGAAAAGTCCCGAAACCTGTCGTTTTCAGGGGCGGGAGCCTGCCGCCACTCAGCGGTTCTGCTGCGGGCTGACGACTCCTGCATCCGGCAGACTCCCCGTTCCGTCGATCTGATCGGCCCGGACGGAGCTCCCGATGGCGGGGAAACCTGCCTGGCTCTCTGCTTCTCAACGCCAGAACGCGGCTCCGGCGATGAGGAGAATGACGAGAACGGCTCCTGCGATGAGAAAAAGCCTTGCTCGAGAGTGTCCACGCTCTTCCTGACGAGGCCGGTCATGCCCTTGGGAAGCGTCGCTCTGTCCCTGTGATTCTCGTTGAAGATTCCCCCGATTTTGGAATGAGGCCGCAGGCTCGGGCGCAAGAAACGCGGGAAGCCTGTCGGCGCGCACCTCATCGAGCCTGCTGCCCGCCTGAACGGCGGCCTCAAAGGTCTCGCGGGAAAAATTCCGCAAAAGGCGTCCCGTCAGATAGCGGTAATCTTTCATGGTAACCGAAGACAGTTCCGGGCGCTGCGTTGCGCCGTCATCCGGCTCAAACAGCGCTTTGCCCGTCTTTTCATCCAGATACCGGGCGCACGCCTCCGCCTGCGGACAGCTTTCGTCCAGAAGGCTCAAAAGCAGCGTCTTCAGGGCCGTCTCATCGCCCCTTTGCCATGCCATGAGGCGGCGATCCGCTTCACGCTGCACTTCGGGCCGCAACATGCCTGCACTCATGGTCATATCTCCATCACGGCAGAAATCTGCTCGTTCATGCTCTTCAGCCAGCGTATCTCGTCGTCCAGCTCCTTGATACGACGCTCCATCATTTCCTTATCCTGATTCATGGCGTCGAGGCTGCCAAACTTCCTGCGCATATAGGCGTCTGCAGCGTTGATCTTTTTCACGGACTCGCTGATGATGTTCCGCATCATGTCTTCCGATGCCTGATTGAACGCCTGGCTGGCTTTCATCATCGTCTTTCTGCACTGTTCCTTCACGTCGTTGATCATCCGTGCCGTTTCATAGACCGTGACTTTTTCAACTTTTGGAACCATCTTGAAGTCGAGCCATGTGAGCGGATTGTACCATACTCCGTCCCATACTTTTTCGATTCCCACCTGCCTCTCCTCCGTTTTGGAATAGACGTCTATCCCTTTGACATCGGCCTGAAGGTCAAGAGAAAAATTGTTCTGCATATCCTTCAGAAAGCTGCTGAAAGAGCTCGTGCCCTCGCCGAGCTTCTTCAGATACTCCGCATAATACGTCATGATGACATTCTGACATTCAAGCTTGATTTCGGAAAACGTGCCGCGGAGCTCCCGTCCCATGCCGTCAAGATTCCGCTGCACCAGGTCGAGTATGTCGTCTCTTATCTGTTTCGCTACATATTGAGAATATACCTCTGGGGAATAGTTTCCGAGTTCCGTTTGAAAATCGGCATACATCTGGTCTATGCGGACATTCATGTCCCTGTAGCAGGCAAAATCCGTCACGGTCATCTTCCAGAAGCCCTGTATCGCGGAATCCATGAACGCCCTGTCCTTCTGCCGCTCCTGTATCGTCTTGATTTCCTGCGACAGTTTCCCGAGCTTCTCCTTGTCGGAACCGGCTTCCCTTTCAAGCTCGGTAATGTCGGCCAGCGCGTCGAACCGGCCTTTTATGCGATCGTAGCCTGAGGCTATCTTCATGGGCAGCGCGTACTTGTAGAGGTATTCGCGGATGATGGCCTCAATGGTGGGAATGCCCGAATGTACGAGCGCCCTGTCGGTATCACGTTCGGCGCGGTTCATCTGCTCCTCCACTTCCCGGCGCACCCAGAGGCTCGCGTTGGTGAATCGCTCAAGATGCAGCGCGTCACGCCTCTGCACCTCCTTAAAAAAGCTTTTTACTTCTCCGAGCTCCTTCTCGGTAGCATCAGGACAGCGTATTATTCTCGCCGCCATGCCGCTCGCGCAGGCATACACCGGATGCCGGATGTCGTGCCCGGCAAGATAGCTTACGACTCTTTCCACAGTGCGGGAAACGCTCTCGCCGTTGTCGGGATCAATGGCGTCCATCTGGTTCAGCACGAAGAGAAAGCGGTCGTGCCCCTGCCTGCCGCCGCGATTCATCACGCGTTTCACATTGTCCAGCAGCCTTGCGTCGTCATTGACGCAGGGCTGCTGGACGTTCAACACATAAAGAATCATGGCCTGTTCCTGACCTTCCAGCAGGCGCATGGTACATTCTTCATGCTGCGCGTTGGTGCTGCTGTTCGGGCCGGGCGTGTCCGTGAACACCAGCGTCAGAGGGCTCTTGAAGTCCCGGAGCATGGGCAGGCACCCCACGAGCTCAATGATCCGATGCTGCCCGGGCTCGTCGTTCCAGCCGTCGATAAGTTTCCGACTTGCCGGAACGAAGTCCGCCTCTTCCAGCTCCTCTTCCGACGCCGCGAAACGGGCCAGAAAACCGTTCTGAACCGAAGGATCGTGCCGGATGCGCGTAATGACGGCCGTGGTGGCCTCGTTGCGCGCGGGAAGAATGTTCTCTCCCATGATGGCGTTGAGAAGCGTGGACTTGCCCGAACTCATGGTGGCAATGACGCCTATTTCAAACTTCGGGCCCATCTCGCTGCGGAAACTGTCCGCCAGCGCTTTGTCCCTGAACTCATCAAAAGGCCCCTTCTGCAGCGTTTCAAAAAGTTCCATAAGCTGCTCGCGCTTCGTCTCCGGCTCAGCCGCCCGGGAACTTTCGGTCGTTACCTTAAAGCCGCCCGCCGCTTCAAAGCAGCTTTCCACATCCTCGCAGTCCTGCGGCGTGCCGTAAAAATGCAGCTCTATGGGCTCGCTCGTGTTCAGTTCCTGCTTGAGATGCTCCGGCAGAACGTCTATCCAGGTCTGCAGTCTTTCCCTGCCTATGGTGTGCTGCAGAAGCGGCGAATTTTTCCAGTCCTCGCCGTCAACGCTCACGCTCGTGGTTCTGATATAGGGATTATGCTTCATGACGACCTGATGCATGCCTCTTCCTCCTTTTTGGGACACAATCCTGGGACACAGTCTGCGGAGATGATCGAGAATGACGGCCTCAAGCATGGGCACGCCCGTGTTCAAAAACGAAAGCTCCTGCATCCTGTGCTCACGCTTCAGCGTTCCCACAAGCTCCGTGAACGCTCCGTCGAGCACGGAATCCACATTGACGTACGCCCTTTCGTAAAAATCCCCGGACCGGCCGCACGCTTCAACAAAATCTTCCAGTCTTTCCCTCTCCCGGGGGCCAAGCGCCTCCCGCGTGCGGAAATACAACGCCAGACGGGCGCTTGTGCCTGTGATCTGCGGGAATGAAACATGCTCTTCCGCAAGGTAGCGCTGCATCCTTTCGAGGCTTTCCGTCAGGCTCTCCTTTTCTGGATCGAAGCGGTCCATGCGGTTGAGCACGAAAAGTTCCGGCACGAGCGATGTCTGCCGCCATGCCTCCACTTCGCGCAAAAAATTCCTGTCATCCCATGTGCCCAGCTGCGAAGCGTTCCACACATACAAAAGCAGAGAAATGTCCCCGGACTGCAGCACGCTTCGCGTCGTCAAACCGTGCCGCTCGTTCATGCTGTTGTTCGGCCCGGGCGTGTCCACAAACGTCACGCCGCCATGAATGCCCGCGTCCCGCAAAAAGGGAAGGCAGCCCCGTATCTCAATGAAGGGAAAAGCATCGTTCCAGGCGTCGAGCAGCTCCCTGTCCGCAGGCTCGAAACTGGCGTCTTCCAGCGCCTCCCTGGTGCAGGCCGCGCGGGCCGTGAACTGCGCGGCCTCGCTGTCATGTCGGATGAACGTGGCCGCCGCCGTGGTGGCCAGATTGCGGGCCGGCAGCAGCGCCCGCCCCATGAGCGCGTTGATAAGCGTGGACTTGCCCGCGCTCATGGTTCCCACGATGCCTATGGTGAACTGTTGCTGCACGTTGCTCACAATGTCTCGTCCTTTCCTCGAAATGCTGAAATGACCCGCGCATCTCTTTTTGCGCATGTCCTTACTCAAAAAAATGTAGCCTTCCTTCCCCTGCAAGACAACGCGTCGTGACCGGAAGAAATCATTTTTTTTTGCCCGTCGTCCACCACTGGGTAGACAGACAGCGTCCCGGAACGATGCCCGCCGTCCTTCGTCCGACTCCCCCGCCCCGCTCATATCGGGGAGCATTCCGTCGCCCCGCCCGGCGCTGCGCCCTCCCGAACGCTTGTCCCGCCATGCCCCGTTCCGCAGAGTCAGGGCCAAGCGTCGACGGCTGTTCCCGGACGCCGGTCTGTCCCCCGGGGCTCTTCCCGAAAGGCACTCCCCCCGGGCCTGTTTCAACCCTTGCCGCAGGCCGCACGGCGCTGCGCCGCAGGGCTTCTGGCCTCGTGCGCCTTGACGGGGTGTATATCACAATATACCATCCGGGCTGTCAGCCGTTCACGCCGAAGAGCCTCCCAGCCTTCCACGCTGAAGGGTGTCTCACGGGCTTTTCGTGACTGACGGTCTGATGCCGGTTCCGGCCGGCGGGGTCATGCGGCCGCAGGCTCCGAGGAGCCGATGACCGGTCATGACCATCGTGTCCCTGCTGTCAGATGCTCTGCTCCCATAAGGATTCTCCATGCCGGTGAACACCATTTTTCCCCACGAACGAAAGTGCGGCGCGTGCCGCTGGTGGACGGGCCGCCGCGAACCGGAAGTGCACGTCTTCCGGGGCGTGGTGCGGATTCGCTGCGATTCTGCGCCCTCGCCCTGCCTTGTCAGAAAGACGGCCATGCTCTCGGGCGGCTCGTGCCCGCGCTTTGAAAAGTGGGAAAAGCTGTAGCGCGGCCTTTCCCTCCCGGGAACGCCGGAGAAAAACGCGCGAGACGCCGAACGCAGGAATGCGCCGCGCCGGGCAAAAGCACGGGCCTGCGCCGCCCCGAAAGGTTGTGCAAGGCTGTGCCTGTCCCCTGAAAAGCAGCGGGCCGCCCACGTGTTCACCGCGTCCTGCCGCCCCGGCCGGAAGAACGGCGGAACAGCGCCCCCGCCTCTCCGTCAGTCGTGACGGCAAACGCGAACGCCGCCCCCCGCGTCACACCGCCCCGCGCGGCCCCGTGACTGCGAAGGAACGAAGCGGAAAAATCCACAGAAGATTTTATACGCTCCTTCCCGTGGCTTCGGCGAAAAAGCAGTGCGGAAAACCTGCGGCCCTCCCCGCGCCGCCCCGAAGCACGAAACCGCCGCATTTCCGCCGCCACGCTCCGCGCCTCACAGTGCGCCG
This sequence comes from uncultured Mailhella sp., assembly GCF_944324575.1. Taxonomy (GTDB): domain Bacteria; phylum Desulfobacterota; class Desulfovibrionia; order Desulfovibrionales; family Desulfovibrionaceae; genus Mailhella. The sequence goes on along the minus strand of NZ_CALUWV010000020.1, from coordinate 166 downwards.
CCCCGGAACGAAAGCCTTCCGGATTTCCGCTCCCCGCTCGTCCCCGCGCCCGCCCCTCCGGTCGTCGTGTCGGCAAACGCAAACGCCGCCCCTCGCCGTCCTTCTTCCCGGGCCTGCGCCCCGTCACCTTCAACCAGGTTGCCGCCATGAAACGCGAAGTTCCCCT